>NZ_JADBEC010000002.1:0-342298 GCF_014873945.1 Rhizobium viscosum | reverse complement strand
TTGCCCGCAGGTCGACCACGGCGGCGGCATCGTTGCCATAGATGTCGAGAAGGCGTGCGAGATCCTGCTGCTGGGCGCGAAGGTCGCTTTGCATTACGCCGATGCTGTCGGGGACGGATTTGCTCTGGGCGGCAAGCGAAGGGTCGCGGGCTGCTTCCAGTGCGGCGATCGTATCCTTGATGTCGGCGCGGCTTTGTCCGATCTTCGTCTGCCGGTCGCTGAGCTCGACGATCGCCTTGACCTGTTCGCTCTGATCATCGTCATTTTGAACGACGCCCATCGTTTGCTGATAGGTGTCGGCGGCATCGCGGGCGGCCCTGGCGCGATCCTGCTGTTCGGCGATGCGCTGGCCGATCCATGCTTCTGCCGTGTCCAGGCTGCCGCGGATACTGTCCTTGCGCTCTTCGAGATAGATGCTGATGAGCCGGTTCGGGACGGCGGCTGCCAGTTCGGGATCGCTGGCGGTAAAGCCGATCTGGACGACATCGCTCTGGCCGTCACGCCAGACACTCAGCGCCTTGTAATAGGCCTGGATGATCGGCTCGATACTGTCTTCTGCCGGCTGTGACGGCTTATCGCTGCTCACCAGGCCGCGCAAGGTTGCCCTGATCTCGTCGATGACGGAGGCCTGGCGCAGGGCCGGGTTGAACTCCGGCCGCTCGTCGAGCCGCAAGTCGCGGATGATGCGCTCCGTCACGCTTCTGGACAGAAGCCGCTCGGTCTCGGACGTGACGTTCAGCGGCGCAGTGTTGCCGGCATCGCCGGTGCTGAGTGCGGTTGCCAGGGGCTTATGGATCATCAGCCGGGAGGCGGCGTGATAGGTCGGCTTCAAGCCTGAGATCAGCACGATCGAAGCCGCCATCAGCACCACCATCACCGCAACGATCATCGCAAGACGCCGACGCAGCAAACGTAATCCAGACGTCAGGTCTCTCGCTTCGGTTGGAAACCGGATCGCGAACGTAACCACGGCAGTCGCAAACAGGACGAAGAGAATACTATTCTGCGTGAGGATGATCGTTTCGGTGAGGTTCATCACCAGGAACATGATGACCAGCACATTCAGCCACAGCCAACCCTCCTCGGGAGCGTCACACACCAGCGTCGCGCCCTGCCGAAGAGCGCGAGCAATGGTCCAAACCAAGGGTATGAAACCCAGGAGGCCGAGGCCCAGCAATACGTCGCGAAATCCGTTATGGGCGTGCGGCGCAGGCCACCCGGCCGCAGCGCGCACGTACCAGCCGTCGGCGTTGGAGTCGGCCCAGAAGGCTTGATAGCCATAACCGAACAACAACCGCCTTCCGATTGCGTGATCCACTTCCCGCCAGAGCGGAACGCGACCGGTCAGTGTCGCGTCCTTGCCCATCGCTTCGAGCAAGGGAACGAGCAATTCGCTGAGGCCTATAAGGACCAGCGCAACCAATTGCAGGCAGACCAGCACGAGCGTCGCCCGCCCAAGATCGCGGGTCTTCGACAGGGCGAGGAAGAAAACCGTCGCCACTACCGCACTGGCGAGTGAGGTCATGGCTGTCATCGACTGGGACGCGACGAGGCAAACGAGACTGGCGCACAGCAGCGGTATGCTGACGATTCTAAGCCCAGCCCGTCGATCCACGGCCATCATGCTGCACGCGAAAGTCGCGATCGCTGCGTTCCACCCGAGGGTGTTCTTATTGTCAAAGACCCCTCTCAGGGAGCTCTCGCCTACGGTGAACGCACGACTGGGCCATGCGGCAGCCATCAAAAGACTGAACACCATGCCGGCACCAAGCACCACAACCGTCAGCAATAGCAATTGCCGCGGCGTGAACAGGATAGCGAGAAGATATGCCAGCGATACGGAGAGAATGAGCGCAATGCCCCGCTGTAGAGTGAGAGCGGGGCTCGACGACCACAGCACTGAGACAAGCGGCAAGAGAAGAAGTATGGCGAAGGGCAGGCTACGGCGAATGGCGAGCAGCAGCTCTGCCTGATTTCGAGCCAACAGCCCGAGAGAAATCAGATAGATAGGCATGCCCAGCAGGCGAAGTTTGGCCATCTCGCTGGCGTCCAGGGAGCCATCGCGATCGACCAAGGGGAAAATGCAGCCGCTCAGAAGGAACAGCGCAATGAGGACGCCGATGCACTCCATCGACCGCCAGGGCATGATGACTTTGGGGCTGTCGACTGCCGGATAGCAAGCCTTCTCCATCATGTCATTCTGCCGGAAACTGGCTGCTCAACTGGCCTTCCGTCGTTCTCGCGCCTGTCACCGCTGGACTTGCCGCGATGCCAACCCGCCGCAGAGCGCTGGCACCGGCGGACGCATCGCGTCGCGCCTGATCGGCAGCGGCACCGTTGATCGACCCCGCAGCGGCCCGGCCGGTCAGATGCTCGACCAGATACAAAGGCCGTTGCCGGACCTCGACTGCGATGCGGCCGACATATTCGCCGAGAAGCCCAACGGAAATCATGTTGAACGCGCCGAACACCAGGATGACCACCATTATGGAGGCGTAACCGGGCGCATCGACTCCAAATATCAGCGTTCGCCCAATGATGATGGCCGCGTAGAGTTGCGCTAGAAAGACGACAACGAGGCCGACATAGGTCCAGATCCGCAAAGGCATCGTCGTCGATCCGGTGATCCCGTCCAAGGCAAAGTTCCACAGGCGCCAATATACCCACTTCGACGTGCCTGCCGTACGTTTCGGCCGGTCGTATTCGACCGTTGCCTGAGTGAAGCCAACCCAGGAGAACAATCCCTTCATGAAGCGGATGCGTTCCGGCATGCCGTTCAGGACATCGACGACGCTGCGGTCCAGTAGCCGGAAATCGCCGACATTGTCCTGGATGGGATAGTCGGCCATCCTGTTATAGAGGCCGTAGAAGGCCGCGGCGCTGCACCGCTTGAGCCAGGTGTCGCTGACGCGTCTCTTGCGGCGTGCGTTGACCACCTTTGCGCCGCGCATCCAGGCGCCCACCATATCAGGAACGATATCTGGCGGATCCTGCAGATCGACGTCCATCGGGATGATTGCATCTCCGCGGGCATGAGCGAGACCGGCTGCCAGAGCTGCGTCCTTGCCGAAGTTTCGCGACAGGCAGATCAGGCCGATGTCCGTTCGCTGCGCCACGAGACCTTCGATGATGTCCACAGTACGATCGCGGCTGCCATCGTCGACGAAGAGAATCTCTACCTGTCCGCCCGGTCCGAGAGCGCTGCGGATCGCGTTGGTCTGTGCATCCATGGCCTGGAGAAAGAGCACGATCGTCTCCTCCTCATTGAACACCGGCACCACAATACTCAGTACCAGGCCGTCCGTATCTGAGATGCCGTGAGGCGAAAGATCAGTTTTGGTAATTGGCCATGTGCGGGGGGACTCTGTGCGACGCGGCAACATGTTAAGCCCCCGATGTAATGAAATGTGTTGGACCATGCGTGCCTGCTACCGCACGACGGTCGGCGCAGGTCCTTCGAGGAAACCGTTCGATCCGATCACTCTTTACAATAGTCTTACTCTTGACCATCCTCGGCTCCATCCAGCTTGCCGAACTCGCAAGCTCCAAGGCTCATCGAATTTTCCCCGACATCGCTGTCCGTGATGACGCGCAAGCCTCTGTAGAAATGAACTTTATTCTTTATGTCGGCCGGTCGAAAGCGAGCCATAAGACGTATGCGTACCACTTTGTGCTGATTGTTGCTCAAACGGAGAAAGAGTTAGTCTTAGAGAAAATCCAGGCCGGGATGGATATATTACCGGCGGGGCGCTGGACACGGTTTTGGGACTAGTACGTGTATGGGCATATCTGACCTCAATCCGGCGCTGGGCGCGGAGATCTCGGGACCATCGAACCCAGTCAATAAGCCAGCATCTCTTTTGCAGAAGTCGTACCCATTATCGCGGCACGTCATCCTGTGGCTCGCCATGGTCGCCACTTTGGTTGCGCTTTGCACCGCAATCAGCGGGCAGAGTTACTGGATAGACGAGGCCAACACCGCGTGGCGTGCCGCGGAGCCGCATTTTGGGACGCTTTTGGCGCGCATGGTCGCGGAGACAGGCTCAGATGCGCAGATGCCATTTTTCCTCGTGGTGATCTGGGCCTGGGAGAAGGTTGCAGGCGACGGCGAGGTTGCGCTGAGAGTGATGAACCTTCTTTGGCTTATTCCAGGCCTCTACGTCTTCGCCAATGGCCGAGTTGATCGCCTTCTGATCGCCGCGACCAGTGCGTTCCTCTGGTATTATATCGATGAGGCGCGGCCCTATGGCATGCAGATCGGGGCGAGCCTGATGGTCTTCGGTCTCCTCGACCGCGCAGTGGTTGCAGCGAGCGATCGCAGTGCGGAAGGTCCGCTCCTTCGCCGCTATCAAGTCTGGCTGCTGGCGTTCGGGCTTATTGCTCTTGCCGGAAGCAGCTTGCTCGGCGCGATATGGGCTGCCGCCGCGGTTGGTGCCGCCGCTTGTGCCGTACCCTGGCGCGTTCGCCGGCTTGCTATCAGCCACATCATCGGGCCGTCGGTTCTGCTCGTGGTCGTGCTGGCGCCACTCGGGCTCTACTATCTCTGGACCGTGCTTGGGGGGGCAGGCGGCACCAAAGTCGCGACGACCGACGTGCGGACATTGTTGTTCTCGGCCTACGAACTGCTGGGTTTCGCGGGCCTTGGCCCGGGCCGCACGGATCTGCGCGCCGGGGAGGGGGCGATCGTCTCGTCTTACCTCGTTGCGCTCGCGAGCTACGCCATCCTGGTCGCTGCGGTAACATTGGCCGGCGTGATACAGGCCGTTCGCGATATTCCGCCTCGCACACTGGCGGCATGCGCGATCGCGTTCACGGCCGCCGCAGCATTGATCCTGATCGCCGGATATATTCTGCATTGGCGCGTCGTCGGTCGCCACCTTGCCCCCGCAATAGCAGTTGTCCTGGCGCTGCAGGCAACAGGTGCGACGCTGCTCTGGCGCCGGCCCGTCGGCAAGCTTGTGGTGCTTGGCTTCCTGATGATGGCGTTGGCCTCTGGCGCGAGCATCAGATTCGCGCCGCGTCACGCCAAGGACGATTATCGCGCTGCGGCCACAGTCGTACGCTCGGCCCTCACTGGGGGCGATCGAGTCTGGTGGAGCGCCGACGCACTTGGTGCTCTCGTGTACCATGTGCCGTTGGGCAAGGGGTGTGGCAGCGCGCTCTATGTCTCTGAGCCACGGCCCGGTTTTGCTTCCGCCCTGGAGGCTCCGACTCTCGTCGTCACCAGCAAGCCTGATATCTACGATCCAGAGGGAGCGCTGGCCGCATTCCTGTCCGACCAGCATTTTCAGGTCACCGAAACCTTTCAGGCTTTCCAGGTCTGGCGACGAGCGTCATCGACGGTTTCGTTGCCGTGCGGCTAAGCGCCAATCCACGCCGCTGAACTCACCGTGATCTGGCCGCCATTGGCGAAGATGCTTTTCGCAGGCTGCGGTCATCGCCGCACCGAGCCAGAGATGTTCTCGGCATTCGGTGGCGTGTCCGCACTGGAATCGGCCTCATCCGCTCCGATGTCGACCTTGCCGTTTGAGCGGGCCCGCCCGTCCAGATCGACAGATCCAAGCCCGAAGGCGGAGGTTCCGGCATTGATGGCCGGCGAACCAGGCTTCAGTTGAAAATCTCCCGTGGCGGGATTCGAAAGCAGAGGATCAAGCCCAAGCAGGTTTCCGTTGGCTGCATCCGGCGCATGGCCGTCCGAAAGCACCGATGCCTCGCGCGGAGTGCCGTTGAAGGTGATATTATTGTACCACTTCACATCCTCGTTCACGTAGCCATTGGTGCTGACGTCGTTAATGGCCCGGTTTCTAGAATCCGTCCCCGGATCCGCCACCGCAATATTGTTCACCCAGGTGTTGTGACTGCCCATGGCGTTGCTCAGTTCGCCTCGCCAGCTTCCCTTGTTGGCATTGTCATGGTTGTTGTGCCAGACGGTGTTGTTGCGCACCGTGACGAAGTCGCTCAGGAAGACGTGAATGCCTTTACCGCCATTGCCGTATGAGACATTGCCTTCGATCAGAGTGCCGTAGCGGTATTTGGTATCGTGAAAGCCGTCGATGATGATACCGTTTCCATCCGTATGTTCCCAGTTGATTGCGGGTCCCTGCACGTTGTCATAGCTTATGTTGTTCCTGATGATGTTGCGGAATTCGGCATTGCCCGCGGCGAGATCCATGTTCTGCCAGAGCGAAATGCCACTGCACTGATAGCCGTTCGTCGCGGCGTTGCCATAGACCCGGTTGTCCTCAATCGTCAGCCAATCCGATTTGGCGCTGGAAATACCCGAACCGCCACTGTCATGGGCAATATTGTCCTTGATCGTGACATGGTGCGACCCTTCGATATCGATCGCGTGTCCCTCGCCGCCAACGACGTCGAAGCCTTCGATCCTGACGTAGTTCGCTCGCACGTTCAGGGTGCTATAGGTGTCCGAAGCAGGCGGCCTAAGCAGAGCGTCGCCCGACTGTTCGGAGCGGATGGTGAGGTAATTATCCGCCGTGCCATCCTTCGTTACCACGATCTGCTCGTGATACGTTCCTGCCTTCACCACGACCTGATCGCCGGGCTTGAGCTGCGCCTGCATGGCGCGGCCGATCGTTTTCCATGGCGCTGAAAGGCTGCCTTTGGCGATGTCGCTTCCGTCAATAGCAACGTAATAATCCGTCATCACTCCTCTCCTGTCCCTGTAGTCTGGTGATCCCTTGGGGTACCGGTTGTGATGATTAATGGCGTTCGCCTGCTGCTGAAGCAGCAGTGGATCGACCAAGCCTATTAGATCCTTCGTAATGTCGAGAATTACATTTTAAAATCGTGGTATTTCATCAATGACCTTGCGTATAATTCGGAGTCACGGAAGTTATATTTTGCGTGCCGTTTGGGTTTGACATTGTTGATGGCGACGACGATATCGGCATTGCGGGCGCTTCTGAGCTGGTGCAGGCAGAACTCTGCGGCTCTGCGGCTGGTCTTTGCCCATTGCACGACCATCAGCGTTCGTTCCGTCAGCGCCGTCAGATGCATCGTATCGGCCGAGGCGAGCACCGGCGCACTGTCGAAGATGACGATCTGGCCTCTGGCGCGGGCCATCTCGATGATCTCGGCGACGTCGGTCATGCGCATACGCCGCTGCAGGCGGGGATTGCCGGCCGGGATGAAGTCGATGCCGCTCGGATGGTGATGGACGACGTCCTCGAGGCCAGCCTGCCCGCTCAGGAACTCATTCAGCCCCTGTTTGAGGCCGGACCGGAACAGCGTGTCGAGATGTCCGCGCCGGATGTCGCTGTCGACGAGCAGCACCGGCGTTCCGTTGGCGGCGAGCTCGATTGCCAGCGATCCGGCCACCAGCGACTTGCCTTCGCCGCTATGGGCCGAGGTCACGGCAATGCTGTTCGGCAGCTTGCCGCCATTGGCCTGTTTGAGCGAGATCATCACGGTGCGGATGGCTTCGTCGAACATGCCGATCTGCGTTTGCCCGAACAGCCGCGAGGGATCTCTGCGGTCCTTGCGTCGCAAATGCGGGACGAAGCCGGCCGGCACGATGCGCGCCATTCCAGTGATCTGGTCGAAGCTGCGCACCGTCCTGTCCATCATCTCGACCACGAAGGCGGCCGTCACCGCAACCGAGATCGAAGCGAAGAAGGCGCCGATCAGGTAGAACAGCCGGCTGCGCCCCTGCGGCGCAAGCGGCACCGCAGCCGGTGACAGGACCTCCAGTTCGGTGCCCGGCAGCATGGCCTGTCCGGCAAGACCGCGGCGCTGCTCCTCCAGCTTGTCGAGCGCCGTCTGCTCCCTGTCGGCAATGCGCTGCAGCCGCCCGAGCTCGGTCTGCGCCAGCGATGAGCGGGAGCGTTGCTCATAGGCGGACGCCAGTGCCGATCGCACTGTACGATCCTCGTCATCAAGGGTGCTCAGCTTGGCGCGCATGGACTGCAGGTACCGGTCGACCGCCGCGCCGAGATCGGTGCGGGACCTGTCGATCCTTGCCCGCAGGTCGACCACGGCGGCGGCATCGTTGCCATAGATGTCGAGAAGGCGTGCGAGATCCTGCTGCTGGGCGCGAAGGTCGCTTTGCATTACGCCGATGCTGTCGGGGACGGATTTGCTCTGGGCGGCAAGCGAAGGGTCGCGGGCTGCTTCCAGTGCGGCGATCGTATCCTTGATGTCGGCGCGGCTTTGTCCGATCTTCGTCTGCCGGTCGCTCAATTCGACGATCGCCTTGACCTGTTCGCTCTGCTCATCGTCATTTTGAACGACGCCCATCGTTTGCTGATAGGTGTCGGCGGCATCGCGGGCGGCCCTGGCGCGATCCTGCTGTTCGGCGATGCGCTGGCCGATCCATGCTTCCGCCGTGTCCAGGCTGCCGCGGATACTGTCCTTGCGCTCTTCGAGATAGATGCTGATGAGCCGGTTCGGGACGGCGGCTGCCAGTTCGGGATCGCTGGCGGTAAAGCCGATCTGGACGACATCGCTCTGGCCGTCACGCCAGACACTCAGCGCCTTGTAATAGGCCTGGATGATCGGCTCGATACTGTCTTCTGCCGGCTGTGACGGCTTATCGCTGCTCACCAGGCCGCGCAAGGTTGCCCTGATCTCGTCGATGACGGAGGCCTGGCGCAGGGCCGGGTTGAACTCCGGCCGCTCGTCGAGCCGCAAGTCGCGGATGATGCGCTCCGTCACGCTTCTGGACAGAAGCCGCTCGGTCTCGGACGTGACGTTCAGCGGCGCAGTGTTGCCGGCATCGCCGGTGCTGAGTGCGGTTGCCAGGGGCTTATGGATCATCAGCCGGGAGGCGGCGTGATAGGTCGGCTTCAAGCCTGAGATCAGCACGATCGAAGCCGCCATCAGCACCACCATCACCGCAACGATCATCGCAAGACGCCGACGCAGCAAACGTAATCCAGACGTCAGGTCGAACTCTTCCGATTTCATCTCCGTCTGAAACCGGGGCTCATAATGGACGGCCGGGAGCGGGACGTTTCGGTCTGGCGGAAAAGTTGAAATTGTCATTGTGCGCTAACCTTTGCTTGAGGTTGCGCGGAGATGGTTTCGTAGAGTTTTTCCATCGACCGCATGTATGCTTTCATACTGAAATGGTTGAGATAATGAGCGCGTGCCCCGGCTGAGAGGCGGCTGCGGGTCTCTGGATCCGTAATCAGTTTCGCCAGGGCTGCGGCCAAGGCATCCTTGTCCCCGACAGGGACGAAGACACCGGTTTCGCCATCGGAGATGACTTCGTCATGTGCTCCAACACGGGTGGTGACAACGGCAAGTCCGTGGGAAAGTCCTTCGAGCACGGCCATTGCCAAGCCTTCGGCATGTGAGGGCAGGACCAAGATATCAGCACGAGCACACAGCGCCCGTGCCTCATCGGCGCCAAGCCATCCTGGCATTTCCACCAGACCTGAAAGGCCCATGTCTGCAGCCTGGCGGCGATAATCCTCTACAGGCCCATCGCCCGCCAGTACTGCCCGCCATCGAAGCTCTTTCATGACTGGATGGCTGAGGGCGAGCAGAAGTTCCGGAACGCCTTTGCGTTCGCTCAGCCGGCCGAGGAACACGATCAATGGCGGCTCGCCGGCACGAACATTGTGCGCGCCGGGATCGGGGACGCAATTGTGAGCAATCACAAGGCGATGCTCGTCTACACCGAGAAGTGTGGCGAGCGTCACGTGATCCCGCTCGCCCAGCGCCACGACGCAATCAGCACGTTGAAACATCCGGCGTATGAGCGATTGCTGACGCGGCGAGCGTGCAGCAAAGTCGCTGGCATAGTCGTAGTCGTGCAGGTGCAATATGTGAAAGCACCCGAGCAAATGGGCAGCCTCGGTCAGGATCAGCTTTCGGGAAGTACTGCCGCGGCCGGCGACATGGATATGATGAATGCGTGTCGGATCGAGGATTCGATCCTTCGCCATCGTCACGATGGCGCCCAAAAGGCGCAGAGACGACGTCGCCGCGGACCATCGAGGTCCCCTGGTGTCAGTGACGGCATGTTCTGCTCCGCCCTCTTTCGCCGTGCTGGTTATATAACCGACCAGCCTGCCAATACCGCCGCCATTCTCGCAGCCACCCGGAACATAGTGGCGGACGCTTGCCCTCTTTCGTATCGCCATCTGAGGACCATCCGCGAGTACCTTCATCAGCATGATCCGGCCACCTCGCGATAAAGGGCTGCGGCGTGGGCGCCGACCTGTTCGGGCGAATTCGGTCCTGTGGCCCATGCGAGCGCGTTGGCACCGAGATTGTTTCTGAGCTCGCTATTGTCAGCCAATGTCCGGATGGCTTTTGCGAGCTCTGCCGCATCCCCTGGTGGAACCACCATTCCCAGTCCGTTGGGCTGAACGGTCGTTCGCAATTCGCCCACGTCGGTCACGATCACGGGCTTGCCGAACGCCGCAGCAAGGTTGAGCACGCCGCTTTGGGATGCTTCGGTATAGGGAAGGACGACAATATCGGCATCCAGGAAAAGCTGGGCGACTTCTGCGTCTTCGATAAAACGATTGCGAATATCGTAGCGCCCGGCCTCTCCCATCAGCGATCGGAACACCCAGGGATCGTCGCCCCGGCCTGCGACCGTAATATGCAGATTGGGGAGCGCATTTTTGAGCATGGCCTCGGCGCGGATCAGATGCTCCAAGCCTTTGTAAGCGAAAATCCGTCCAAAGAGCAGGACGCGGACCGTTCCGTCGGCGGCACTCCGCGTCATCTTCTGCCGCCGAGCGAGTTCGGCATAGCGATGGATGGCAGGATGCGACAGCACATGGACGTGATCCGGGGCTTTTGAATATCGATCGAGGACCATCCGCTTCAGCCCCTCGCCGTGCACGACGATATGCCCTGACTGTTTTACCATCAATTCCGGAGCCCAGCCGGGCAACGTGCGTGTATCGGAATCGCCGGGATGCACTTCCACATCATGGACAGTGGTCAAGAGCGGAATCGGGCGCCAGAATGGCGCGGCAAAGTTCAGCCATAGCGTGGAATTGCTGAGGAGATGAATGAGATTCGGCTTCTCCTGCCGGATGAGACGCGTGAGGTGATGCAGGAACCACGGATTGGCAAGCGAGCGGTGCCGTGGCCAGTCCAGAAGGTGAAGATCGACGGCCGGATCGAACCAGGAAGCAAGATGTGCGTAGCGCCGGCGCGGAACGCCAAGGATGACCGGCATGTGCCGTGCAACGCCGCTCGCGAACGATATGGTGTAGTCTTCCAGCTCGGAAACCAGCAGCAGCGCCTTCATTCCGCTGCCTCCGATAAGCTTAAGTCCCGGCCGGGGCGAGGAAGGTGATAGGCGCCACGCAACGCGTCGCGCGTCCGCCGCAGCAAGTTCGGTTCTCCGGCGAAAAATAGCCCTTCGACAGCAAGCTTGAGCCGGGTGCGTGCATTGACGCCATCCAGCACAGCTGCCGCCATCTGATAGGGATAGTGATCCGCGAGACTAAGCCTCGCCGGCAGATCATGGAATGAGAGAAACCGGTTTGTCGCCTCGACACTACGTTGCCAATGCGCCATTCGCCGCTTCAGCATGGAGGCATCATCGATCGGCCGGTACCAGTTGTTGTTGTGAATTCGGTAGAACCCAAGTGGTTCCGGTAAGGCGGCAACGTCTCCCAGAAACGGATAGATCCCCGTGAGCCACGCATCAGCGGATATGCGGAACTGTTCGGGAATAGGCCCTGCAGCATCCCACGCACTGCGTCGTACGGAGATGGCCGATGTCATGGGGAAGGGCCACCATCCAGCCGATTTGGCCAGCTGCGGCGACAGGTCTCCGGAACACAGGGTTCGTGGGATCGGTTTGAGGGTCGGTGATCCATCAACCGAAGTTGGCTGAAGTCGGTGATAGACAAGCGATACCTCGGGATGCGAGCGAAAGGCCGCTACGGTCGCCGATAGTTTGCCCGGCGCCCACCAGTCATCAGCATCGAGAAAACAGAGAATGCCGCCGCTGCTGAGCTTCACGGCGGCGTTGATCGCGGCAGCCTGTCCCGCGTTCTCCTGAAAGATTACCTTCACCCGGCTGTCACAGGCTTCCAAAACGGAGCGCGACTCGTCACCGGATCCATCGTCGACGACGATTATCTCGACGTCGGCAATCCCCTGGCTCAAGACGCTGTCGATCGCTTGTCCGACGAAGCGGCCGTAGTTGTAATTGTTGATAAGAACGCTGATGCCCGGCCGCTCCATGACACCCTCTCAAGCGGCTTGCGGTGCTGCACCGCGGTGCGGCACCGTGACCACGATCGTGTCCGACGAGATCTCGCATAGAGCTGAAGAGGTCACCGCCAACAATGTTGGGGCGAGTGACGCTTCCATCGTGTATTGTGCAGAACCAGGACCAGAACGCGAAACCATAGGAATCCCAACCTCTAAGCGTCAACTACGAACAATCAGCCTGCGCCGGAATCATCGCCTTACGTCATTAGAAACTACCGCCCAGCCATGTCCTTTGCGCTATGCATTCCTTTCCAAGCTACCGGTGAATGGACACACGTAACATCTGCTCTTATTGGCAATCCCCTTGACCCTGGCCGCCACCCTTTGGGGGAGGGAACCGCGGAGAGCGTAAATGCAACCTGGTCCCTGGATAATGGGTACATGCTTTAGACGTAGATGCTGCCGCCATCGGGGTTAGTTCGTTGCGGATATTGTGAGGCTATTTTGATGTCGTCGGCCCATGTTGCCGGTAGTTGGCAGTATCGGGATCGCGGTCAAGCTGATCGAGAATGCCGCACCGTTCGGCATCGCCGGCGGCTCACCGTGCGACCGGTGTAGCCTGCGCACAATTTTCAATAGTGCGCAGGCATGGGCCTGCATGATCATGTGCATTGAGGTCCGTGCCCGAAGGCTTGATGCGGTTACGCGGGCGCCCCGATAATCGGCGGAACAATGTTGTTTGCGGCAAGCTGTGACAGCACGTCCGCATTGAGCGTTCCCCGAACGCCGGGATGGCGATGGCGGCCTTCCTCGGCATAGGAGTAGGTCTCCGCATCTGATGGACCGAATGTCATGAAAACCGCGACGCGGTCAGGCGTTCTGCTGAGCCGTCGAATGATTGATCGCGTTACGGTGAATGCCTTCTGAACATCCAGGCGAAGCAACGGCCCGATCCGCTCGAAGAATTTGCGCAGGCTCCTGTCAATCAGCGTCGGCATCTGCCCGGCATGTTCGATACGCACGTCGAAGATGATCGCGTCGCCCGCCCTTACCCCGAGGCCCTTCGCTGGCAGGCTCTGGACCAAACCCTTGAGATGGGATCTCGGTCGCACCTTCAATGTGGCGTTGGAGTTCTCGTCCTGGTCCTGCAGGTAGAATGCGATCTTGTAGACCCTGAAGCTCTCGTCCGAGAAAATGCTTCCATCAACGCAGCGAGGATGGTGAGGGACGTCATTGTGCCACGACGATGTCGTGTTGATCATGAGATCGCATTCCCCGGTAAGAACAACATCGAGGGGTTGCGTTATTTCCTTTAGGCGACTTAAAATTGTATTTGAAGTCATAAATTTAGCGACTTCGTCTACGACATACATGGCGTGAAGCTGGAATTTGCCGCCGTACAAATACTTGCCGCCGGACCTCAGATATTGTTTGGCGACCCGCCGTAACCTTTCCACCTGCTCGGGCGTCAGGACATCCCTGATGACGATATAGCCGTCAGAGGTCAAATCGTTCTGCAACTGGTTGGTCGTGCTGGGCGCTTTTGAAAGCTCGCTGGCCGGCGCCCGTAATTCGTCTATTGAATTCGCCCCTGTTGAATTCACCATTGTCTCTCTCCCCGGTTTTGTTGCGCTCAAACCTCCCCAGCTTTGGTCGCGCTAAAGCGACTGTCTTCTACGGCTGCGCGAAGGTCAAACCGCTCTTTTCGGGGTAACGCCTATCAAAAAGAGCAATCGGGCATACCCCGGGGATACTGCCTTACTTCGAATATTGTAATTTATTTCTATGCGGAACCAGAAATGTGAAGTCTTTCTACGTCCAATAGCTGGAGCTGAAAGTATGGAGGCCGCGGGCTTGCCAGCATATTCTGACTACAGTTTCAGTTGGCAAAAGCGTAGGTCATGAGAAATTCACCGGCAGACAGAAACCAACCTTCAGTCCGTGATGTAAAGAGTTCCCTGAAGTGGACGAATGTCCTTGGTGTTCGAGTTTCCGCGGTCAATCTCAAGAGCGCGACCGGACTTATCCAAAAGGCAATTGAAGACGGTAGGAAGGAATATGTATGCGTTCGCGACGCGCACGGTGTCGTCCGGTGTCAAAAGGATCCCGAGCTTCGATCCATCCATAACCGGGCATTCCTTGTAACCCCCGACGGCATGCCGTTGGTGTGGGCACTGAAACACGCTGGTCATGTCGAAAGTGACAGGGTCTACGGACCGGATCTCATGCTGTCCGTTTTCGATGCGGGCAGCTCCAAAGGCTTACGCCACTTCCTTTACGGCGCAACTGCGGAAACGCTCGAGCAGCTGCAGGCGCGACTTCTCGCAAAATTTCCGCAAGCACAGATCGCTGGCTCCTACGCACCGCCTTTCCGCCAGCTTTCGATGCAGGAGGAAGCGGATATTGCCGACCGGCTCAATCGGTCGGGCGCCGATATCATCTGGGTCGGGCTGAGCAGTCCCAAGCAGGAGCTCTGGATGGCACGCATGCGCGACCGTCTGGAAGCACCGATGCTCATCGGTGTCGGCGCTGCCTTCGATTTCCACGCCGGCCTCAAGCGGCAGGCTCCAAGGGTCATTCAAAGAAGCGGCTTCGAATGGGCGTTTCGTCTTCTATGCGAGCCGCGACGGCTGTGGCGGCGCTATGCGCTCGTCGTGCCAACCTTCATCTCACTGACTGCCTTCCAGAGACTGGGCCTTCGGAAGTTTCCGATCGAAGACGCCGTTTCTGGATCGGGTGTGTCGGGACAGAGGCCGTAGAGGAGTAAGAGCATCATGTCCTCATTTGCGCCGTCAGCGATAACATCGGGTCCGTCGAACACCACAAATGACATGGCGTCGCGGGCAATTCCGGCAGGTTCCGTGCCCCCCATAGCAGCCAAGACCGCCGATCCTTTGGGGCTGTCAGGGCTGAATATGCCGATTGCACTGCGGCGTCGGCTTCCTCGGCTCGTAACGTCGTCATTCCTGGTTGCCGGTGACATTGCAAGCTATCTGGTTGCCTATTTTGTTCTCCTGACCTTTCTTCCCGGTGGCTCGGAGAGCACGGTTGTGGAGCGTGCTTTCACCCTCGCAGCACTGGCTGCGATCGTTCTTTATGCATCGGCCGGCCTCTATCCCGGTTATCGGCTGCACGACCACGAACATCTGCGGCGGCGCGCGATAGCTGCCGTCAAGGTCGCTGTCCTTACTGTATTCGGAGCAATCATCCTGTCGGAAGGGGGCGGGCTGCCGCTTGCCATCATTGGCTTCCTCGGCCTCGGGCTGATTGTTCAGCAATTCGTGCACTGGTTCGCCCGAAGCCTATGCTGGAGACTCGGAATTTGGGGGGAACGCGCAGTGATCATAGGGGGGCGCAACCTCATCCCCGCGCTCATGGCGCATTTCAAGGACCATTGGCAGTATGGCATCAAGCCGGAGTACGCTTCCTCCGATGCGCCGGAAGCATCGCCTGACGGTGGGCCATCCATTGCCCTGATTGCGGGTGACACAGGCTCGCTTGCACTCGATCTGGCGGCGATGCGCCGGAGGTTCGCTGAAGTCATCCTCCTGTCCGATACGCCGAGCCTCAAGGTCAGCGGTTTGCGACCCGCAGATGTCGGCGGAGAGATCGGCATTCGCCTCACGACAGGTGGGAATTCGGTCAACTCGGACCTGGTTCGCCGGATCCTCGATCTCGCAATCGCCATCCCGGCAACGATCGTGGTTGCGCCCTTCATCGCGATTGCGGCCGCCGCAATCTACGCCATCGATCCCGGGCCGGTCTTCTTCCGGCATACCAGGGAAGGACTGTCCGGCAAGCCTGTGCACGTCCTGAAACTGCGGACGATGTATCAAGATGCGGAACAACGCCTCGAAGCATTGTTCCGCGAGAACCCCGCCATGCGGGCCGAGTGGTTGGCCCACTTCAAGCTCAAGGACGATCCGCGCGTCCTCCCGGTCATCGGACATCTTCTGCGTTCTTCGAGCTTCGACGAGCTCCCGCAATTGGCGAACATCATTGCAGGCGAGATGGCCATCGTCGGACCGCGCCCGTTCCCGGAGTATCACCTCCTGGCCATGGACGGCGAATTTAGAGACAAGCGCCGTTCCGTAACGCCGGGGCTCACGGGCCTCTGGCAGATATCCGAACGAAGCAATGCGGATATCGAGCTGCAGCAGCAACTCGACGAGTTCTACATCGACAACCGGTCCCTGTGGTTCGATTGCCAAATTCTTCTCAGCACAATTCCTGCGGTCTTCAAGCGCAGGGGAGCCTACTGACGATCCTCGTTTCTGCGGGGCAACCATCAACAACGGAGCACACCAATGCACGGACAAAAGCGAATTATGGTAACCGGCGGCACCGGGTTTCTGGGATCATTCCTGTGCGAAAGACTGTTGCGGGAAGGCAATGATGTCCTCGCCGTAGACAACTACTACACCGGCTCGCGCGATAACGTGCTGCACCTTCTCGACGACCCGCGTTTCGAGATCCTTCGCCACGACATTACCTTCCCGCTTTATGTGGAGGTCGACGAGATCTACAACCTCGCCTGTCCGGCGTCTCCGGTCCACTATCAGGTCGATCCCGTTCAGACGGTCAAAACCAATGTGCACGGGGCCATCAATATGCTCGGCCTCGCCAAACGCACCAAGGCGAAGATCTTCCAGGCCTCCACAAGCGAAGTCTATGGTGATCCGGCAGTCCACCCTCAGCCCGAGGAGTATCGAGGCAGCGTCAATCCCATAGGGCCGCGGGCATGTTATGATGAAGGCAAGCGGTGTGCCGAAACATTGTTCTTCGACTACCATCGTCAATATGGCGTGGAAATCCGGGTGGCGCGGATCTTCAATACCTACGGGCCGCGCATGCAGACCAATGACGGCCGCGTCGTCTCCAATTTCATCGTTCAGGCGCTTCAAAACGAACCGATCACCATCTTCGGCAATGGCACGCAGACGCGTTCTTTCTGCTACGTGGACGATCTGATTGAGGGCTTCATCCGCCTGATGGGGGCACCGGCCGGCGTCACAGGCCCGATCAATCTCGGCAATCCAGGAGAATTCCAGGTCAGGGAACTGGCCGAAATGGTCATCGAAATGACGGGGTCGAAATCAAGCATCGTTTACAAGCCCCTGCCCATCGACGACCCGACGCAGCGTAAGCCGGACATCAGCCGCGCAAAACAGGACCTGGGCTGGCAACCGAAGGTGAACCTGCGCGAGGGTCTCGAGAAGACGATCGCCTATTTCGAATGGAAGCTTGCTGGCGGAGCCAGGAGCATGCCTGGCGTTCGGTCCCCGCAGACGGCTTACACCCATCTGCCTAACCCAGCCGTCGGCCTTCCCGTTCAGGAAGCCGTATCGATCGGGACGTGAACAGCAGCGTCGCTCATAAGGCGAAGCTCGTTTTCGATGGGATGGGTACCGGAAACATGAATGTGCATAGCATTCCAACAGGAGCCGCCCCTGTGGGCGCAAAACAGGGGTTGGGGCCTATCGTCTTTGCGGTCGATGCGGCCTACGCCGTTCCCTTGGCGACCGCCCTCAGATCGGTCGCCGAGAACAACAGAAGCGCATGGCCTCTGGATATCCATGTCATTCATGAAGGAATAGGCGAGGAAACAAAGCGGCGGATATTCGATTCTCTGCCCGCAAACTCAGCCGTCATCCAATGGCATCCCATCGGCACGCTTTCCTTCGCAAGCGGATTCTCCACTCGTCCGGGCGTCTCCAAGATGACCTTCGCGAGGATCCTTCTGCCGCAGTTCCTCCCGGAGACCTGTAACCGGGCTCTGTATCTGGACGGCGACATCCTTGTACTGGCAGCGCTCGAACAGTTGTGGAACATCGACCTGGGCGAAGCAGTGATTGGCGCCGTCCCGGATTACTGGCTGGACAATGTGGTCAGCAACGGCCGGGGTGCTACAGGCGGTGCTCGGGTCGAGCGCTACTTCAACGCCGGCATTCTTCTTATCGACCTTGCAAGATGGCGAACCGAGCGAATATCGGAACGATCTTTGGATTATCTCGATCGCTTTCCGACCACGGAATATTCGGATCAGGACGCTCTCAACGTCGCCTGCGACGGAAAGTGGAAAGTCCTGGACCGCGCTTGGAATTTTCAGTTCGAGCCTACGCAGGCGCTCGCTCGTATCATTCCCGAGCACCAGCCCGCGATCGTTCATTTCGTGACCAACGTAAAGCCCTGGAAGTCAGGAAGCTTGAGCCCGAACGTCGCATTCTACGATACGTTTCGATCTCGGACCTGCTTTGCACTCACGAGTCGGGAGCGCATTCAAAGCGGCTTGAAGCGCGCAGGCTCCTGGCTGCTTGCCCGATCCGCCCTGCTAAGGGTCGCATGGTCCTGCACGAAGTCCGCGATGCGGGTGCAAGTCTCTACGTCGGCGCGAATGAATCGAGGGGCGAAGAACTTATAAGAGCGAAACGAAGCCGAGTTCAGGATTCCAGAAATCCCCGAACGAAACGACTGCCTGCGGAGGAACAAGTTTGCAACGTGTTGATGTCGTAATTCCCTGCTACAACTATGCTCATTTCCTGCAGGAATCTGTTGAAAGCGTTCTTTCGCAAGCCGATGTCGATGTGCGCGTGCTCGTCCTGGATGACGCCTCGCCGGACAATACGCCGGAAGTCGGAATGGCCTTGGCATCCCGGGACAAACGGGTGACCTATCTGCGGCACACGGCAAACAAGGGCCACATCGCCACCTATAATGAGGGGATCGAGTGGGCGGGCGGTGACTTATTCCTGCTTCTCTCCGCCGATGATTATCTCTTGCCGGGGGCGCTGGGTCGCTCGTCGGAGTTGATGCGCAATCATCCGGATGTGGGGTTCACGTTCGGGAATGCGCTTATAGCTGAGCCAGATGGCATCATAACCAGACGCGTCGATCCTCTCGGCGACCATAATGTGCCCGCCATGCAGGTTTTGTCCGGTCCGCAATTCATGCGGTTGAGCGGAGCAAATAACCTGGTCCCGACACCAACGGCCGTCGTGAAAACGGCGTTGCAAAAGCAGGTCGGCGGCTACAATAAGGAACTGCCGCATACCGGCGATATGGAGATGTGGCTGCGGCTCGCATCACATGCCGGAGTGGGTTACATCAACGAAGACCAAGCAGTATACCGCAGACATGCTTCCAATATGTCGCTGCAATACTATGGACAAAATATTCTTCCCGACCTTCGGCAAAGAAAACAGGCTTTCGATATTCTGTTTCGCCAGGGCGCGGATAGTCTCAGGAAGGATGAGAAACTAAGGCGCTTTCTTGCCAGAGATCTCGGGAAAGAGGCGCTTCGACTGGCTGGCATGGCGTTCAATAACTTCGATGTTGCCACAGCCGTGGCTATTCAACGCTTTGCTCTGGAGGTTTCTCCGGAAGTGCGAAATTCATTGCCCTGGATCAAGTTGGTCTGCAAGCAAACCATCGGGCCCAAATACTGGAGTGTTCTGAATTCTATTGGGCGACGAGTTGCAGGATGAATGGGCAAGACTGAGCCGGATTCATCTACTAGTTCATAGGCAGGGCACGGAAACAATAGCCGGTGGTTGAGCGCTTGATCGCTGCTCACGCCAAGATGGGATGTGCGACAGGATCGTTGATCTTCGACAGCTGCGAACGCGCTATGGCGACCTCAGACATCCGAGTGAGTGACAACAGCCGAGGTGCCACGGCTTCAGACAGAACCCCGGTGGCCGTTTGGACTGCGCCACCGGGATAACTTAGAGCAAGAACGCGCTTGCCGAACAACAGCATCAGCACGGCGTCTTATTCGCACTGAAGCCGGAAATACTGTTCTGGAACAGATCGTTGAGCTTGAACACAACTTCTGTTCTGTTCGTTGCTTTGACCTTTTTCATGATATTGCGAACATGTACCTTGACGGTGCTTTCTCGCAGATTGAGCTCATAGGCGATGATCTTGTTCGCCTTTCCGCGCCGAAGTGCCTCTACGACTTCGGCTTGACGATCCGTGAAAATCCCGGCCAGCGGACGAGCGGTCGTGTTGCTGGACTCCAGCAAGTGACGCATGGCGAATAGCGTGCTTGCGGGCACAAAGACGCCCCCCGCTACTGACAGCGCGATCAGCTCCATGCAGACGCTGATGCTGACCGAGGCGGGTATGTAGCCCTTGGCTCCGTATTCAATCGCCCTCACGATTTGGCCGAAATCGTCGCTGTCAGCCAATATGATGACTGGTATCGTCCCGAATTCCGCAGCAAGGCTCCTGATCTGTCCCGAAACGGCGGGCTCATCGATCTTCTTGCCGCCAATGTTCAGCAGGATTGCCGAAAGCGGCGGATATTCGTCGCACTTCTGCTTCCATTCCTCCACGCTTCCGAATGCCAGTATAAGCAAATCCGTCTTGTAGGCAGCCATGCACTGCGCAAGGCATTGCCGATCAAGTTCGCGATTGTCGAGAATCACCAAAGAATGCTTTGGCCTCGACTGCAAGCTCAATCCGGTAGAGCTATTCTCTACTTTAAGTGGAAGAGCCACATTTTCCTGCCTAAGGTCTAAATTTGGTACAAGCGCTGAATTCACTGCTTCATCCTCCCCAGCCGAGTTTCCCTACGCCCCAACAAAAACCGAATACTCAAGCCCTTCAGATATGAGGGTTTGGCAGCACTAAAGTAGGAATTAAATACCACAGTTTCTGTTATCTTAAACTAGCTAATATAGGCTAAAGGAGCAGATTAGTTCCATCGTAAGGTGTAAATCGGATATAATTCTTGGTATAAACTTATACGATACTAGACCATTCGCGGATGGGCTGATTGCGTTGCTCCTCGGTTACGGATGGAGCTGCTAAGCGCATGAAAATAATGCGCGCCTCAGGCGTACGATCGGGGCAGGTCCAGGTTTGCCCCACCACCAATGTTGATCGTTGGCTATGAATTTCGGCGTACGTCGTCATAGGTAGATACGCCTTTAGGTGAATAATCTTAGACGTTTTGTTTCTTTACTCCGATCACGAAAACAATTCTCATTTAATGGAAAGAAATATTTGTTTTTTCAAAATGAAACCTTGGGCGCAATCATCTGATTGACGGGTTCATCTAGAAATCGGGGTTTGTTGAAGAGTAAGGGGTGCATGCGTATGATTGCATCAGACGTAAAGCTGGATGATAGCAGCGTCATCCATCATCGAGATCTTGTGAATCTCTATGGCTGCACGATCGGCGCGGGAACGCGCATCGGCACTTTCGTTGAAATCCAAAAAAACGTCCTCGTCGGAAAAGACTGCAAAATCTCCAGCCATTCCTTCATCTGCGAAGGCGTGACGCTGGAAGACGGCGTTTTTATCGGCCACGGGGTCATGTTCACCAATGACACGTACCCGCGCGCCGTCAATGCGGACGGCAGTCTGCAGACCGAAGCGGACTGGGTTGTCATCCCAACGCTTGTCAAGCGCCACGCGTCGATCGGCAGTAATGCGACCATTCTGCCCGGCGTCACCATCGGAGAGGCAGCACAGGTCGGTGCCGGGGCGGTTGTAACGAAGGATGTGCCTGCAGGCGCCATTGTCGCCGGCGTTCCGGCCAGGATTACCGGTCGTGTTCATGACAGATCAGTTGACATGCAAGCGTTGGGAGGAATGCGATGATCGGCATTGCTGTTGTTGGATATGGGTATTGGGGCCCGAACCTGGTTCGCAACATCTCGGAGGCGGCCGGTGCGCAGCTCATTTCAGTCTGTGATCTCAATGTCGAACGGTTGGCGGCAGTTAAAAGCCGGTACCCCGCAGTAGCGATCACCGACAATTTCGAGGAAGTCCTGCGTGACCCGAGAGTGGATGCTATCGCCATCGCGACGCCAGTCTCGACCCATTTCAAGCTCGCAATGCAGGCTATGATGGCCGGAAAGCATGTCTTCGTCGAAAAGCCGATGGCATCAACGACGGAAGAAGCCTCGCGAATGGTCGAAGAGGCCGCACGCCGGCGCCTCGTCCTAGCCGTGGATCATACCTTCGTCCACACCGGCGCCGTCCGCAAGATGCGCGAACTGGTCGAAAGTGGCTTAGGCGATATGTATTACTACGATTCCGTCCGGGTCAATTTGGGGCTGTTCCAGCACGATGTCAGCGTCATCTGGGATCTTGCGGTGCATGATCTCTCCATCCTGGATCATGTTGTGCAGGAAAGGCCGGTGGCTGTTTCAGCGACGGGCATGAGCCATGTGCTCGGCGAGCCGGAGAACATCGCCTATCTGACGCTCTTCTTCGAAAGCAAGCTTATCGCCCACATCCATGTCAATTGGCTGGCGCCGGTCAAGGTGCGCCGCACGCTGATCGGCGGCAGCAACAAAATGGTCGTCTACGATGATCTGGAGCCCAGCGAAAAGATCAAGGTGTACGACAAGGGCATCACGCTGAACCCAAATTCTCAAGCCTATGGCGAAAAGGTGCACCAGATGATGGTCGGCTACCGCAGCGGCGACATGTGGGCGCCCAAGCTCGATATGACCGAAGCATTGAAACGCGAACTGGATCAGTTCGTCGAGTGCATCGAGCAGAATTCGCGGCCCATTACGGACGGTCATGCCGGCCTGCGTGTTGTTCGCATTCTTGAAGCGGCAAGCCGGTCGCTCGCTCAGCGCGGTCGTATCATCGAACTCGAAGAGGCGAGGCGCATTGCATGATCCCCTTTCTGGACCTCAAAGCACAATATCAATCCATCAAAAGTGAAATCGACGCCGCCGTCCTCGGCGTCCTGGCCTCGGGGCAATACATACTCGGCGAGGAGGTCGTCCGTCTCGAGCAGGAGTTCGCAGATTTTTGCGAAGTCAAGCATGCGATAGCCGTCAATACCGGGACAAGTGCCTTGCATTTGTCCCTTCTTGCCGCGGGCGTAGGCCCCGGCGATGAAGTCATCACCGTGCCATTCACCTTTGTCGCGACGGTGTCGGCGATCTGCTACACAGGGGCACGGCCCGTCTTCGTCGATGTCGAGCCCGTGACGCTCACAATGGATGCGGCCCAGCTCGAGGCGAAGATCACGGCCCGGACCAAGGCGATCATTCCTGTGCATCTTTATGGCCAGATGGCCGATATGGACGCGATCAAGGCGATTGCCGACCACCACCGGATACCGGTCATCGAGGACGCCTGCCAGGCACATGGAGCTCGCTACAAAGGCGCGCGCGCCGGCAGCATTGGCACATCCGGCTGCTTCAGTTTCTATCCGGGCAAAAACCTCGGCGCTTGCGGCGAGGGAGGTATCATCGTCACGAACAGAGACGATCACGCCAAGACGATGCGGATGCTGCGCGACTGGGGTCAGGAGCAGCGCTATCACCATCTGCTGAAGGGCTTCAACTATCGCATGGATGCCATTCAAGGCGCGATCCTGCGCATCAAGCTTCGGCATCTCGAGGCATGGACCGAAGCGCGTCGCGCCCATGCCCGCCGCTACTCGTCGTTGCTTGCGGGATCTGCGCATTTGAAAACACCAGTCGAAATCACCGACCGGCGCCATGTCTATCACGTCTATGCCATCCGAAGCCGTGATCGCGATGAACTTCAGCGCGTGCTCAGCGCGGAAGGCATTCAGTCCGGGCTGCATTATCCGATCCCCGTCCATCTGCAGAAGGCCCATGCCGACCTTGGCTACCAGGCCGGCGACTTCCCAGTCTCGGAAGCCGCGGCACGGGAGGTCCTCTCCTTGCCGATCTATCCCGAGATGCCCGCATGGCACGTCGATCAGGTGGCCGCTGCGCTGGAATACGCCTATGTCAGTTAATCGTGTAGACGAGGCTCGGATCGTGCAGGCGGTTCACGGCCGTCATGAAAGGCCGGCGGATCCTGCCTACCAGGCCGGGCTAGCCGAAGCGCTCAAGCAATCTTATGGGCACGCTGGCCTTATCGAACTCTACGGTCGCTTTGCGATGGGCGACGGTGTCCTCGATACGCTGATGCGGAAAGCCATCTGGCAAGCGATCGCGCGCAGCTGCGGCACAGGATTGCAGGTCGCAGGCGGTGCCGGTTTCAAACATCCGGAAACGTTCGAAATCGGCAATGGCGTGTTCATCGGTGCCCAGGCCTATATCCAGGGACGCTTCGATGGCACTTGCGTGATCGGCGACAATGTCTGGATCGGCCCGATGGCCTATTTCGACGCGCGCGACCTGGTGATTGAGGATTGTGTCGGCTGGGGACCCGGCGCCAAGGTGCTTGGCTCGGCCCATACGGCACTCCCGGTTGATGTGCCAATCATTCGCACGGATCTGGAAATCAAGCCGGTCCGTATCGGCGCATGGGCCGATATCGGTACGAACGCGACAATTCTTCCCGGCGTCAGCATCGGGAAGGGGGCAATCGTCGGAGCGGGCGCAGTCGTCGTCTCCGATGTCGAGCCGTTTTCAGTCGTCGCCGGAGTGCCGGCGAAGTTCATACGCTGGCGCACGGAAGCCGATCCTGTGCTGGATATATCGCGTGGAGGAAGATCGTGAGAAATCAACGGGTGCTCATTACCGGCGGAGCCGGCCTGATCGGGTCGCATATCGCCGATCTCGTCGCATTGGAAAAGCCGCGCGAGATCATCATCCTCGACAATTTTGTACGCGGGCGCCGGGACAATCTCAGCACGGCGATAGCCGGCGGGGCCGTTAATATCATCGAGGGAGATATCCGCGACAGGGCGCTGCTCGCAAAAACCTTCGAGGGCGTCGACATCGTCTTTCATCAGGCGGCCATCCGCATCACGCAATGCGCGGAAGATCCGCGGCTCGCTTTCGATGTTCTGGCCGAGGGCACGTTCAATGTCCTTGAAGCCGCCGTCAAGGCAGGTGTGTCGAAGGTCGTCGCGGCTTCCTCGGCATCCGTGCTAGGTTTGGCCGAGAGCTTCCCGACCACCGAAGCGCATCATCCGTACAATAACCGGACGATCTACGGCGCGGCCAAGACATTCAACGAGGGCCTGCTGCGCAGCTTCGCGGAGATGTATGGCCTACGCTATGTGGCGCTGCGATATTTCAACGTCTATGGGCCGCGAATGGACGTTTACGGCGCCTATACAGAAGTTCTGATCCGCTGGATGGAACGCCTGGCGTCCGGAATACCGCCCCTCATCTACGGAGACGGCAGCCAGACGATGGACTTCGTCGACGCACGCGACATCGCCCGTGCGAACATCCTGGCCGCGAAGAGCGATGTCACGGACGAAGTGTTCAACGTCGCAAGCGGCAAGGAAATAAGCTTGTTGGAACTCGCGAAGATGCTGAGCGAAATTATGGGTTGCTCGCTTGAACCGGAGCACAGGGAGGCCCGCGTGGTCAACGGCGTGACCCGTCGTCTTGCCGATATCAGCAAGGCCGAACAGCTCCTCGGCTTCAAGGCCGAGATCTCCATGGAGCAAGGGCTTCGTGATCTCGTTGCATGGTGGCAGCTGAAAACTGCTGCAGCAGGAGGTCAAGCTGCATGAGCCCGTCACCATCTACCATTCCGGTAGCCAAGCCTGTTCTTGGCGAGGAGGAGGCCGAAGCTGCGCGTCGCGTTATCCTGTCAGGATGGGTGACGCAAGGGCCGGAAGTCGCGGCTTTCGAGAGTGAATTTGCCGCCTTTGTCGGTGCCGCGCATGCCTGTGCTGTTTCCAATTGCACGACCGCGCTGCATCTCGCCCTGAAGGCGGTCGGTGTCGGTGCCGGCGACGAAGTCATCACGGTCAGCCATTCGTTTATCGCAACAGCGAATGCCGTCCGCTACTGCGATGGGGTGCCTGTTTTTGTCGACGTCGAGGCGGACGGTTACAACATCGACGCCAGCCTGATCGAAGCGGCAATCACACCCCGCACCAAGGCAATTCTCTGCGTGCACCAGCTCGGCATGCCTTGCGATCTCCGCTCGATCGTGGAGATCGGCAAGCGCCTTCAGATACCGGTTATCGAGGATGCGGCCTGCGCCACAGGCAGCGAAATCCTCTGGGACGGACGTTGGGAGAAGATCGGCAAAGCGCATGGCGATATTGCCTGCTTCTCCTTCCATCCCCGGAAGGTCGTCACGACAGGCGATGGCGGCATGCTGACCACGGCCAATCCCGAATACGACCGAAAATTCCGGTTGTGGCGTCAGCATGGTATGAGCGTCACCGATGCCGTTCGCCATGGCTCGAAGCAAGTCATCTTCGAAGACTATGATGAACTGGGTTACAACTACCGTATGACTGACCTTCAGGCCGCCGTCGGACGCGAGCAGTTGCGGCGGCTGCCTGAACTGATCGCGCAACGGCGGCTGCTTGCCGAGCAATATTGCACGCGCCTGTCCGCGATGCCGGGGCTGGCTCCGGTCGAGCCTCGTTGGGCTCGCAGCAACTGGCAGAGCTTCTGTGTGAGATTGCCTGAAACGGTCGACCAGCGGGCGGTCATGCAAGTCCTCCTCGATCAGGGGATTTCGACCCGGCGCGGCGTGATGAACATTCATCTGGAAGGCGCCTATTCCGACCAGAGTTCGCACCGTGCTGCGACAAGCTTGACGCGGAGCGTATCAGCGCAACAGCAAACGATCATTCTGCCGCTCTATGCCCAGATGACGGAACTCGACATCGCACGCGTTGTTGAGGCACTTCGCGAAGCCCTGGCGGAAGCCGTGGGCGGCCACGCGAATGTACAGCGCGATCTAGAGCCGCTCTCATCTGACACCGTATTTGCCTGATATAATATTTGCACAGTGAACAATGCGCGCATCACCTGATGCGCGCATTGTTCGTCATGCGGACCTTGCGATCCATCCCCGGATGATTGCCGGCATGGACTCTGGTGGAAGCAGGTCGACCAGCATACGCAGCGAATAGAGCCCGGTGAGGGTTACGGCAACGGAGCCGATCACCGTCGCCGGCCATAGCGGCAGAACCGAGAATGCCAAGAACACCAGGCCCGATGTCGGCAGGAAAAGCAAAGCGTGCCTGCGATTGGCGGCGGACCAGTGAAAACCCGTAAGCCGCCGCACGATCACGTAGACCAGCACGCTGTGCCAGACATAGAGGCCGAAAAACGCCATGCCGGCCCCTGGTGTACCAAGCAGCGATACGAAGAGCCAGGCGAGCCCCACATGCACGACTGCGGCCGCTACCTCCGTCCAGAAAAAAATCGCCTGGGTGCGTTTCGCGACGACAATGAAGCCCATGGGCCAGGAGATAATCCGGAGCATCATTCCAAGGCAGATCCAGCGCAAGAGATCTACTGCCCCGTGAAACTCTGCGGAATAGAACAAGCTCATCATGAGCGGCGCCAGGGTCAGTGTGGCGAGCAGTCCGGGGCCGGCGAGCAGCATGCTGATTTCTGCCTGTTCATTGACCAGGCGATTGCATTCGGCATTGTTATCTGCTGCTGCGGTCAGGCGCGGATAGAAATCCGTTCCCATCGCCTGCAGGATGAAGCCCGCATAGAGACCGCCAAGGCCCCAGGCAGCCTGGTACAACCCCGCCGCCATCACGCCGCCTTCCTTAAGCACGATGAGGCGGATAGCATAGGCTGCGCCGAAGGTCAGAAGCCCGCTTGCCATGAAGACGAAACCGAGCCTCAGCAGTGCCGATACTTCCCGGCCGAACTGGCGCGCAGGCATTGGCGTGGGATGCGGGCAGATGCGTCGGCTGTACCACCAGGTCGGAAGGATCGAGGCAACAGCGATCACCACGAGAGACGGTGCGATGGCCTGCATGCCGAACAGATAGATCAGCGGAATGCTGATCGCCGTGCCGAAAAGCCCGCCAAGCACGTTGATGCGGGCAAGATCTGCAATATTTCGCAGGCCCTGGATCAACGCAGTCTGCCCCGCAGAGAGCAACCGAAAGAAGAGCGCCAGAGATAGCAATGCAATGCCACCGGCATGCTGGTAGTCGCCGAAAGTGAAATTCGAGACCGGGAATGCCAGCGCGGCGAGAAGGAGCGCACCAAGCAATGCAAGCACCAGCGATATACGTCTGAGCACTGTCGCCGATCGCGAGATCCTTTCTGCCTGATCGGTGCCCGCAGCTTCGGCAATCTGGCGCACGCCGCTGCTTCCCACACCAAGCCCGGCAACCGCCTGCGCGATATCGAGGATTGACCCGTAAAGGCCCATGAGCCCGACGCCTTCCGGCCCGAGCAGGACAGCCATCGCCTTGTTTCTGATAATGCTCAGTGCGACATTCACGAGCGAAGAGCCGCCCATCAGCATCGTCGATTTGAGGATCTGAGTGTAGGTCTGGCTGCTCGGTGGGGTCATGCGCAAAGTCATCAGATGCCCCTAACCGTTTATTTCGTGATGGCGCTCGACCGTCAGCAGAAAGCGCGGCTGCGGGACATACTTTTCCTGCGTCACCGGTTTACCTGACTGATATGCGCTTCTGTCTGAACAGGCAGCGCAGCGGCGTCCTCGGATGATGCATCCCCCATACGGGCCTGGGTTACCCTGACCACGTCACCGGGCGCCAGCTCCGTCGTTTCGGAGGCTTGGAACTGATTGACCTGTCCGTTGTCGCGCCGGCTCACGGTGAAGGTCAGCGGAAGTTCTTCACCGCGCTCATTCACTTTGCCGCTGCTGGCGAGTTCTTCAAGAAGCAGTTGTTGCGTCGTGTCACGCTTCAATCTCAGCTGATCGAGGTTGGCCTTCTCCGACTGTACTTCGGAAGCGACTTCACTCCGGCGCGTGTCGGAAAGTCCCTCGAGATTACGCGTCGTCTCGTTGATCGCTTGACGTCCTCGCATGATCGCTGTGACAAGATCCAGCTTGTCAGACCGGTAAGTAGTGAGCAATCGTTCCAGGTCCATCTGGCGTGAGGTGATGGTGAGGCCTTTCTCGACCAGCGTCTTGACGCTGGTCAACTGTTCCTCCACGGACTGGATATTGTCATCCGAGCCCTTCAGCTTCTCTTCCAACGTATCGATTTCCGCCTTCAGGAGATCGCGCAATTCGACGAGCGCCGTTGACTGCCTTTCCAGTGCACTTGCGCGAGCCTGAAATATGACCCTCTCCTCGTCATAGATGCTGGCGGCATATTGCTGGTCGACAACGGGTGGCTGATCGAAGGTTATCTCCTTTGCTCCAGCCATCTCCGCTTGCAGCCGCGCGAGCTTTGCGGCGCTGCGAAGCAGCGAATGATCGATTTCCCGCAAATCGCCGGCAAGCGTGATCGTCTGGGATCGTTGCCGTGCTGCGGGCCGCAGCGGGCCGCCGCTCATGGCCAAGGATTGCAGGACGCTCAGGCCGGAGCGATACTTATATTCTCCCGGCGTGGTCACGTCTCCCACAACGTAAACGGACGGATAATCGAGAACGTCGATTGTGACCGCGGGTGTCTGGGCCAAACCCATCTTTTCCTGCAGGCGCCTGGCGATCTCGCTGGTGAGGCCTGCACTGTCCAGATTTCCGACGGACAGCGATCCCAGAAAGGGCAGGGAGACTGCGCCTTCATTCGAAACCGTATATTCGCCGCCAATCGCATCCCATCGCTCAAACTGTCCCTTCGATGGCATCCATTGGACGACCGTCAGACGGATTTTCGTTTGCGGAGCAAAGGGCGTGTCGTCGGCGAGAACTGGCGAGACAGCGCCAGTGAGAAGGACGAGTGCGCCGACGGCACACGTCGCACGAAAGAACATGCGAGGAACGCGGTACGAGAGCTTCATGTACATGTCCAGCCTGCAAAGCATCCTTAAACGGATACAGGTTCAATGCCTTAGACGCTGCGCGCACGCCCGGACACCGGATCCGAGGCCGCATGACCAGTGTGCAGCCTGGCGGAGCCTTGAGGAAGATGAAGGCCGGATGTTTGGCTTCATCACTATTGATGAGACGGGGTATGCTGCTTCAACCCAGATCAGGCACGAACATAGGTCTCCAGTTCACGAACGGCCGCTGGAAAGGGAAGGGTGAGCGTTCCCACGAGTTGACGTCATCAAGCCAGACAATCGCAATCAGGTCGCATCGCGCTCCGTGCGCAGGTTGGCGACGACGCGCCTGTTCTGCACCTTGCAGGAACGTTGCGTGCAGTCGCGGACTTCGCGGTCCGCACCGTAACCCTTGGCCCACATGCGTTTGCCGTCTACGCCCTTCGAGACGAGATAGGCCATGACGGCATCGGCGCGCTGCTGCGACAGGGTCTTCATCTTTGACTCCGAACCGGAATCGTCGGCAAATCCCTGCAGCTTGATCAGCCAGGCCGGGTTCCTGTTCAGCCAGGCAGCCTGGTTGTCCAGCGTTGTCATGGCGACGCTATCGAGCCTGGCGGAATCCTGCGTGAAGTAAATCCGTCGGCCGACACTGAGGATGAAATCCTCTTCACTGCCAGCCTTGACGTTCTCGAAGCCGGGCGCGGGATCGTTGGTCTGGCCGGTCAGCGGTGCTGCCGCAGGCTCCTCTACGGATGCGATATCGGTGGTGGTGCAGGCCGCGAGCGCTAGAAGCATGGCCGAGGCGGCAAGGCGCCTCGCATATGCAGTCAAAACAGACATCAGGGTGATTTCCTCATTCGACCGGGGTGGCCTGGCTGACCTCGGCGGCGGGCGCCTGGTCGGCAATATGCGGCAGAACCTGCACCGCTGTGCCGATCGGGCAACGCTGGTAAAGATCGATGGCGTCTTCGTTGAACATGCGGATGCAGCCGCTGGAGGCATCCTTACCGATGCTCCAGGGCTCCAGCGTGCCATGGAAGCGATAGCCGGTGTCGACTCCGTCACGCAGCAGGTACATGGCGCGGGGCCCGAGTGGGTTCTTCGGTGAGCCTCCCGCCACGAATTCGGGCAGTTCGGGATGACGCTTGCGCATCTCCGGCGGTGGTGTCCAGCGCGGCCAAAGCGATTTGTTGTCGATCGTGGCGCGGCCAAACCATTTGAAGCCCTCGCGGCCGACGCCGACGCCGTAGCGAATGGCTGTCTTGTTCTCCATGATCACATAGAGAAAATGATGGCGCGTATCGACAACAACCGTGCCAATCGGCTCGCTGCTGAAATATTTGACGACCTGGCGGTGCCACTGCCTGTCGATCTTGGCGAAGTTGGTCGCTCGGAACGTCACGCCATTGTCGACGGCGGTGCCGGAAAAATAGGAAGCCGCCTGGGCAAAAGCCGGTTTCTGTACCGCGCCGGTGCCAAGTAATGCCAATCCACCAAGCAGAATATCCCTGCGAGTCCACACCATCGGCCATATCCCCCTCAAAGCCAAGCAGCGCGGTGCCAGTAAATCAGATTTTTCATTTGCCACAACATAAAACTCTTCTCATCCCCTAAAGCTTGAGGTCGAGTTGCTAATGTTCGGGGTCTATGTTGCTCTGATCGTTACTCGGCGAGAACGGCGCTATACCCACCTGCATAACATAACCGGGGCGGCGGCGAACTGTGCGGCCTTGCGAAGTTGAATCCAGGTGCTGCGCATCCAGCCACTGATCGAACCGCCGCTCAGTTCAGAAACTCCTGTAAATTCAATCCCGGAAAAAACATGCTGGAAATTGTCAAGTTTTTTTGGTTTACCTCTCCCGTTGCGAAATATGCGGAATTTGCAGTCCGGCGTCTAGTTGGCCGCCGGTTGTTCATCTCCGCGTTTCTTTATGGATATTGCTATGGGCATCAGGGAGGACGACCGGCGCTATGCGGTCTATGCGGCACATCGCTCCGACCTCATTCGATACGCTACGCCCATCGTCGGTTCGCGAGAGGAAGCGGAAGACCTCGTCCAGGAGGTCTTCATAAAATTCGTGCCGGAAGACGCGGCCACACCCCAGAAGCTGAAGGCATACCTCTTCCGCATGGTGCGCAACCTCGCGCTCGATGTGCGCAGGCGCCAGAAGCGCGACTTGCGCGCCCGTCCGGAAGATACGCCATGGTGGGGGCTTCCCCTTGATGTGGGAACACCCGAGGAAAACGCACTCTTCTGCGACCAGGTCAGACAGGTCGAGGCGATCCTTTCGACAATGCCGGAACAGACACGCCTTGCCGTGGAAATGCATCGTTTCGGCGGATACCGTATGGAGGACATCGCCAGTCACCTCGACATTTCGGTGGCCGGCGTCCACAGGTTGATCAAGGCTGCAATTGTCGAATTCGCCAAAAAAATGGGATGATCCGCTAAGAATCTCGAATTCGCTTGAAAAAAACGGGCGAGATAAACGTCATTATTCGTGAAGCGGCAAAACAGCGGGGTTGCGACTTGGTTTGGCTACAGGAAAGACTGGGAACTGATGGCCGTCGAACCGGATAAAAGGCCTGATGTTTCGGACGAGGCGCTGGCGGCGGCGGCCGACTGGTTCCTTCTCCTGCAGGAAGGGCCCGAGGACGCTGAACTCAAAGCGCGCTTGGATCGCTGGCTGGGCAGCGATAGCGAACACTGCCTGGCCTGGGAACGCACGGAGAAGGCATGGGCCGCGATGGGGCAGGTGGTCCCGGCCATGCAATCGCAGTGGGAATATGCGCCAAGATCGGAGGCCCGGTCCGACATGCGCAAGCCGAGAGCGGCTCGGCATCGCGCGCCGTGGCGGCGGGTCGCCGTGGCAGCGGCGGTCGTGGCCGCGCTCTGTCTTGGGATCGTCATTGCGCCCGGCCTGATGCTTCGCTTGAGCGCCGACTATTCAACATCCACGGCTGAGACCCGCACGATCACCCTTCAGGACGGTAGCACGGTAACGATGGCCGCCGCGACCTCGATCGCCTTGGACTACGGCGATGGACGGCGGGGCATCAAGCTTCTTACCGGTGAAGCGTATTTCGAGGTGGCGCCGGATAAGGACAGGCCCTTTACGGTGGAGGCTAATGGCGTCCGCGTCGAGGTGCTCGGCACGGCCTTCGATGTGCAGCTCGCCGACGGGCTGACCAGCATTGCCCTTGCGCATGGTTCCGTTCAAGCATCTGTTGAGGGTTCGTCTGCGACCCCGCCCGAACGGCTGGTGCCCGGAGATCTGCTGGCCGTCGATCCGAAAAGCGCCGTCATGACGAGGGACACGATCCCGGTCGACGAGATTGCCAACTGGCGCAATGGCGAACTCTATGTCGTCAACGCGACGCTCGGCTCGGTGATCGATCAGATCCAGCGCTACCACCCGGCGTGGATATCGGTTCCCGACGCGGCACTTGCCCATCAGCGGGTCACAGGCTTCTACAATCTCCGGCAACCCGATCAGGCGCTGCGTGCGCTGGTCGAACCTTATGGCGGGAAGGTCCGCTCGATATCCTCGCTGGCGCGCATTGTCAGCCGCTACTAGAAAAATTTGACTGTAATTATCAAGATTTAGCGAAATCCACTCAAAACCCTGAAAAAACTCTGAGCACTAATCGTCATTTCGTTGAAAGCGCCGGGCACGACATCGGCGCGGGCGACTGGAGAGATGAGAGTGAGCATGCGAGTGAGGGTAGGGGTTCTGGGGCTCAACGGTGCGCGCCAGGCAGGCGGGCGTACGCGGCAAGCGCGGCTATCAGCGACGACAGCTTTTGCAATTTTATCGGTCATCACCAGCGCTCACGCTCAGTCGGTGCCGGCAGCTCAGGCCCAGGCAAAAGTGGCCGCGACAGTCGCTTTCAATATTCCGTCCCAGCCGCTGGCCAGCGCAATCCGTTCGTTCGGCCGCCAGTCCGGCATGCAGATCACGCTGTCGTCGGCGCCTTCAGGCTCGGTGAACACCAACGCCGTCGTCGGCCGATTGACGCCTGCCGACGCGCTTGATCGTATGCTGTCGGGGACGGGAGTATCGGCGCATATTTCCGGAGATGGCGTCGCAGCGACGATCGGCGGCGCCGATATCGTGAATGCCATTCCGCAGGAGGACGGTGTTACCCAACTTGCTCCGATCGTCATCAAGGGCGGCCGGCGTGCAAGTTCCGGCTCGGGCTATCGCGGCACGCCCGATTGGGTCTACGAGGAGCCCGCAAGCGTCAGCGTCATTTCCAGGGAGGCTATTCAAAGCTCACCCGCCCGTAACGCGCGCGATCTGCTCGATACGGCGGCCGGCGTCTATGCCAACCGCTCCGAGGGACAGAACCCCGGCATAACGGTCAATATTCGCGGCCTTCAGGACCAGAACCGCGTCGTCACCATGATCGATGGGGCGAGGCAGAATTTTCAGCGCAACGGCCATGGATCAACGCAGCGAACCTATGTTGAAACTGCCTTTATCCGTGAAATCGATGTCGAAAAAAGCGGCACGTCGGGCGTTGGCGGAGCCGGCGCTCTCGGCGGCTCGGTCAACTTCCGCACTATCGAGGCCGATGACCTCATAGAAGACGGTCGCCAATGGGGCGGCGAGTCAAACGCAACCGTCGGCACCAACGAGTTCCAGTTCGACGGTGCAAGCATGGCGGCGGTCAGACTGTCGGACAGCTTCTCGGTGCTCGGTGGCATCAGCCACAAGAAGATCGGCGCCTATGACATCGGCGAGAATGGCGACATCAAGCTCTACGACAGTTCTGTACATGACGGAGCGGCGATCTTCACCGGGCAGGACTCCTACTCCTACCTGCTGAAGGCCGAGGCGGAACTCACCGACGATCTCGATACATCGCTGACCTGGCTTCGCAACGATTCCGATTTCAGCCAGGGCTCCTATAACAATGATGGCGACCTTGATGAGGACACGCAGCAGGTCCTGAACGATACGATCACCAGCAGCTTCCATTGGGATCCCGACAGCGAACTCATCGATTTCAACGCCCGCCTCTGGTACAACCACACGCGAAACCGGGAGAAACGCTACGGCTCCGCCATCAACGACGATGGTTTTCCCGTCAATTACGCTCTTGGCACACTAGGTTTCAGCATCGATAACACCAGCCGCTTTGAAACGGCAGGCGGCTCACTTTCGCTGAACTACGGCGTCGAGGCCTTCTTCGACCGCGGCAAGACCGAGACGCTCGAGGATTATTTCCTCAATGGCGTCGACATGACGGCCACCTATACCGGCACGACCCCGTCCGGCGATCGCGATGTCTATAGCGCCTTTGCCAATGCCACCTTCGAACACGACGATTGGCTGATGGCGCAGGCCGGCCTGCGCTACGATTACTACAATCTGTCGGGCGATGCATCGCTCTACGGTCTGGAAGTCAAAACAATCGACAACCGGAGATGCCGCTTGTACTTCCCCAACGGCGTGACCTGCCGGATATGGACGGGCACCATCGATCGCGTGACGGTCTATCCGGAAAATGTTATCCCGGTCGACAATTCGGACGGCGCGCTGCTGCCCTCCGCCATGCTCGCCGTCAAACCCGTCGACTGGCTGCAGCCCTTCGCCAAATATTCGCGCAGCTTCCGTCCTCCGACGATCATGGAAACCTTCCTGACGGGCGGTCATCCCGGCGTCAACCTCGTGGAAAACGCCCCCAATCCCGATCTCGTGGCCGAAGAAGGCAACACTTTCGAGCTTGGCGTGAATACCACCACCGATGGGCTTTTGTCCGCTGATGACAGCGTGCGCCTCAAGGCCGTCGGCTTTTACCGCGAGATCGAAAACTACATAGCGCTCGGCACTGTCCATCGCGCCGAAACCGGACGTGACTATGCCTCATACGTTAATGTCGACGGCACGACGCGCATGAAAGGCATCGAGCTGGAGGCGAGCTACGACGCAGGCAAATGGTATGCCGGCCTTTCCTACACCTATCTGAAGACGGATTTCGGCACGAGCTACAGCTATGACGGCACGAGCTACGAAATCGAACCCTCGATCATTTTCGTGCCGCCGCGCAACAAGTTCACCATCGATGCAGGCATGCGGCTTTTCGACGACAAGCTGACGATCGGCGGTCGCGCCACCCACGTCGGCGGCACATCACCCAATATCGGCGTGCTGGCGAGCAACTACGTCACCGAAGACTATTCGCTCTACGACATATACGGGTCCTACGCCTTCAACGACACCGTCAAGCTTCGCTTCGCCGTCAACAACGTCACCGATGTCGCTTACGTCCCGGCGCTCGGCACCATCAGTCTGCCCGGACCGGGACGCACGGCGACGGCATCGCTCAATTTCAAGTTCTAAGGAATTTCCCGACCGACAGGCCGCGGATCCGAGGTTCGTCGATCGACGGACAACCAACCATCAATGGAGAAAGACAATGAGTGTAGGAATTCAGGTCCCCGCCGGTGCGCCCGATTGGGTCAACTATCTCGAAACCACGTGGCTCAACTCCTTCTCATATCGCAGCCATGGCTCGTTCAGCCCGGGCTCGGCGCCTTATGATCAGTGGGTCGCCGGCAACGCTGGTACCGCCCAGTCGGGCGTCATTCTCAATGGCGATTTCAGCTACATTCCGCCGGGTGGCTTCGTCGGCTCGCTCGACACGCTGGAATTCGGCTCGCATCTAACCGGCAGCACGGCCGCCGGCTACGATCTCAGCACTGTGCTGACGCTGGACCTGTCGGACGCCACAGCCTCGACCGCGTTCACCTATGCGATCTACTACCTCTCCAATTTCGCCGACCTGACGCATCTCTACGACTATCTCGGTGAACAGGGCACGACGCAGACTGGCAATAGCGGTGGCCTCGGCGAGACCCTCTACAGCTTTGCCGGTGACGATGTGCTGACGGGCGCCGGTGCGAGCGATTTCGACACCTTCTACTATCGCGCCGACCTTAATGCCGGCGGATGGGGTGATGACACCATCGCCGACTTCGTTGACGGCAACGACCTGATCGTTCTCGACGGCTATGGTTGGGACGATTACAGCGACTTCGTCACGGCTGGCGGCAGCATTTCCGGCTCGACGATCTCCTACGCGGGCAACAGCATCGATGTCGCCTTCGCAGGCGGCGGCACCCTTGACAGCTCCGATCTGATCTTCGTCGCGTGATCGGCCGATGAGGAACCAGTTTTTGGTTCGGACGTCGTCGCAGCACTTTGCTGCGGCGGCGATCCCTCCGCTGAAGACAAACGCCTTTGCCATTGCCCTCATCAGCGGGGTCGTTAACCTGCTTGCCCTGACATCACCTCTGTTTATGCTGCAGGTCTATGATCGGGTCCTGGCAAGCGGCAGTGTTCCGACGCTGATTGGTCTGGCGATGCTTGCCGCTGGCCTATACGCATTCCAGGCCGTCCTCGATATCGTTCGCACCCGTGTCTTGCTGCGGATTGGTGAACGGTTCGATGGAAAGCTCAGCGCAAGGGTGCATGAGGCGGTGATACGCCTTCCGTTGGTCAGTCGAACCCAGGGTGACGGCCTGCAGCCGTTGCGGGATCTCGACAACGTCCGCGGCTTTCTGTCCGGCACGGGGCCGACGGCCTTTTTCGACCTTCCATGGATGCCGCTTTATCTCGGCATATGCTTCCTCTTCCATGTCTGGATCGGAGTGACGGCGCTTGTCGGCGCGGTCATCCTCGTCTCGCTGACACTGCTTACGAACGCCCTGTCACAAGCCCCGATCCGCGAGACCATCGCCCAGAACATGGCCCGCAACTGCCTGCTCGAGGGCACCCGTCGTAATGCGGAAGTCGTTCGCGCGATGGGGCTGGAAGCGCGGCTCGCCAAACGATGGTTGAAGGTAAATTCCGCTTATCTCTCGGCCAATCGCCGGGCTGGTGATATCGGAGGCGGCTTGGGAAGCGTGTCGAAATCGCTGCGCATGATCCTGCAGTCCGCCATTCTTGCTGTCGGTGCCTATCTCGTGATCACGCAGCAGGCCACGGGCGGTATCATGATCGCAAGCTCGATCATGATGGGCAGGGCGCTCGCCCCGGTCGAACTCGCAATCGGCAACTGGAAGCCGTTCCTGATGGCACGCCAGAGCTGGGCAAGGCTTCAGGAGCTGCTCGACAAGATCCCTGAGGCCAACCCCGTCACCTCTCTGCCGCGCCCCGAACGTGAACTCCGCATCGAGGCCGTGACCGTCGTGCCTCCGGGCGAAAGAAAACCGACGCTCGCCGGACTCGGTTTCTCCCTGGCCGCAGGAAGCGCGCTCGGCGTGGTCGGTCCGTCAGGATCGGGAAAATCGACCCTGTCGCGCATCCTCGTCGGCGCATGGCAGCCATCGGCAGGCAAGGTCCGGATCGATGGCGCAAGCCTTGACCAGTGGGACAGCGCCGCACTCGGCGAGCATATCGGCTATCTCCCGCAGGGCGTCGAACTGTTCGACGGCACCATTGCCGAAAACATAGCGAGGTTCGAGGAGGCTCCTGATGCGGAAGCGATCATCGCTGCAGCGCGCACGGCCGGTGCCCATGAGCTCATTTTGAAATTCGAACTCGGCTATGAGACGCAGATCGGCGAGGCAGGAACCGCACTCTCGGCAGGTCAGCGCCAGCGTATCGGCCTTGCGCGTGCTCTTTATCGCGATCCGTTTCTGGTCGTTCTCGATGAGCCCAACGCCAATCTGGACGCCGAGGGTGAAGCAGCTGTCGTCAGGGCTATCGCCGCGGTTCGCGATCGCAAGGGTATCGTCGTCGTCGTTGCTCATAGACCCAGTGCGCTTGGGATCGTCGATCACGTGCTGATGATCGAGAGCGGCAGACAGAAGGCGTTTGGTCCCCGCGACGAGGTTCTTTCCAAAATTCTCAAGAGCGGTTCGGGGCTGCCGGCGGGCCGGGGCTTTCAAGCAACTGGCGTCAGCACTGCACCGCTGCGGGTTATCGCAAACGTCGCCCAGGCCACATCCGATGCAGCAAGTGGCGCCGCCTCGGACAGTCAGGAGGATGCCGATGTCAGACATTGATGACCGCGAAGTCAGCCGTTCGATCCGTCGCCACCTGATAGTGGGTGTCATCGCTTCGCTCGCAATGGTCGGGGGTGCCGGGGCCTGGGCCACGATGACGAATCTCGCCGGAGCTGTGGTGGCACCGGGGCGTTTTGTCGTTGATTCCTACGTCAAGAAGGTCCAGCACCCGAAAGGCGGGGTTGTCGGAGAAATTCTCGTCCAGGAGGGCGACGAGGTCAGAGCCGGTGACGTGCTCATGCGCCTTGACGATACTCAGACCCGCGCCAATCTGGCGATCGTCACGAAGCGGCTCAACGAATTGGCTGCACGGCTGGCGCGGCTTGAAGCCGAACGAGACGACCTTAATGAGATCATTTTTCCGGACTGGCTGCTTGCCAATGACAGAGATCCCGAGGTGGCTGTCGCCATTCACAGTGAATCTCGCTTGTTCCAGTCCCGGCGCGACGCAAGAGAGGGGCAGAAAGCCCAACTCAATCAGCGCATTGCGCAGTTCGAGCATGAAATCGCCGGCCTGAAGGCTCAGGAAGTTGCTTACGGCGAGGGAATAGAGGTTCTCAATACGGAAATCTCCGCTTTGAACAGGTTGCGCGAACAGGGCATTGTTTCCGACCAGAGGCTGAACGGCCTTAGGACCCAGGCTGCGACCTTCGGCGGAGAACGTGGCGAGAAGATCGCGTTCCAGGCCCAGTCGGCGGGCCGGATCACTGAAACGCGACTGCAGATCCTGCAGATCGATCAGGATCTCAGAACAGAAGTCGGCCGCGAATTGCGGGAGGTCCAGGCGCAGATCGGCGAATATGTCGAGCGCAAAGTGGCAGCCGAGGACGAACTGAAGCGCATCGACATCGTCGCTCCCCAATCCGGCATCGTGCATCAATTGGCAGTCCACACTGTGGGGGGCGTAATCTCTCCTGCCGATCCGATCATGCTGATCGTGCCGGAAGGGGACGATCTGGCCCTTGAAGTTCAAATCGCGCCGAAGGATGTAGATCAAATCCAGATCGGACATACCGCCTTGCTGCGCATGACCGCCTTCAATCTTCGTACGACGCCCGAACTCAACGGCTTTGTCAGCCGAATTGCGGCCGATCTGACCACCGATGAACGGTCCGGCCAGTCCTACTACCTGGTGCGCGTCGCCATTCCGCGAGCCGAAAAGGAAAAGCTGAAGAGCCTCACGCTCGTTCCCGGCATGCCGGCCGAGGTGATGATCAAAACGGATGAGCGCACCGCGCTTTCCTATCTCGTCAAACCGCTTTCCGACCAGATCTTCCGCGCGTTTCGGGAGGATTGAAGCCGATGGCGATCGTCAGAAATCAAAGCTCGGTTGTCGATCGCTACCAAGCCGTCCGTGCAGTGCTGAGCGCGAATGTATGGGAAGAGGTGACAAGGGCGACATGAGCCTTGAGCGAAACGGCACAGTTTCCCGGATAGGAGAGGTTGTGCTGGATCAGATGTTTGAGCAACTCATCGGCGTTGCGCTTTTCAGTCAGTGGAAATGTCACAGTCATATGCGTTCCTCCGAGGAGCAAATTGACCCTTCGAAAGGAATTTAGGCTCGAATTATTTTGCGCTGCAACAAGAAAATTTTAACCGCAAAATTAAAATCGATTAGCTTTTGAGGCGGCTATTTTAAAATCGTTTTAAATCCTCCGGTGATCCTTGGCAAGGGTCGCACCGAGCGGCTGCGACAAAATGCACGCAACCGGATAAGACCTTGTTAACCATCCAGGCTCCAGATGGAGAGAAGTTTAAACGTTCTACGAGAGCCGTGAGAATGCGCTCCACCGCGTAGGGCTTTAAATCCGCACATACCCCTCGAGAGTCGATGCCTACGGGCGGGTTATGTGCGCTGATGCGTTCTGTTCTCGGTGTGTGGCAATGTCGATCATTCATAGTATCAGCGTAAGAAGCGGTCGGCTGGTGAAGCTCACTTTCGAATCTGCCCCCTTCACGCGGGCCGCTCGAAAGACCGCAGGAACGGCACGTCAGGCGCGAAGCCGTATCGTCACTCTCGCGACCGTTCTCGGCATCGTCTACGCCGGAATGTTCGGCAAGCTGATTTATTATGGCGTTGCCGTCGACACGACCACGTCAAGCATTCCGCCAAATCCGATCATGGCCTCCAGACCTGATATTCTCGACCGCAACGGCGAGCTTTTGGCAACCGATATCCGCACGGTATCGATGTTTGCCGAGCCGAGCCATATGGTCGATGTCGATGAAGCAGTTGAGAAGCTTACGCAAGTCTTCCCGGAACTGGATCGGAAGACGCTCTATCAAAAGCTGTCGGACAAACGCTCGCAATTCACGTGGCTGCGTCGCCAACTGACGCCGAAGCAGCAAAGCGAGGTTCTGGCTCTCGGCCTTCCCGCCATCGGCTTCCGCCCGGAGGTGAAGCGCTTCTATCCTGGCGGGCGCACGGCGGCCCACATTCTCGGCTATGTCGACATCGATAACAAAGGCATGGCCGGGATGGAAAAATATCTCGACATGCAGGGCCTTTCGGATCTGGAATCCACCGGGCTGGCGGTGCGCGAAAATCTGGAGCCGGTGAAGCTGTCGATCGACATCCGGGCGCAGAATGTCGTTCATGACGTCGTCACCGATGCGATCACCACCTACAGGGGCAAGGCCGCCGGTGCCGTCATACTCGATGTCCATACCGGTGAAGTGCTTGCCATGGCGTCCGCCCCCGATTTCGATCCGAACGACCCGCAGGCGACCGGCAGCGAAGGCTGGCTGAACCGCATGTCGAACGGCACTTTCGAAATGGGTTCCACCTTCAAGACCTTCTCGATGGCACTGGCGCTCGACAGCGGCACGGTGAAACTCTCCGACAGTTTCGACGCCACCGGGCCACTGCACTACGGCGGGTTCACCATCCATGACGACCATGACGTGCCGCGCCGCTGGCTGACCATTCCGGAAATCTTCCGCTATTCCTCCAATATCGGCACGGCGAGGATGATGGACCTCGTCGGTATGGATCGTCAGAAAGACTATCTGACCCGCTTTGGTCTATTGAGCAAAATGCAGACCGAGCTGCCGGAAGTGAAGACGCCGACGCAGCCGAAGGTCTGGAAGAAGATCAATTCGATCACAATCTCCTTCGGCCATGGTGTCGCGACCACGCCGCTACAGACGGCAGTTGCCGGCGCGGCTCTCGTCGATGGCGGCGAGCTTATAGAACCGACTTTCCTGCCGCGCTCGGCCGAGGAGGCGGCGAAAACCGAGCAGCAGATCGTCAAGAAAAGCACCAGCGATACGATCCGCTATCTCTTCAAGCTCAATGGCGAACAGGGTTCCGGACGCACGGCCGACGTGCCCGGCTTTCATGTCGGCGGCAAGACAGGCACGGCAAACAAGGTCGTGAACGGCCATTATTCGCACACGCTGAGCTTCAACGCCTATCTGGCAGCCTTCCCGATCGATGCGCCGAAATATGTGGTCCTGTCCTTCATCGACGAACCGCTGACCGGCCAACACGGGCTGACCTTCGCGACGAATACGGCAGCCCCGATGGTGCATGACATCATCAGCCGTGTCGCACCGATCCTGGGTGTCGAACCGGATTTCGGACAGAACCTGCTGGCCTCATATTAAGGGCGGCACGGCATCGCCAAATTTTCATCACGTTGCGTCATCTGGACTACACACTTGCGGCCTACGGCATTGGGCGGAGGTGCATGCCTCATGTCCAGTCGAATGAATGTTACTGCAAAACGCCTCATGGACGCTTGCGAGCTGCTGCTTTGCGAGGCGCGTGCTCTGGAAGAACTGACGGTGCGCCGGATTGCGATCCAGGCGCAGGCGACGCCTTCAGCGATCGCCTATCATTTCGGATCTCAGGAAAAATTGATCACGGCAGTCGCCGAGCGTGTCTATCGCCGATTGAACGCCGAGCGCCTGAACCTGCTGCAAAAAGCCGTTGATCGGCGGGCGCCCAATCCCCCCGATATCGAGGAGGTGATCGCAGCCCTTGTCGGCCCTTCGATCCGCTGGGCGACCGATCCGGCATCGAGCTATCCCGTGCTGTCGCACTTCACTTCGATGGCGCACAACCATCGTGACGGCGCGCCTTTATACCGTCGCATCATCGAGGACGTCGAGCACCACAGGGCCTTCATTCCGCAATTAAAGCGGATCGCGCCATGGCTCGATGAAGTGGATATCGGCTGGCGCCTAAACTGTGCGCTCGGCATTCGCTCACAGGTCACCCGGAGTCGCCAGAGAACCGAGGTTCTCACCAACCATCAAATGAATCTCGACAATCCCGATCTCGTGATTGCGCGAATGGTAGAGGTCATTGCGCCGATGTTCCGTCGGTTTTCCTGACGTCGCGGATCAAGTCCGAACGTGTTTCGAACAGCATTCGAAATTCGTCACGCCCGCGAAACACGCCCCCTCTATCGCTTCCCATGAGAGAACCCTCAGGGAGCCTTCCGATGCGCCGCGATACCACTTTTATTCATCTGACCGACCTGCACATCGGCACCGCCGATGATGACCATCTCTACAGCGATACAATTGATACGCTTAGTCAAGTGCTCGATCTGGTCGCCACAGTCACGCCCAAGCCGCAATTTGTGATCGCCAGCGGCGACCTCACCAATCGTGGCGATGCGGAGAGCTTTCGCCGACTGAAGGAAATCATGGATGCGCGGCTCGACGTGCCGGTGATCTATGCACTCGGCAATCACGACACGCGTCCTGGCTTTTACGAGGGCATGGAGGTCGCAACGGACGATCCCGAGGCTCCCTACGATCACGATGTCGTCGTCGACGGCATCCATATCGTCACGATCGACTCCTCGACACCCGGGCTGATCGGCGGCACGATCGATCCGGAACAGTTCGACTGGCTGGCCTCAACGCTGGATACGCATTCCGACCTGCCGAAGCTCATCGTCGTTCATCATCCCCCGGCTCTAGGTGAAGAACCTGATACAACCCACTGGCGGACCATTCATTTCCCGCAGTCGGAACGTTTCCGCGCTCTACTCAAGGGCCGCAACATCATCGGCATCCTCAGCGGGCACATCCACCATGACCGCGTGTCGGTCTGGCACGGCATTCCCGTCGTCGTCGGTACTGGTCAGCATGCCGCGACCGACATCCTGCGCACCGACATCTTGCGCATGGTGCGCGGTGCCTCCTTCGGCATTGGCACCATCCGTCCCTCAGGCCTCACCATGGCCTTCGTGCCGTTGCCGTCAGACCGTGCCGAACTCAACACCTATCCGCTCGAAATGCTGATGGCGCGGGCCGTTCCCGTCGCTGCCGAATAAACATCAGGGGGCATCCATGTTGCGTAGGACCACGTTGAAGTTTACGGCAGCGCTTGCCGCCGTTTCGCTCTTGCCATCAGGCGCATTTGCCGAAATGCCAGCATCCGTCGAAAAGCCGGTGACGATCAGCTTCTACAACTACAATCTTGCTTCGGCGAGCGCCGGAGCCGAAGCGACCAAGGAACTGATCGCTGGTTTCGAAAAGAAATTCCCCAATATCAAGGTCGAGACCGTTGCCGTCCCGTCCAACGAGATCATGTCGCGTGTGCAGGCCGACATCGTTGCCGGCAAGCAGCCGGACGTAGCACAATTGGTTTTCCGCGACCTGATCTATATCGCCAGCGACCTCGGCGCCAATGCCCTCGAAGACATGGTCAATGCGAACGAGCTGAAGGATCAGCTTGCCGGCATGATCCCGCAGGGCCTCGAGCTCGGCAAGGTCGACGGCAAGACCTATGGCCTTGCCTATACATTCTCGACGCCGATCCTTTTCTATAATGCCGATCTCTTCAAGCAGGCAGGCCTTGATCCGGACAAGCCGCCAAGGACTTGGGACGATGTCAACGCTGCGGGCAAGGCAATCAAGGAAAAGACCGGCAAGAACGGCTTCTTCCCCGGCGCCTATGGCCCGACTGACGGCACCTTCGTCTACCAGTCGATCGTCATGTCGAATGGCGGCAAGGTGCGCGACGGCAACAAGCTGACCTTTGCCGACAAGAACGCGGCGGACGCGGTCAAGATGCTGCGCAACATGGTCGACAGCGGCGCTCATGCCAAGATCGATCCGGCCAGCGCATCCGATACGTTTGCCGCCGGCAATATGGGCATGTTCCTCTATACGAGCGCCTTGCTTTCCAGCGTCAAGAAGTCGGCTCAGGGCAAGTTCGAGCTGCGGCTTGCGCCGATGCCCTCCTTTGGCGACAAGCCGACGGCACCGACCAATTCCGGCAGCGCCCTCTTCGTGTTCAGTAAGGACCCCGACAAGCAGCGCGCCTCCTATGAGCTCCTCAAATATCTGACGAGCAAAGAGGCCTACACGATCATCACCAGCAAGATTGGCTACCTGCCGCTGCGCCTCGATATCGTCGACGACCCGAACTATCTCGGCCCCTGGCTCAAGGAGAATCCGATGTTCCGGGCCAATATCAAGCAGCTCGACCATCTGACCGCCAATATCGCCTTTCCCGGACCGAATTATCGCCAGGTCGAGAAAATGATGATGGACGGCGTTCGCGAAGCTGTCTTCGGAAGTGGCGACCCGGTTGAGGCGCTGAAGGGTGCGCAAGAGCAGGGTCAGGACCTGATGCCGTGAGTCAGCCGCAGCCCACGCGAGGAAGGTGAGGGGCGGCGGCGAGGGCCGCCCTTCACCGACAGTCAATCGGAGCTTTCGCCAATGACAGATATCCAGGCAGAGGTGGCCGGCCCCGCCACAGCGAAAATGGCTTCGATGCAATCGGAAATGACCCGCGGACAGTTTACTATTGCGCCCTGGCTCTATCTGGCGCCTGCGCTCATCCTGCTGATGGTCTGGACCTACATCCCGCTTGCCGAGACGTTCCGCTTGTCTTTCTATCAGTGGAACATGCTGCCGACGTCACCGCAGCGCTTTGTCGGGCTGACCAATTACCAGCGGCTGCTGGCGCTGCCGGAAATGCGCAACGCCCTCTGGAATACGCTCTATTACACGATCGGCCTGTTTCCGATGTCGGTGATCATTCCGCTTTTCGTGGCGATCTGGACACAGGATCTCGGCGGCCGCGCCCGGACGATCTACCGGGCGATGATCTTCGTACCGATGATCATCGCTCCTGTCGTCGCCGCCATTCTGTGGCGTTGGCTGCTGAATGAAGATCAGGGATTTGTAACGCTTGCCCTCGAGGGTCTGGGGCTCGGCCGCATCGGTTTTCTGACCGATCCCCTCTATGCCCTGCCGACGCTGACCTGGATCACCGGTTGGAAGCTGATCGGCTTTTCGACACTGCTCTTTTCTGCCGCCAACGCCGGCATCAATCCATCCTATATCGAGGCCGCGCGCATCGACGGTGCCAGCCGCTGGCGCATCATCCGCGATATCAGGCTCCCGTTGCTCTCGCCGACGATCCTGTTGCTTTCGATGATGACGGTGCTTTTCGGCGCGCAATGGAGTTTTGCCTATATCAACGTGCTGACCAATGGCGGTCCCCTGAAATCCACGACGAACATCTTCTACCTGCTCTGGGAATACGGGTTCCAGACGCTTTCGGCTGGCTGGAGCTCGGCCGCCGGCATGATCGCCTTTGCCGGCTTCGCGGTGCTTGCCGCAATCTGCATGTGGCTGACGAAGAGGTTTGCCTTCTATGACAACTGACGCCCTCGACGATCATCGCCCGAGCCGATCGGCGCCATCCCGCGGATTTGCGCGTGGGTTCGGCGTGCACGCCGTCATGGTCCTGCTCTCCTTCGTTTCGATCTTTCCGATCTACTGGATGATCGTCACATCCTTGCGGCCGGAGAACGAGATTTTCTCAACCGCACTCTGGCCGTCCGATCCGACCTTCGACAACTACCTCTTCGTCGTGACGCGCGTGCCGATGCTGCAGATGCTATTCAACACGACGATCGTGTCTGCCGCCACCGCCTTGCTGCAGGTCACCACAGGCATGTTTGCCGCCTATGCGCTGGTGCGCTGGCGCTTGCGGCTGTCGTCGGTCGTTCACGGCCTGATTGCGCTCTCCTGGCTCGTGCCTTTCCAGGTCACGATGATCCCGAACTATGTACTCGCATCCCGGCTTGGTTTGCTCGATACCTTGACGGGTCTCGTCGTGCCGAATGCTGCTCATGCATTTGCGATCCTGCTCCTCTATCATGCCATGCGGGCCTTCCCGACCGAAGTTCTGGAGGCGGCCCGCTTGGACGGGGCGCGAAGCTTCCGCATCCTCTGGCAGGTCGTCACACCCAATATGGGCGCGCCCATCGCCTCGCTGTCGATCATCGCCTTCATTTCCGCCTGGAACGAATATTTCTGGCCGCTGCTGCTATCGCGCAAGCCCGAGAACTCGGTCGTGCAGATCGGCCTGCAGATGTTCATGACCCAGGAGGGTAATCTCTGGGGACCGCTGATGGCGGCGGCGGCACTCGCCAGCCTGCCGATCCTGCTGATCTATCTCGTTCTTCAGCGCCACGTCATCGAATCTTTCATGAAATCCGGAATCCGCTGACCATGCTGACCTATGAACGATTGATCGCGCTGGATGGCGCCTCGAATGTGCGCGACCTTGGCGGCTATCCGACCACTACCGGCGGATTGACGCGCTGGCGCTCGATCCTGCGCGGCGATGCGTTGCACGCGCTAAGCATGACCGATATCAATGTGCTCGTGGATCACGGGCTCACCACGGTGATCGATCTGCGCAATCCCCATGAAATCGCCGAGCAGCCCAATCCTTTCATGGATCACGAGCAGGTTCGCTATGCCAACATACCGCTGTTTTCGGCATTGGGGCCGGTCGAGATGATTGCGGGGCAATCGGCGAATTTCGATATGGGCGAACGCTACTGCCAGGCGCTCGACGATTGCCAGCCGGCGATTGCTAAGGTGCTGACGGCGATTGCGCGTGCAGCGGAAGGGATCGTCCTGTTTCACTGCACGGCAGGCAAGGATCGGACCGGTGTCATCGCCGCCCTGATGCTCGCAAATGCCGGCGTCGATGAAACTGTCATCATCGAGGACTATGCGCTGACCGGATCGATATCCGGCCGTCTGCTTGCCGAGCTGCGCGTGCGGGCAGTCGCCCGCGGTATGCCGGTCGACCGTGTCGACCTCGTCCTCGCTTCTGCGCCCCATAGCATGGCGCAGACGCTTAAACATCTCGCCCGGCGATACGGCGGCATCGGTGCCTATCTTACGGGCATCGGCTTGAGCCAGCAGGAGATAACCAGCCTCGAGCAGCGGTTGTGCTTTTGATGCAGCTATGTGCCCACCAGATTATACGCCAGTCTTCGGTGCGATCGTCAGCTCCGAACCGTAGGCGCCGCGCATTTCGGTCGCCTCGGTGGGATCGCGGTCGTCGGCCTTGTGCAGAAGCGTCGAGCGATAGCCTTCCACATGCGTGCCGTGGATCAGAGTCACATCGGCATTGCCCGGATTGTCGGAGCGCTCGAACCATTCGACGCTGTGATGCAGGAAATTCATCTCGAAGGCACGGTTGGTGACGCCGTGGCCGACGATGATTGCAGTGTCGTTGCCGCTGCCGATGTCATGCATGACAGTTTGGAGAAACAATCGCACCCGCTGGGCAACGTCCGCCCGGCTCTCTCCATCAGGCGGGCGGGCATAGAACTTGCCGCTATTGCTGCGAAGCCGCGCCCATTTCTCGAATTCTTCCGGAAATTTGCGCCGCTGCTCGGCTCGGTCATAGATCTCGGTAAACAGGCCAAAATCCTGTTCCCGCAGCAGATAATCCTCATGCACATCGCCGATGGCGTCTGCAGGCGAGGCCTCGATGATCGCGTCCTTCGTCTGGCGCGTGCGCAGATATGGCGAATGCCAGATGGTCGCCTTTGGCGTAGCGCCGGGCAGCGCTGCCAGATAGGAAACAATGCTGCGCCCCGCTGCCAGCGCCTGCCGGTAACCCCATTCCGTCAGCGGAACATTGTGATCGCCGAACTGCCGGTAGGCGCTCTCGCTGATGTTGCCGAAAGATTCGCCGTGTCGAACAAGAAAGATGCGCATGGCCGTCCGTGTATGCTGAGGGTGAGCGCATCATGACGGGCGTGAGGGCGGTGTGCAATGGCCGCCGCAAGCCCTTGAGTGATCAGGCTGCCGTCGAAACCGATCGAACGCTAGTCTGTGCAGATAGTGACATACTCGAGAACACGCTTGCCAGCGGGCGCGAAACGTCCGTCGCTCGTGCGGTCCTTGGCATGGGCCATGACGATCCGATCTGCGAGCAGATCGACGGCCGAGGGACGATCATGCGCTGCTCCTCGAGTGCCTCGACCTCGGAGAGATCTGCTGGAGCATCTTCGGGCAGACTAGGGCAGGGTATGTCCCGCAGCCCTGAACAGCCGATACCATTCCTCGCGGGTCAGTGAGACAGAAGAACCGGCCGCGGCTTCGACGACACGTTCCGGCTTCGTAGTGCCGAGCACGACCTGGATCTTTGCCGGATGACGGGTGATCCAGGCAACCGCGATACCCGTCGGCGTTACGCCATAGGCCTTCGCGAGTTCGTCGATGGCATCGTTCAGATCGGCGAAGTTTTCGCGGTCGCCGAGGAAGACACCGTCGAAGAAGCCCTTCTGGAATGGCGACCAGGCCTGCAGCATGATGCCGTTGATGCGGGAATAATCGAGGAGACCGTTATCGCGATCGATCGACTGGTCAAGTCCGGCCATATTGGCGGCAACGCCCGATGCGATCAGCGGCGCATGGGTGATGCTGAGCTGCACCTGGTTGACGATGAGCGGCTGCGTGACCGCGGTCTTGAGCAGCTCGACCTGGCCAGGCGTATGGTTGGAAACGCCGAAATGGCGGACTTTGCCGGCAGATTTGAGCGTGTCGAAGGCCGCCGCAACCTCTTCAGGTTCGACAAGCGTATCCGGCCGATGCAGCAGAAGCACGTCGAGGTAATCGGTCTTCAGTGCTGCGAGCGACTGATCCACCGAGGCCAGAATATGCTCGGAAGAGAAATCGAAAAATCCTTTGCGGATGCCCACCTTGCTCTGGATGACAAGCTTCTCGCGTTCGGCAGTTGTGAGGGAAATCGCATCGCCGAAACGAGCTTCGCAGCGATGCGGTGCACCGCCATAAATATCCGCGTGGTCGATAAAGGTCACGCCGGCGTCCCGTGCGGCGCCGACGAGCTGCTGGATTTCGCCATTGCTCATATTGGCGATCCGCATCATTCCGAGAATGATGCTCGACACGTCGAGGTCGGTCTGCGGAAGCTTATAGAATTTCATGATGAATACCTCGGGGTTACGAAATAACTAAATAGTTATCCGCTTATTACGGGAACGATGGCCGCGTGGCCAGCCGAAGCTGTTGCTGTCAACGACCGGTGGCGTCGAAAATTCGCAGATGCCGGCTTCGCATTCGGCCGCTCCCTTTGGACGAAACCCCCATGATGGGTTAGAGATTGCCGTGTCCCAGCAAGGACATCGGCTGTCGAATTGGAGGAAACTGCGTGGTGGATCAAGCGAAACTGGCGGCATCCCGCAGGGCAGCACAGCGGGTGACCCTGCGCACCGTGGCGAAAGCGCTCGGCCTCTCCGTCACGACCGTCAGCCGCGCGCTCAAGGATGGCCCTGAGGTTAACCGTGAAACGATCGACCTTGTCAAAAAAGCTGCATCCGACCTCGGCTATCGACCGAACTTCGGTGGCATAAACCTGAGAACAGGCAAGACCCACGCTGTCGGCGTCATCATGCCGTTTCATCGGGATGGCGAGATGAATATCGTCGTCGCCTCGCTGATCGAGGGTTTTTGTGGCGCAATAAAACAACTTGGCTATCGCACGACTGTGGTCCCGCAGTTCCAGGCAGATGACCCGCTGGCAACTGTGCGGGATCTTGTCGAGGAGGGAACTGTAGATGGCGTCATCCTCACTCATACCAGGCCGCAGGACGATCGGGTCAAATATCTGCTGGAGGTCGGCATGCCCTTCGTCACCTTCGGCCGCACCGAACTCCTCAGCAAACATCCGAGCATCGATATCGACCACGAGGAGATCGGTGCGGCAGCGGCGGCGCGTCTGCTCGATGCGGGACACAAGGCGCCGTTGCTCGTCGCACCTTCCAGCCAGTTCACCTACAGCCTGCAATTCATCAAGGGCTGGACAGCTGAGTTCAACCGCCGGAACCAGACCGTTCCCGACGAGCGGATGTTCTTCACCGCAACCACGCCTGATAGCGGCAAGAAGATTGCCGTGGATGCGCTTGCCAAATATCCTGGTGTGACGAGCGCCTTCGTGGCAAGCGACGAGGCAGCCCTCGGCTTCGTTTCCGGTCTTGCCGATCTTGGCCGAAAGGTCGGGGAGAATTTTTCTATCCTGACCTATTCCGGCAGTCGCCTTCACGACTTCTACAATCCGCCGCTCAGCACCTATTATTTTCCGAATTTCGTCATCGGACAGCGTCTGAGCGATCTCCTCTACAGATCGATGCAGGGCGAGCCGGCATCCAGTCTGAGCGAGATCGTACGCGCCAGTTTTGTCGAACGCCGCAGCGAATTCAGCCTTCGCTAAAGATCCCCAGAAATCCCGCGTAGCGCAAGTCGTTCGTAACGTTACGAATTCGCCTTTCCCTGCCGCAATGCGGCAAAAGTTGCATGACGGAAGGCGTTGACAGCCTAAGCCTTATTGTGCATTCGTAACGTTACGAATTGACTTTTGGAGTAGGTTGGAGCGTTCCAAAGGGAGAGAAAGACATTGCGACAATGATGGGAGGACGGCGTGGGTGCTCAAGCACTTTTTTTCGGCTCGCCAATTTGGACGTTCAACTGGAATCCGCCTTATGCGGCGCCTCTGCGCCGGCTGGCGACCACCGGCTGCAAAGGGTTCGAGCTGACCGCATGGTCGGTCGAGATGCTCGGTTATTACACCGACAAGACGATCCGCGAGCTCAAGGCGATCGCCGACGGTGAAGGGCTGACGCTGACCAACTTCTTCTACAATCTGCCATTTTCACGCGACGATGGAGCGCCGGTCTCCCATGTGGACCTGGATGCCTATAAACGCGGCGTCGAGCTGGCGGCAAAGATCGGCACGCCGATCATGACAAGCATGACGCCTTATCCTTTCCAATCGGATATTCGGCCGATCCTGCAGCGGCCGACGGCCCAGGAATGGTCCGCTGCCGTGAGGCCAGAATGGGATTGGGCAGAGGAATATGAGGTCGTCGTGGAAGGCTTCTCGGCCGCCTGCGCTATTGCAGCGGAAGCCGGGCTGCGTGTCGCCATCGAGCCACATCCCTATCGCTGGGTCAGCTCCGGGCAAGGCATGCTGCGGTTGATCGAGCGCACGGGCGCTCCCAATCTCGGGCTCAATTTCGATCCAAGCCATCTCTTTCCAGCGGGCGACATGCCGCATTACGTGGTGCTGCAGCTCGGCGACCGGATCTACAACACGCATTTCTCAGACAATGAAGGACATACCAATGCCCACTGGCGCCCCGGTCGCGGCAAGATCGACTGGAAGGCGATTTTCGCGGCCCTGCGCACCATAGGCTATTCCGGACCGATCACCCTGGAACTCGAGGATGCGCCCGGCGCGTCGCACTGGACCCACTTCCGGGAAGCCACGCCTGAATTCGATTCCGAAATGAAGCGCGGCATCCGCTACCTGCGCGACTGCGCTGCCGAACTCGACATCATCATCGCCTGAGGAACAAAAATGAGCGGGAACAACCCTATGAGAGTCGGCATTGTAGGTGCCGGAAATATCAGTGCCACCTATGTCGCGACGCTGCATATGTTCGATTTCATTCGCGTGAAATCGATCTACGATCTCTACCAGGAGCCCGCCCGTAAACTTGCCGAGCAATTCGGCATCCAGTCGGTGGCGCTCGATTCAATGCTCGCCGATCCCGAAATCGGCCTCATCATCAACTTGACCACGCCGGCCGCTCACTATTCGATCAGCAAGAAGGCGCTACTTGCCGGCAAACACGTCTACTCTGAAAAGCCGCTCGGGGTTTCGATGGAAGAAGCCGAGGAACTGATGGCGCTTGCCCGCGCCGGCGATCTGCGGCTCGGCTGCGCACCCGATACGTTCCTCGGCGGCGGCCATCAGCTGACGCGGCGTCTCTACGATGAAGGCCGCATCGGCACGGCGATTTCAGCAACCGCCATGCTGCTTCTGCCAGGTCATGAGCACTGGCATCCCAATCCAGCTTTCTTCTACGGTCGCGGCGGCGGGCCGATGCTCGATGTCGGCCCCTATTACGTCACCAATCTGATTGCCCTTCTCGGGCCGGTTCGCGAAGTCTTCGGCGCTGCCAAGGTCACTCGCATCGAGCGGACTGTGAAGACGCAGCCACGTTTCGGCGAGACGATCAAGGTGCTGACGCCGACGCATCTGACCGGCGTCATGGAGTTCCATAGCGGTGCGACGGTGACGATCGCCACGAGTTTTGACGTCATCAAGCACAAGCACAACCAGATCGAGATCTATGGTTCCAAGGGCTCGATGGTAACGCCGGACCCGAACAATTTCACGGGCAAGGTCGAGATCTTCACCGAAGGCGATGAGGCCTGGGAGGAAGTGGCAGTCGACCATCCCTATGTTGAAGGCGTTCCTGGTCATCTCGGCCTGAGAGGTCTTGGTGCAGCCGAGATGGTGGATTCACTGCGCTCCGGCAGGCCGCACCGCGTCTCGTCGGAACTCGCTTTTCATGCCCTTGAGGTGATGACCGCCTTTGAACGATCTGCGCAGTCCAAACGGCCGGTCGCCATCCGCAGCAGCTGCGGTCGTCCGGATCCGATCCCAAAGCATTTGAAGGAAGGCAGTTTCATTTAGAACTCTATCCCCCCGGTCGGGCGATGCGTGAATGCATCGTCCGTCGAGGGAGGAGAGCTCAGACCGCTGGATGTCTATCGCTGCTTCGGCCTTGTTGCCGCTTTTTGATTTGCGCGCCTTGGTGCCGGCTTCTCGCCGGCCAGCTCTTTCGAAGCCATGTGAGGCGTTGCCGAGCGGATGTCGTTGGTGATTGATTGTGCTGCCGTGATCACCGCCTGTCTGATGTCCGCTATACGCTTTTCGTCGACGCCTGTGACGAAGGGAACGCTGACGGCTGCAATGACCGTATCCTGATGATCCCGGACGGGGGCTGCGATTGCGTGAACGCCGGACATTTGCTCCCCCATGTCCCGCGCCCAGTTCTGCTTCCTGATCAGCGCAAGCTCATCAAGCATCTGCCTGGGATCGGTAATCGTCTGGCTGGTGAAGCGCTCGAGCTTGGTCAGGCGGCGCTCAATATCCTCCTGCAGTGAAAAGGCGAGCAGGATCTTGCCGGCCGCGCCCGCATGAAACGGCAGGCGCTGGCCGGCCGTCGCCGACAGAGCATATTGGCCATGCCCCTGCGCTGAGGCGACGACCAGAATATTGTCACCTGATGGTACCGTCAGCTTGCTGCCTTCACCCAGGAGCTCCGAGATCTTGTTCAAATGCGGCTGCGCGATCGCCAGGAGATCGTAGCTCGCAACGGTGGGGGCGACATGGGCAGCAAGGGTGAGCAGGCGCCGCCCGAGCGTATAGCTTCCCGCCGGTGAACGGTGCACGAAATCGTAGGCGCTCAGCGTGTTCAGCATGCGGTAGACCGTGGTTCGCGACAGCTTCACGGCCTTTACTACGTCGCGTATCGTTGCGCCTTCCGGCGTACGCTCCAGGAGCGCAAACACCTCCACCATCTGCTCGATGACGGGGATCCGATATTTCTGCGCGGCGTCTTCACGAATGTCAGTCATTGAAAATCCTGCCAGGCCATCAGGCAATGCTTAGCCTTCCATAAGCAATGCCTGGAGTTCACGCAATCGCGGCTCCTTTCGATTGACTCCGACACGCGAATGCCGATAAATTCTTAAATGAACTTATATCAGTTCAAATAGGAAACGTCACGTCGATTTGTCCTCGGCACGACGTTCCGAAAAATGCCGGATCAGGAGGTTCGGCGAGTGGCTGCGCCAGCATGCGTGGTGAAACGGAAAGACGGAGGAGGATGCATGAAAAGTGTGAAATCGATCGGACATGTGGCCGTCAGTGTGAAAAACATCGACAGCTCGCTCGACTTCTATGTCAACAAGCTCGGCTTCGACGAAATGTTCCGGCTCGAGCGTGACGGCCGCCTGTGGATCGTCTACCTCAGGATCACCGACACGCAATTTATCGAGCTGTTTCCGGAGGGTGTTGGCGATAGCGCACCGCCATTTGCCAATGTCGGCTACAATCATCTGTGCCTGGAAGCCGAAAACATCGACGAGGCGATCGCCGACATCACCAGCCGTGGCGTTGTGTTGACGGCCGAAAAGAAGCTCGGGGTCGACAACAACTACCAGGCCTGGATTGCGGATCCCGAGGGCAACCGTATCGAACTGATGCAGCTTGGCGCTGACGCCATGCAGACGGCCGCTGTTCGCCGCATCAACGGACGGGCCTGAGCCATGGACCTTTTCAAGCATCTCGGTCATATCGCCTTGCGCGTCAACGACCTCGACAAGTCGCTCGCCTTTTACCAGAAGCTCGGCTTTCGCGAGATGACGCGTCTGCTGAACGATCAAGGCGAAGCGTGGATCGTGTATCTGCGCATCAACGACGATCAGTATCTGGAGCTTTTCCCAAAGGGCGTAAGGCGGCCGGAAACCGCCCCTGACACTATCGGCATCTTCCATATCTGCCTCACCGTCGAAAATATCGACAAGACGTTCGAAGAGCTTGCAAAAGTCGGTATTCAGCCCAGTCAGCCAAGGCCGACCAAAATCGGTATCGATGGCAATCGCGGTGCCTGGATCGAGGATCCCGATGGCACGCAGATCGAGGTCATGGAAATGGCGCCGGATTGTATTCAGCTGCAGGCCATCAAGAGGCTGCATGCTGAATCAGTCTGATTGCACTGTTTTGCTGTAGCGGCAAAATCTGAAAGAACCCGGCAGCCACCTGCCGGGTTCTTTCGTCTGTCGATCTCAGAAGATCTGGTCGTAGGCGTCCTGCATCGCCTGGACGAATTCATCATCCGTCCGCTTCGGATCGCTCCAATATTTATCGGCTTCCTGCCAGATGGTGCGATACCAGTCGGCGTCGGCCATATTGAAGGGGTTGGAAACTTGCTTCGTCGGGTCCTTGAGCGTTTCCAGAACGAGCTTGTTGCAGGCATCGAGGTTCGTCGTATCGGCGTCGGTACGAACGGGGCTTGCACCCTTCTTCAGCACGAAATCGGCATTGAGCTTCGGATCGACATCGAGCTTGGCGAAGTCTTCCTGAGCTTTTGCCGTGTCAGCATTGTTGGTGTTGAGAAAGCCCCAGGAATCGACGGTGACGACGACAGCCTTGGTTCCCGGAATGTTGATGCAGTCGAAATCCTCGCCGAGCTTCTTCTGCGCGGCCATGAACTCGCCCTTCATCCAGTCGCCATGGATCTGCAGCAGGGCCTTTCCGGTGATGACCAGATTGGTCGTGTCGTTCCATTGGCGATTGGGCGAGCCCGGATCCGTATGATCGGCGATCTGGCGGAAGCGCTTAAGAGCCGCCCGCATCTCCGGCGTATCGATCACGGTGCGGTCGGGCTTTTCCCCATAGAAACGATTGTAGATATCGGGGCCTTCTTCCGAGGCGATCAGTGCCTGCAGCAGATAAGCCTTTTGGAACTGGTCGCCACCCTGGGCGATCGGGATGTAGCCGGCGGCCTTGACCTTGTCGAATGCCGCAAAGAGATCGTCGAGCGATTTCCAGGACTTCGGATCGACGCCCGCAGCCTCGGCGACATGTTTGTTATAGTAAACCATGCCGTCGATATGCACGGTTGCCGGAGCCTTCATGATCTCGCCGTCGACAGTGATGTTCTTGAGGACCGAGGGCGGGAAGTTCTTCGTGGCGCCAATGCTATCGAACAGCTTGGTGAGCGGTACGCCGAGGCCCTGCTTGTTCAGATCCCGATAGATGCCGGGATCGGAATTCATGAAGATCGCGGGCGGATTGCCGCCAGTGATCATGTTCATCAGGCTGACATTGGCTCCGGAGTCATGAGCAATGGACAAATCTTTCCATTGGTGGCCGTCCTTGGCCCACGCCTCCCTGAGAACGGTGAGCGCCGCGATCTCGGATGGTTTGGACCAGGTGTGATAGACGACGACTTCATCTGCCCAGGCGTTGGCGGCAAGAGTGGTTGCGGCAAGCAACAGCGTCAGTCGTTTCAGCGATTTCCATTTCGTCATGCAACATTCCTCCCTTTTTAATCTGATCAGAGCCGCTGGCCGGTCGGAGCGTCGAAGACGTTCAATTTGGTCAGCGGCAGATAAACGGGCAGAGCCGGCTGGCTGCGATAGCGATTTGCGTCACGCCCATCAATGCGTACCGCGATGCTCTTTCCCGACATGGTCAGGAAGGCGAAAGCATCAGGCCCGGATTTCTCGAAATATTCGACCGGGCAATCGAAACGGACGGTATTTCCCGCATCATGGCGCTCCTCGATCAGAAGCTCCTCCGCCCGGAAGCCGATCTTCACGGGCTTGCCTTCGGCAGCCTTCGCCTTCCACTTATATTCGCCGAGATTGATGCGGATGCCGTCCTTCTCATCCACGGCAACGAGATCGCCGCCGTCGCGTCTGAGGGTGCAGTCGAGCAGGTTCATGGCCGGCGATCCGACGAAATCGGCGACGAAGAGATTGGCCGGCTCGTTGTAGATCTCATCCGGCGTGCCAAACTGCTGGATGACGCCTTTGTTCATCACGGCGATCTTGGTGGCCATGGTCATGGCCTCGACCTGATCGTGGGTCACGTAGACGACGGTATTCTTGAGCTGGTTGTGGAGCTTCTTGATCTCCATGCGCATCTCGTTGCGCAGCTTGGCGTCGAGGTTGGAAAGCGGCTCGTCGAACAGGCAGACGCCGTACTGTTTGACCAGCGCCCGACCGATTGCCACACGCTGGCGCTGGCCGCCGGAAAGCTGGGAGGGCTTGCGATCGAGCAGATGCTCGATCTGCAAGAGTCTGGCCGCCCAGGCGATCCGCTTATCCGCCTCCTCCCGCGAAATGCCGCGGGAAGACAGCCCGAAATTCATGTTCCCACGCACGGTCTTGGTGGGATAAAGCGCATAGGACTGGAAGACCATGGCGAGGCCGCGATCCTTGGGATCGAGGTAGCTGACATCCCGCTCGTCGATGAGGATTTCCCCGTCGTCAATCTCAAGCAGGCCAGCCAGGAGATTGAGAAGGGTCGTCTTGCCGCAGCCGGAGGGCCCGAGCAGCACCAGAAACTCCCCGTCACCGATGCTGAGGTTCAGGTTCTCGATGACCGTCAGCGCGCCAAACTTCTTGACGATATTGTTGAATGCGATGGAAGGCATGCCTCTATCCCTTGATGGCGCCGGCAGTGATGCCCTGCACGAAGAACCTGCCGAGAACGAAGTAGATGACGAGCGGCGGCAGCGCGGTGAGCAGCGCCGAAGCCATGTCGACCGCATAGTTCTTGGCGCCTGTCGTCGTGACGGTAATGTTGTTGAGTACGACCGTCATCGGTTGCGTGTCCTGCGCACCGAATGTCAGACCGACCAGGAAGTCGTTCCAGATGCCTGTTATCATCAGGATCAGCACGACGATCATGATGTTGCCCGACATCGGCAGGACGATCTCGAAGAAGATCCGCCAGAAGGAACCGGAATCGATCATCGCGGCGGCGATGATCTGCGGCGGCATTCCCTTGAAATAATTGCGGAAAATCAATGTGAGGAAAGGCATCGATAACACGCTGTGAATGACGGCGATGCCGAATGTCGTGCCGTAGATATGCAGTGCGCCGGTGATCTTGATCAGCGGATACATGATGATCTGGAACGGCACGAAGGCGCAGATGAAAAGCACGAACAGGAAGCCGTTCGCCCATTTGACGTTCCAGAGCGCCAGACCGTAGCCGGTAATGATCGACAGCGAGATCGTCAGAACCAGGCTGGGAGCCAGAATATAGAGCGAATTGACGAAGCCGATGCGCACGCCGTTGCAGTTCATGCCCGAACAGGCCTGCATCCAGGCATAGGACCAGGCATCGGTCGTCCAGGGCGAGGGCAGGGAGAAGATCTGTCCCTCGCGGATCTGATCCATGGTCTTGAAGGATGTGACGACGATGACATAAAGCGGCACCGCAAAGAAGGCGGCTGCCATCAAAAGGAATAGGAAGATCACCACCCGGTTCGGCCGGATCAGCGGACGCCGGCGCACCTTCGTCTCGCGACCGGCTTGCGATGCGGCTGATATTGCCGTCATGCCTCCCTCCTTTGCCTGATGGCGGTGATGATGACGAGCGGCAGGAAGAGAACGAGCGTCGTCAAGAGCATGACGGTGGCACCCGCCGATGCGAAGCCGAGGTTCTGCTTCTGCCAATAGGCATCGATGACGAAATAAGCGGGCATGACCGATGCGCCGCCCGGTCCGCCATTGGTCATGGCGACGATGATGTCATAGGCCTTCACTACGCCGATGCAGAGCAGGATGATGCAGGTCAGGAAGGTGAGTTTCATCATGGGAATGATGACCTCGATATAGAGCCGCCAGAAGGGCACGCCGTCGAGGCGCGCGGCCTGCCAGATTTCGGTATTGATCGACTTCAGGCCGGCGAGCATGAGCGCCATGAAGAAGCCGGTCGATTGCCAGACCGCAGCCAGGATGACGCCGAACATGACGGTGTCCTGGCTCGCAAGCCAGTTGAAGGAGGCGCTCTCCCAGCCCATCGAGTGCAGCACATTCTCGACGCCGAGGCCCGGATTGAAGAGCCAGCGCCAGACGAGGCCTGTGACGATCAGCGAGACGGCAAGCGGATAAAGAAAGACAGTGCGGAAAACCCCCTCGCCATGCACTTCCTTGTCGATCAGCGCTGCCAGGATGAAACCTGTGACGATCGACAGCAGGCTGCCCACAGCAAAGATGACGAGGTTCTGCAGCGACAAGATCCAGGACGGATCGTGAAACAGCCGCCAATACTGCTTCCAGCCGACCAGCTCATAGTCGGGAAAGCGTCTGGACGCCGTGAAGGAGAGATAGACGGTCCAGCCTATCGCCCCAATGAAAAAGACAAGCGTCAACAGTGCCGCAGGCGCAACGGCCAGATTCGGAATGACGCGGCTCCATCGGATTCCCATGAGCCTCCTCCTCAGGTCGTCAGCGATCTGCTCCTCCAGTTCGCTGCGCGCCTGTTTCTTATATGAACAAGATCTAGTTCATAATAGACCAACTATAGGAATCAAAAAATCGGGATGTCAAATAACAATTGGCTGTGCCCACGGGTGCGGTCTTCCGCACCGCCCTCGGCGCGATCGAGGCGGCCCTTGTCGACATCAACGGTAAAAACGCTCGGCGTTCCGGTCTTCGAGCTCCTTGACGGCAAATATCGCGATCGGGTCGAGTTCAACACCGATTGGGGAGCGGTCATGGCCGCCTCCATGGCGATGACGGTGCCGATCGCACTCCTGTTCCTCTTTTTCCAGAACCTTGTCGTCGGCAGGGCGACTAAGGGCTAAATTGGCCTTCCGCTCAGAGCGGGGACCCCACGCGCTCGGCAGGTTCGGGTTCAACTGAAAGCGCTTCGCCAATTGCGTAGAAATGGCCGCCCGCGACGTGATGCAGACTGCGCCATTCGGGGCCGGCCGTTTCAAAGTGCCAGTGTCCGTCGCGAAACGCTCGATCGTCTGCCCATGCCGCCGTTACCTCACCGATGAACAGGTCGTAGGCGTCCTGTATATGAGGCTCATTGATCAGTTTGCACGAGAGCCAGGCCGAGCAGCCTTCCACGAAGGGCACGTCCTGTCCCGGCACATCAAAAATCGAGACCCCTGACTTCTCTAGCTTGTCCGGCTCTTCATACAGGCTGCGGTTCCCGACTTCGTGGGTCAGCGAGAGCTGAGCAATCGTTGGCACCTGTATGACGAAACGTCCGCTTGCCTCGAGCATCGCGCGCGTTTGGGCCATCTTATCGACGACGACGGTCAGCTTCGGCGGATCGATATCGAGCGCGCAGCACCATGCAGCAGCCATGACATTGTCGATGCCGTCGTGGCGGGCCGACACCAGGATCGTTGGCCCGTAATTGATCAGGCGAAAGGCCTTTTTGAGTTCAACAGCCTTCATATGCTCGTTCATTTGAAGCCCATAGTGGTGACGTTGCAGTCCTGGGTATTTCTCCGCGCCTTAAGGCGAACTCAGGCGCTACGAAACTGCGTGTTTCCTGATGACGCTTGGTGAAACTGGCCGCAATGCGTCATAGCCGGTTTGCAAGGGTAGGGGATCAGGCTCCCTCGCGCAAATATGCCATGAACACCTCGGCCGGGGTTTTGCAGCGGAGGCATTTTCGCGGCCGGTCATTGAGATATTCGGCGAGCTGGATCAGATCGCGCCGTGACACCATGTCAGAATGCCAGCGCAGCGCTCACGAAGAATAAATTTCTCATGCTGGTATCCGCCGGGCTCTTGAAGATGTGAGAATAGCCGAGATCGGCATTGATCGTCCCGCCTGCCAGACGGCTTCCGACTGTCCAGCTGGCGATGTCGCCGCTTTCGATGCCGAAGCGCTCCTGCCCGAAAACGTGGCCGTAATCGATTCCGGCATAGGGCCGCAATTCGCCCAGTCTGTTGACGAGAAGCGCACTGCTTGCCCATGGCTGCGTGCGCCAGACGATCTCGTTGCGGGTGAAGAGGCCATTATTGCCAAACAGCACGCTGTCGCGGGTGCCGCGTATGTTGCTGTAGCCGCCAAGAGAGATTTGCTCGGCCCCGAACAGATTGTCCGGCGAATATTGCCCGTTGATAACGGTGGCATACTGCAAGTGCTGGCCGGAGATTTCGAAGGGTGTAGTGACATTGAGCGTAGCGGAGAATTTTGAGAATTCCGGCTCGGCATCAGCAGCTGCCGGCTCGCCACGCTGGACCGCGTCGAAGATATCAAGCCCTTGGCTGTAGCCGAGATCGAACACCCAGACCCCGCCGAGCATCCGGCGCGAATGGGAGATGCCGAGACTGCCGACGCTATATTGGCGGCTGCCGACCTCGATGCGGTTGCCCATCAGGAAATTGTCGGTCTGTTTGTAGTTGAGAGCGGTATTCAGCGTCGTGATGGAGTCCTTATCGCGCAGCAACACGCGATCAAGGCTGAAACCGAACTGGCCTGAATCGCCCGAAGTTTCGATATCGGTGAAGTTGCCGGGAATCGTGCTGCTGTAGCGATACCAGGAGCCGTTTAGGCTCAGCGTCCAATAGCCGTAAGGCACGCTGAACGAGCCGGAAATGCTATTGCTTCGGCCCACCCCGTCATTCGGCCAGGGATAGTCCGGTCCGGTGTGCTGATAGGAAAGCGAGAGGAGGTCGTTCAGATCGAACAGATTGTCCATGCCGAGCGAGAGCGACGTTTGCGAGTAGCCCGTCGAAGCCTGACCGAGATTGTTGTTTGCGGCCGAGAGATGCCACGGCCTGTCCGGCTTGTTCTCGACGTTGAGGATTGACTCGCCCGGATGTGCGCCCGGCAACATCGCCGTCTTTGCGCTATTGGAGGAGAGCCGGTTGATCTGGTCAAGGCCTTGTTCGATGTCCCGAATATTGACCGGCCCGCCTCGCATTCCCGGAAAAGCTGTTGCCAGCTCGCCACCGGCGGTGACCGGCTTGCCATTCAGGTAGATATCCGAAAGCGATCCTTCCGCTGCGACAAGACGCAATGTCTTCGTTGCGGCGATGTCTTGCTCCGGAACATAGAAGCGTGAGGTGATGTAGCCCTTGTCCACATAGAGAAAGGTCAAGCCCTTCAGCAGGGCGTTGATGTCGGCAAGGCCTATGCAGCTGTTTTTATAGCGTTCGAGAACTGGCGCGAGTGCTGCCTGCGGCAGCAGTGTAACGCCTTGCGCCTCGACATGCGTAACGCCGAAGCACGGTCCCTCGCTCTTATCGACCTGCGGCGGTGCTTCTGCCCGGGAATCCTCAGGCGTGGCAGCCTGGAGGGCATTGAGCCGCTGTGCACGTTTCAGGTCGGTCTGCCGGCGCATGAACTCGTCTGCCGGCGATCTCGGTGGTTCGGCTGATTGCGCAAAGCCTTTGGCTGCCGCAAAGCTTGCTATGGCGAAAACCGCGAGCCACGACGTCGGGAGAATGCTTCGCATGATGCGCTTCTACTTCCGTGACGGTTTTTGAAATTCAGTCGGGCCCTTCAGGGAGACCGTCTCTTTCACGCAATAACGCAATTCCATGCCTCACCGTCTTATTTTCGCAAATGCCGGAAGCGCTCGCCAAGCGAGCATTTTCCAGCCCATGATAACCCTCGTAGAGATTGAATCTTTCGCCAAACTTAACGCTATCTCAACAGAAGGTTGCTCACGCCTCCTATCGCTGGGTTCTACGGCAAGTTTGGCACCATCATTGCAACTAACGAATTGATTTATCTAGATCTCTTTAACTTTAGAAAACAAACGCCCGTAGGTATTGCCTGAAATCGTCGAAGTCATATTAAGGAAATCATCATCTTAAGATTGAACAGTTTTATCGTGCACGTTGACTCTCACCGTTAAGTTGTCGCATTGCCTGATTTCCCGTTTGTTGCATTGCAACCGGGTTGGTTTGGCAGAGGTTGTGACAGCATGAGCAAGTTCCGGTTGCTTTCTTCCGTTTGGTGCGGAGTCCCTGTCGGATCCGCAGAGCGCAAAGAGCCGCATGCGTCTTCCGGTCTGGCGCGCAAGGCACTCGCGACCTTTCTCAGCGGCCTTCTCTTGTTTCAACCGGCCTTGCTGCAAGCCCAGCAGGTGACGCCGGATGCGGGAGCACCGGCCGCAAACCGGCCCGACATCGGGGCGGCGCCGAACGGCATTCCGTTGATCGATATCGCGACGCCGAATAGTGCCGGTCTCTCCCACAATAAATACGGCGACTTCAATGTCGGAACGCCCGGTCTGATATTGAACAATTACAATGCCGAGATCGGCACGTCCAAGCTCGGCGGTGTCACGCCGGGCAATTCGAACCTGCGCAACAGCGGCCCGGCTTCGGTCATCCTGAATGAAGTCACCAGCGGCAGGCGAAGCGCACTGGAAGGGCCGGTCGAAGTGTTCGGCGGGCGCGCCGATGTCATCATTGCCAATCCGAACGGCATTACTTGCGACGGCTGCGGCTTCATCAATACGCCACGCGCCACGCTAACGACAGGCAACCCTGATATTGGCGCCGATGGACGGCTGAACGGCTTCACGGTCCGGGATGGGAACGTTACCTTCGGCCCGAAGGGCGCGAACTTCGCGACCGGCGACGGTGCGGTCGACATCTTCGACGTCATATCCCGCACCGTAAAGATCGATGGTCCGGTCTATGGCAAGGACCTGCGCCTGACGGCGGGCCAAAGCAAGTTCGACTACGCCACCGGCGAAGCAACAGCCCTCGACGCGACATCGGGAACACCCGAATATGCAATCGACGGCTCGGCACTCGGCGCCATGCAGGCCGGCCGCATCAAGATGGTCGTCACGGAAAAGGGCGCCGGCGTTCGCATGCGCGCCGATATGGCGGCCAATGTCGGAGAACTGTCTCTGTCATCGGACGGCAAGATCTCGATCGGCAATGCGTCGGGCAACCGAGGCGTCACCATCGCCTCCAAGCGGAGCGTGACGGCGGGACGGCTGACCTCGAAGAAGGCCGTGTCAGTCAAGGCCGGCAAGGACGTCAGCCTAGCGTCGGTTGGGGCCGAAGAGGATATTCTCATCGATGGCGGAACAGGTTTGGTCGACGTCAGCGGCGCGCTTTCCGGCAATGGTGCCCTCAGCGTCCTGGCGGATGGCAACCTTACCCTGAGTGAGGCAGCCACGGCGGGGCCGATGTCGCTGTCGTCAGCGGCTGGAAGCATCGGCATCACCGGTACGGCGCAATCCGACGCGGCCCTGTCGGTGACGGCCGCTTCCGGCGCGATCACAGCTGGCACGTTGCTTTCGCAGGGCGATGTGGCTCTGCTTGCCGGTCTCGACCTTGGCCTCTCGGGCGGCGTCCTTGCCGGCGGCAATCTGCAGGTCTCGACCGGCGGCGATATCCGCTACGGCAGCCTTGAGGCAAACGAGGCCATATTGCTGTCGTCGCTTGCAGGCGTGATCAGCCTGGACAAACGCACGGCCGCTGGCGGCGACATCACGATCAGTGAGCGACATGTCGATCTTTCCGGCAACCGGAGCGGGATTGCGACTTCGGGCACGCTGCATGTCAATACCGGAAGCGCCAATCTCACCGGCAGTCAACTGACGTTCGGCGGTATTGATCTTGTGGCCTCCGGGACGGCCGATCTGACGGGAACGCGGCTCAATACGGTGACTTCCAGCAGTGCCGCCAGCACCCACAGCTCCGGCGATATCGCCATTGCCGCAGGCAGCCTTACCACCACGGCGGCCACCAATCTGTTGGCCGCCCATGACCTGACGCTCTCGCTGACGCAACTGACCAATGCCGGACAGCTTGCCGCGGGCAACGATCTCACCATCAACGTCTCCGGCAACCTGACCAACACCGCCACCGGGCTAATCTATGCCGGCAATGACGCGGCTTTGTTCATCGGCGGCGTGCTTGCCAACGATCAGGGCGCAATTGTCGCCGGTCGTGATCTTGCAATCGCCGGGAGCGCCGGCGGAGCGCGCAACGCTGCCATCGTCAACCGGTCCGGCCTGATCACAGCAGACCGGAACATGACGATCACCACCACAAATCTGCGCAACGAAAAGATCGTCGCTCCCACCGTCACAAGCCAGCTGATCTCCAGTACGACTGTCGCCGCCTATGACAGCCTCAAAGGAAGGCTCTGCCCAACCTGCTCACCAAGCAACGGTATCCAATACAACGGCACAATCTACATCACGGAAGACACCAATCACCACGTTTACCGAGATGTTCTCGAGGACCGCGTTCTCTCTTATGGAAGTCCGACTGCGCTGATCAAGGCCGGCAAGATCCTGTCCATCAATACCGTCGATCTCACCAACGCCTATAGCGCCATTGAGGCCGGCACGGGCATGACGCTCACCGGCACCGGCACGCTGACCAATCTTGGCCTGCAGTTGCAGCGCACAGTTTCGCTGAGATGTGACGCAACAGCAGGCTGTGAGTACTATCCCGCGTTCATCGCGCAGGAGTGGATGGAGCGGCACACCGGTGAAACGGGCGGCAACGGCGATGGCTACCTGGTCACGACGCGAGAGCTCAATCCGTTTGGCACACGCGATCCGTCGAAGGATCTCTTCCCCGGCAGCACGGTGGAGAGTGTGACGGCGATGGGCGGTGTTCCCGCGACGATCAAGTCAGGGGGCGCGATCGGCATCAGTGGCTTTGCCGCCGTCAACAATACCGCCCTTGCCGGAACGATCGCTGACCATGTCGCGGTTGCCGCACCTGCACTCTCCAGCGATCCCACCGCATTGCTGGCCGGCATGACGGCTGGCGGGGCTCTGTTCACGCTTGGCGGCGTTGCAGCCCCGCAGTCCGGCGGCTTTGGCGGCACCATCCCCGGCCAGTCGTTCCTGTTCGAGACCCGCGCGGCCTTCCTCGACGTGTCGAAGTTCTACGGCTCCAGCTATTTCCTTGATCGTATCGGCTACCAGCCGGATCACCAGATCCTGTTCCTTGGCGACGCCTATTTCGAAAACCAATATGTCGAGCAGCAGCTGAGGCAGGTGACCGGCTCCGGCTTTGCCGGCGATGATACGGTCAGCCAGATCAAGCAACTGCTCGACAACGGTGCCGACTATCTCGGAACGCATCAGCATGGGCTTGGCGAGCCGCTGACGGCGGAAGAGATTGCCGGCCTTACCCAATCCGTCGTCGTCTACGAATGGCAGGTGGTGGATGGCAAAAGCGTGCTCGCCCCGGTCCTGCATCTGGCACCCGGCGACAAGGAACGGATTGCCTCGGCCGGCGCTGTCATCGCAGGCAAGGACGTCACCATCGATGCGGGCGTGCTTGCCACCTCCGGGATGGTGGCATCGAACGGCAATCTTGCCGTCTCCGGTTCGTCGATCGCGGCCACCGGCGGCAGTTTCAAGGCGGGCGGCAATGCCAGCCTTACCGCCGACAACGTTTCGATCGTCAACGGCTCGGTCTCTACAGGCGGCAATCTGTCGATCAAGGGGGATGACGGCATTCTCGTCGCCGGCTCGAAAGTGGCCGTCGGCGGCAATCTCGCTCTGAATTCGAACGGCGATATCAACATCTCCGCGACGGGGAAGACAACGACCAGGACGAAGCACGACCGGCGCAGCACGACAACCAAGGTCGAGACGACGGTGACCGGCTCGCAGATCACCGCCGGCGGTTCGATCGCCGCCGAGGCCGGCGGCAACCTCAATGTCATCGGCAGCACGGTTGCAGCCGACGGAACGCTCGGCCTCAAGGCCGCCGGCGACGTGACGATCGCCGAAGCCGTCGAGACCACCACCACCGATTACAGCTACAAGAAGAAGGGTGGCCTCTTCGGCGGCGGCAAGAAGACGACCAGCCATGCCGAGACGCAGACGGCTGTCGGATCGTCGGTCAGCGGCGGGAAGGGGGTCACGATCACCTCCGGCGGCGACACCACCGTCTCGGCATCAACGGTCAGTGCCGGTGACGACATCAACAAGGCGGCCGATCTCTCCATCAACGCCGGCGGCAACGTCGTCATCGCTTCGGGCAAGGATACCGACGAGTTCACCAGTGACAGCTCGTCCCATGGCCTGCTGTCTTCGAGCAAGTCCCACGACCACCGATACGACGAGACTACGGTCGGCTCCGACATCTCGGCGACCGGCAACGTCAAGCTGCAGGCGGGTGGCGAAGCCGTCGTCTCCGGCTCCAGCGTCAGTGCCGGCGGCGATCTTGCCCTCTCCGGCTCGACGGTCACCGTCATGGGGGCGCAGGAAGAGCATGAGACCGACAAGCAGAAGAAGAAGTCCGGCATCGGCGTCGGTTCCGGCGGCGGCTTCATCTCCATCTATGGCAGCCATGATGCGACGACGAGCAACAGCTCGGTCGACAATGTCGGCTCACAACTCTCCGCGGCCAATGGCGACATCAAGCTCAATGCCACCAAGGGCGACCTGAACGTTATCGGTTCCTCGATCTCGGCGACCGATGGGAACGTTTCCGGCACGGCGGCTGGCAATATCAATATCCTACCGGGCCACGAGAGCGATACGAGCTCAAAGGACGACAAGCGTTCCGGCTTCGGCCTGCAGGTTTCGGCAGGCGGCAGTGGCGCGTCGATCGGCATCGGCGCAGGTCGCTTCACCGACAAGACGACACAGAGCGCCGACACCAATGCGGTTTCGACGATCGACGCCGGAGGCAACATCACGCTTTCCGCCGGCAATACTTTCAACGATCAGGCAGGGCAGATAGCGGCCGGCGGAGCCGTCACGATCATTGGCGACAAGGGCGTCAATATTCTCTCGGGTAACGACGTCACGAACTTCGACGAGGTCGCCACCAATCTCTTTGCCGGCGTTACTCTCGGTGTCTCCTCGAGCATGATTAGCGCGGGCCAAAGCGTCCAGAATCTTGCCTCGAAGGTCGGGAATGTCTCTGACGGTTACTCCGCCGCCAATGCCGTCTTTGCCGGCATGCAGGCCTATGATGCGCTGAGCGGCCTGAAGGACGGGTTGGCCGCCGGCAATCTCGCATCGATCTCGCTGACGGCTGGGTTTACCTATTCGAAGACGGAAACAGAGCTTTCCTCCTCGACGCCCGTGCTACCGACGATCAGCGGCAATTCGGTCAGCATCATCGCAACGAATGGCGATTTCACCGGCCGCGGCCTGCAGATAGCGGCCACAGCCGATGACGAGTATGCCGACGATCCAATGAACGGCAACGTGCTGATTTCGGCCAATACCATCGACATGGCCGGAGCCCAGGCGACATCCGAGGCTTCGTCGAGAAGCAAGTCGGCAGGCGCCAGCATTGGTGTATCGGTCGGCGTTGGGCTTGGCGGTGCGACGGGAATTACGCCGACGGGCAGCGTCTCGGCCGGTCAGTCGAAATCGTCTAGTGCGTCGACGACGCAGGTGATGTCGATCGTCAGCGCATCGAACAATATCACCTTCAACTCGAAGGGCGATACGAAGCTCGAAAACACCGTCTTTTCCGCCGATACGATCGACGGCAAGGTCGGCGGTAATCTCGATATTATGTCAACGCCCAGCACAGGCGCGAGCGCCAGTAGCTCGACATCGCTCGGCTTCAGCTTTACCGGCCCGACGATCGGCAGAAGCGATGGCTCACCGCTCCTGACCGGCGAAAATGCCGGCAAGGCGCTCGGTGGCATCACGCTGGGCGGCATCCAGCCGGGCTTCGGCTCAGGCAAGGGTTCGACCAACTGGATCGACACGCCTTCCGGCCTTTATTCCGATGGCGCCACCAATGTCTACGTCGGTGGCAATACCAACCTTGCTGCCGCCGGCATCGTCTCCTCAAGCGGTCAGGTCGATCTCAACACCGGCACGCTGACCTATTCCGACTTCGAGGGATCGAAGGAATATAAAAACGTGGAGGTCGAGGCCAATATTGACCTCTATGGCGGCAAGGATGCCAACGGCAAGTCACAGAACAATTCGAGCGCTCAGGGCAAATACCAGCTCGACGACGTCAGGCAGAGCGTCAAGTCCACCGTCAACGGCGACATCACCATCCGCGACAAGGATCAGCAGGCGGCGCTGGAAAGCAGCGGCGCGACCAAGTCCGCCGATGAGATCAACAAGGATCCGGGCCAGCAATCGGTCATCACCAAGGACAAGCATATCGATCTTGAGCCTTATGTCTCCGTGCAGAGTTTGGAAGGCGTTGTTACCGTAATCGAAAAGGCTGCCACCTATATCGACCGTCTCGTTGAAAACGGTTCTTTGGACAAGAGCAGCGCTACTGAAGCCAAAGCGATTATCGCGCGGCTCATGGAAGTTGATCCGGACACTCTGAAAGTTTGCACAGGAGGAGATCAGGGTAGCATCTGGGATTGGATTGTCACGCCGGCCTATGCTGGATCGGGCTGCGTCATCCGCTTCAAAGGGCAGTTCGGAAGCACGAACCTCACTGAGGCTGAATACAATGCGATCCGCGATTCCATCGTTCATGCTGCGGAAGGCGAGATCAAGCACAGTCTCTCGATAATCCAGTCATTGGATGCGCTTGTCGCCAACGGGGGGTCTTTGTCCTCGACGCAGGCGCAGGTGCTCGCTCGGGCACAGAGCAATCTGCAGCAGCAGATGGCGCAATATGTTCTTTGCAGCGACAGCATCGACGACCTCCGCAATTCGGGCATCGTTCCCAACACTGCCGAATTCAACGCTTATTTCAAAACAGCAGAAGCCTATCGCGTCGGCGGCGATGCTCTGGGCGATCAAATTCTGGCACTTCAGAAATCTACGCAGGACCAGCTGGCCGCACTGCGCAAATCCAATCCGTCCCAGTACCAAGGGCTGATGTATCTTGCTTATGGCGGGAGCTCATCGACACTGGATGCGGCGTTCCTCCTAAAAGGCTTGTCACAGCAAACGGGCATGTCGCCCCAACAGCATGCCCAGATCATTCAACAGGCGGCAGCAAGCTTCGCGCAAGTGCTGTTCTCATCGGACATAACAGCTATCAATGGCGTCGGAGGCGGGAATCTGGGCAGCATTCGGGCGGCAATGGCGCTTGCCACTCAGAACCTGAGTGTGCAGGACCGTGTGACGCTGCTTACAACGCTAAACACCTATGCCAACCTACATGCCGACGCCATCGGCGATTCAGTCGGCCGTGCTCGTATAGGGACGGCATTTCTAATTGCGGCAGGTTCCTTGGTTGCGGCGACGCCGGAAATTGCCGCTTGCTTTGCCAATACGCTTTGTCGGATTGAAGCAGTAAACGCCATACTCGACACAGGCTTTGGTGAAGCTATCGGCGGGTCTAGTTTTTCTGTCACCGTAGCCTCGGCCGGCGGCGCAGTGATAGTGCGTGAAGGCGATCAAATCGTCAGCATTATCGATGATGTGACCCACACGGTGCTTCGCCAAGGCGACGCAGGTTTTGTCGATGCGGTTAAAGCCGCCACCAGGACGGCGGATGGGATTGTCGATGTAACAGGTCATTCCCTTATTGCGTTCGAAAATTTCGGCGGCCATACCATTGCCCAGCATATAGGCAAGACAGATGCTGATCTCTTAGCGAGACTAGCGAGCAATCCGAATTTGAAAAACGCTTCGAGCTTTCCAGATATCGAGACCGCAAGTGCTGCCATCGCAAATACAGTTGCTGATGCTGCAAATCAGGCAAAAATTTCCTCGTGGATGGCTGGGGGCGGTCAAGGCACGTTGGAAATCAGTTCTCCTTCTTCCTCAATCGTCGGCGCTGTCGTGCAACGAGGGGCAACTCAGTCAGTTTCAACCGACGTCACAACAGTCGTTCTCACGAAGGATCCCTTGAGCAAGAAAGGGTACACTATTTTAACGTCATTTCCGGATTTGTAGCACGGTTCTTCGGAAGCTATATGTGCAATGAGTGGAGCTCTTGGCATGACCGATAAAGATAGAAATCATCCCGCAAGGCAGTTCTTCGGAGCGTATTTTCATCAAGATTGGTCGTTGATTTATGATAGCTATCAAGCGGCTATTGATGACTTTGTACGAGAAGCGTCACCTCAACAGCTCAATACGGTGCTGGATCTAATCGAGCCCTACTTGCAGCGCGGCAACTGTGAAGATTTTGAAATAAGCAAATATGGAGGCAACTATCGCCCCGAAGGTGATGGCTTGTCCAAACGCGAATTCTTGACCGCAATCAGGCGATCGATTCATCGAAAAATGGGTATAATCGACGTAGATAAAAATCATCCGGCAATGCAGTTCTTTGGGGGCTATTTCCATCAAGATTGGAAATTGGTGTATGAAAGCTATCTGGATGTAATCGAGGACTTTGTAAGACAGGCTTCACTCGAACAGCTCGATGCGGTGCTCGATGTGATAAGTCCGTATCTGGCAAGCGACAGTTGCGAGCACTTTGATATAGGCCTGTTCGGGGGGAACTATCATCCCGAAGAGGACGGAATATCCAAACTCGATTTTCTGAGTGCGATTAAGCAATCGATAGAGCAGAAGAGAAGAATAGCTCCTCAAGAACCTGATACGGAATAGCGTGCGCCATTCATCAACGTGCGATTGTTGTTCCATAATCCGGCAGGTGAACGCGGTAGCGTCCTTATTATTAATCGAACAACATCAACTTCAACTATCTCAATCATGCCGACAACGATAAGCTGAACGAGGCCAAGGCCGCGTGTGCTAAGGGAGACCAGGCGGCGTGCTCGGAAAAGGCACGGCTGGAGGCAAAGGACCACCAGCAACAGAAGGACTATGTCGATTGCCGCAACAACGGGTACTCGGGTTCCGGCTGCACAGCCGTCCTCGCCAACGTCGTTGCCGCGCTGTCAAGTTACGCAGGAGCCGCTTCCTATTGGTCTTCCACAAGCGACCAGGCCGCCAGCCTGGCGCGTCTGGACAGGTCTGGCGGCCTCGACCAAATCCTGAAGATCCTCGCACCGGACGGGTTCAGCAAGCTCAGCCATGACGACCAGCTTCAGCTAAGCAATACGATTGCATTCCTGCTCAGCGACCCGCTGATGATTCTCGGGCTGCCGGAGGTCATTCAAAAGGCCAACGACGGCGATCCTGCGGCTATGGTGCAGGTGATCACCTTGGCAACCCGACTGAAGCTGTTCGGGGCGGGCGCAGAAAAGGCCATAGAGGAGACCGCTGGTACAGCGACATCACCAGTCGCAAATAGTCCAATCGTTCCCGGCGGGGGGCTTCAAGCTCACGAAGCAGCGGGTGGACACCTCATAAGCCGACATGTTGGGAAATTGGATGCGGACCTTAGTGCGCGCCTTAGCTCCCAGCCCAATGTCACAGCTGCATCTTCTTTCCCTGATTGTGCAACCGCAGAACGTGCTGTTTCATCGGCCCTCGACGCGAATACTCCTAACATTTCGCAATTCTTGAGTGGATCGAACAATCGGCTTATCATCAATCACAACGTGGGTAGCCCAGTTGGCAATGTGCTGACGCGTGGTTCGGCGACCTCAGTGCCGTCATCAAACGTGCGTGTTGTTATTCAGCGCGATCCTACAATGCCAACGGGATATAAAATCATTACCGGATTCCCAGTTCCATGACAGAACGATTTGATAAATTAGAACAACTACTGGGCGGATATTTCCATCAGGATTGGGACACCGAGGGAGCCAACGATGCGGAGGTGATCGCGGCTTTCCGTCGAACAGAACCTGTCAATCAGATTGAAGCCACGATAGCTGAGATTGACCACCTATTGCAGCTATTCACAGGGGACCCATTGAAAATTGAAGAGCTTTTGGGGGCTTTGGGGTGTGAGTACTATTACCAAGCATATGGATTAAACGGCCAAGAATGGTTGCAACGAGTCCGTTCCCTGCTCTTATCCCCTGAACCTCAGCCTCGCCTATCAAGTCGACCACGGTAAGATTACCCGAGATAGTATTGCAGCCTCTTTCAAAGGTGAGGTTGGCGCGGTTGACTCGTATTCGGTCCAAAAGACGTCCCCCATCGGGGCGCGCGCGGGAACTCCAGCCTCAGAACGAACGCCGACGCCCGTCGAGAAATAGCAGCCAAGCGATCCCGAGAAGACCAGACAGCGCACTGACCACCGCAGTGCCGGAATAGCTGGTGATGGCTGTGCCGGCGGCAAAGAGAAGAGCGCTCAGTCCGGCACTGAGGAAAATGTTGACGGAAATCAGTGCGCTGCCGAGACCGGGCCGCTCGGCGATCAGATCCTGCAGATAGGTGATTGGAATGGAGATCAGTGACGCCGCGCCGATGCCACTGATCAGGGTGAGGGCATAGACATGCCAGGGCTCACGGGCAAAAGCCAGTAGCAGCAGGTAGACGGCATAGATCAATGCCCCGGCTGCAAGGGCTGCGAGTTGGCTGATGCGGCGCAGCAGGCGCGACCAGACGATGATGAAGATCACCTCGAGGAGAGCGACGATCCCGACCAGAATACCGATATCGGCGACAGTGCCGTGGGCGGCGCCAGTTACGACCAAGGGGAAAATGGCGTCGTTCACATGCAATGTACTGCTGATCAGCGCGATGGCCGTGATCCGACTGAAGATTTTCGGAGAAATCACCTGGCCGAGCGCGGCGAGATAGGAGAGATGGTGGGTGGCGGCACGATCCGTGCCGCTCTGTCGGGGCAATAGGAAGCCGACGAGTCCCACGCAGACCAGGCAGGAAATGGCGGCGAAGAGATAGGCTGGCAACATGCTCGAAGAGGAGGAGAGCAGAACCCCCGTGAATCCGGGAACCAGGACCCAGGAAAGCGAAATCATCGCCCGCACGCCGGAATTGACGGTTGCCACGTCAGCCGGCGCCATTTCATGGGCTGCGGCCCGGACTTTGGCAAAGAGCAACGAGTTCAGGCAACCGTAGACCGGCAGCAGTAGAAGTGCGCTAAGGACAAATATGTTCTGCGTCGGGAAGAAGAAGACTGCTCCATAACCGACAACGCCGAAAGTCGCCGCAACAAGCATCATCGAACGATATTCACCGAGCCGGTCGGCAAGATTACCGAGCAGAATGCTGACAATCACGTTGACCGCCGCCGCAGTGAAGATCAGCGCAGCATAGAGTTCATTCGACAGGCCGAGCTCGCGGATGCCGACCACGGACCGATAGGGGGCCGTCGTCGCTCCGGCAAATCCGAACGTGAAGATGGCGACCATGCTCACCCGGATTGCAGGATTACGGAAAACGTCTGGAATCAAGCGGTTCATTATTGTCGCCAGCTGGCTTTGGGGCGTCCTTGTGCGGGCGCGGAAACCGCGTCCGCACAAGGATCGTCATGATCAATCTCGGTCGCGCCTGAGGGTGGGAAGGCACGCATGCGGCGTGTAGCCGAAATCCTGATTCAAGGGAAAGACAAAGCGGGCGGCCTGACGCTCATCCGATATTCGATGCCTCGACCGACCAAATCCTTGGTTAGGGCTGGCCACTATCCCCCCGATGTCAATTTTCATCGTTGCGAGCTCAAAGCTTCGGGCTAAGCGTCACGATCGCTGCGAAACGGTCCCAATCCTTCGATGCTTTCGGGGTCCAGGCAGCCTCTGCGATTGCCGGAAGACGCGGGAAGACGAGGCGGTTGAAATAGCCGCGCGACAGGAAGTGCTCTGACCAGATGCAGGCCTGTACGCCTTTCAGTTTATGCTTCAATTCCTCCGGGAATTCGCCGGCGGCTTCATAGGCATAGCTATGGGCCGGCGGTACCGTACCGGCCCAGCTCGCGCCCGGCTCCTGGAAGGCTTCGGCCTGGACCATGTCGAGATAGTAAGCCTGGCCCGGAGTCATGACGACGTCATAGCCCTGTTCGGCAAGCTCGATGCCGACCTGCGGATTTTCCCAGGCCATCAAGAGGCTGTCCTTCGCCGCGACCCCGCCGCCATGGGCGACCTCGTTCCAACCGGCGAGCTTGCGGCCGCGCTTGTCGAGCATCGTCTTGACCTGCTTCAGGAAGTAGGATTGCAGCCCGAACGTGCCGGAAATGCCTTCTTCGGCCATCAGCTTCCTGGCAAGGGGCGAGGCGAGCCAGGAACCGTTCGCCACTTCATCGCCGCCGATATGGATGTAGGATGAGGGGAACAGTTCGACCATTTCGTCGAAGACCTTTTCCAGGAATTCGTAGGTCAGCGGCACGGCCGGGTTCAGAGCGTTGTTCGGATAGCCCTGGACTGAATGGTAGCTCTCCGGTGCCTCCTGGCCATCAGTCAGTTCGGGCAGAGCAACCAAAGTCGCCGCGTTATGGCCAGGGATGTCGATCTCCGGCACGACTTCGACATGAAGGGAACTCGCATGTGCAACGATGTCTCTGACATCGTCCTGCGAATAGAAGCCGTCGACCGGCTCGGCTCCATTGCCGAGTTGCGGCAGCAGCGGCTCGTCCGGGCCTCGCAACACGCCCGTTGTCGTCAGCTGTGGATAGGCCTTGATCTCCAGACGCCAGGCCTCGTCATCAGTCAGATGCCAATGGAAGATGTTGAACTTGAACCAGGCAAGGATATCGATCAGCCGCTTGACGTCGTCAACCGGATAAAACTGCCTGGAAACGTCGAGATGGCAGCCGCGCCAGCTGTAGCGGGGGTGATCGGAAATCGTTCCGGAAACCGGGAAGCGGAATTTGCCCTGGCTGACGCGCGCCCCGTTCAGCATCTGCGCGAGCGAGGTCAATCCGTACTGGCGCCCGGCGGAGCTAGAATAGGAAAGTGTCACGCGATCGGCCGAAAACGTCAGCCGGTAGGCTTCAGCGTCGAGCGAAGCGTCCTTGTTGAAGGTGAGAGCGCGGCCTTGCGGCGAGGTGACCAGATTGAAAACCGAATGATCGCTTTCGAAAAGGCGGCGCGTCAGGGAAATGCATGTTGATATCGCCGACAATTCGTCTGCGCTGGCGCCTTCCGGATAAAGGATGACCGGAAAGCTATCGCCTGGCTTCGCATCGATTTCGGCAGGCCACGGCTGCAACGCAAAGGGCAGGTCGAGCCGGCCTTCAGGCAGGAGCACAGGCGGAGGCTCGCTCACTCGGCCTTCGAGAAGCAGATCGGAAACGGCGACCGGTACATGCTTTCCGGATGACAGCGTCAGATAGGCGGACTTGGCGCCGTCAGTGCAATGGCGCGCAGGGCGGTGCAAGCCGGCGACCGTGAAGGTCCAGCTTTCACCGGCGGCGAGCGTCAGCCCGGCCGGCGGCTCGAATTCATGAAAATTGGCGTTGCGTCTCAGAAACGTGGCGTTGGCGCATGCCGTAGCATCGATAACCCGGGTGAGGGACGTGTAGACAAGCTTGAAACCGGAAAGCGCCGCGCCGGAGAGATTGAAAAGCGTGAAGGTGAACGCACCATGCGGCCCGCCACCGGGGTTCCAGCTGCTTTCCAGGCGATAGTCGGCCGGCTTCATATCTCGTTCCTCTTGTTGTCTATTTCGATTTCAATAGTGCTCGGACTGGGAAAACGTACGGGCAAGCTCGGCCTGTCCGGCTGTCAGGCCGCAATCGACGGGCAGACAGACGCCGGTGATCGCCGCAGCCTGCGGCCCAGCCAGGAAGGCGACGGCATTGGCGACGTCCTTCGGATCGACGACACGCTGCAGCGGATACCAGCGGCGGGCATCCTCGAAGACATTGGGATTGGCGGCGGCACGGACTTCCCATGCCTGTGTCTTTACCGTTCCGGGAGCGACGGCGTTCGCGCGGATGCCGAATTTTCCGTATTCGACGGCGACCAGCCGGGTGAAATGCAGAAGTCCGGCTTTGGCGGCGCTGTAAGCAGGATGGCCGAACACGTTCATGCCGTTGACCGAGGCAATGTTGACCATGGAACCGCGCGATGCTTTCAGCTGGTCTTCAACGGCCCGAAAGCAGAGAAAGGCCGCTTCGAGATTGAGAGTGTTGTCGGCACGCCAGATCTCCGGCGTCGTATCATGCAGGCTGACAGCGCGGGCAGCACCCGCATTGTTGACAAGGGTGCGCAGGTTGCCGAGCTGGGCTGCGCGCCTGGCAAGAGCCGCAACGCTTGTCTCGCTGGTCACGTCGCATTCGACGGGAACGAAACGATCGGACGGTCCAAGTTTGCCGGCAACGGAAGCTGCAGCGTCGGGATTGATGTCCGCGAGCAGAATGACGTCATGATCGGCGGCGAGTCGATCGGCGATCGCCGCGCCGATATCGCCTGCTGCTCCCGTGACCATGGCCACTGATTGCGTCATTCTCGCTCCCTCCTGTTGATCAGTCCCCGAGCAGCTGCTTGTCGTCGCCATCGCGGTGTGTGACCAGCTGCTGCTTGATGCGTCTCAGCGTCGTCGTCGCCTTCGGTTGGATGGCATAGGCGACGAGGCTCGCCAGGATATCGACCGTTGCGATATAGGCGATACGCGTCGATGTCGGGCGGAAGATGTTGGTCCCTTCCGGAAGATCGATCGGCACGACGATCTCGGCGGCCCTTGCGACCGGGCTATCGGTTTGCGTCAGTGCAATGGTCCTGACCTTGCCCTCGCGTGCCAGCGCAAAAGCCCGTACCAGCTCGGCATTGCGCCCGGAAAAGGACGACCCGATGATCACATCGCCGGCCTTCGCTGCCGCCGCCATCATCAGCTGCATACTGTGGTCGGAACTGGAGGTGATCCTGAGGCCAAGCCGAAAGAGCCGATTCTGCAGCTCGTCGGCAATCATCGAGGAGTTGCCGCCCGATCCGAAGGCATAGACCATCTCCGCCTTGGCGATTTGCGCGACCGCAGCTTCGATCGCGTTGAGGTCCAAAGAGCGATGCAACAGGAAAAGGGCGTTCTGCGCCTTAGTAATGATATCCTGAGCGACATCGGCCGGATCGCTGCTCTTCGACTCCGGCTTCAGATAACGCACGCCGACATGGGCGGTGCGGGCAAGCTGCACCTTGAAATCGGAAAAGCTGTCGCAGCCGAGGCGGCGGCAGAAACGCGTCACCGTCGGTGGCGAGACTTCCGCGCGTTCGGCAAGCTCGATGATCGAGGCATTCACCGCGAATTCGAAATCATTGACGATGATGTCGGCGATGCGGCCCTCGGAGGCGGAGAGCCGGCTCTTGTCTTCCTGCAATGTGGAAAAGATATCCAAGCCCGTCCTCCCGCCGATCCGTCAGTCAACTCTTCTTCTTGTAGGCAACGCAATCGATCTCGACCTTGCAATCCACCATCATGGACGATTGGACGCAGGCGCGGGCCGGCGGATGTGCGCCGAAATAATCCTGATAGATCTTGTTGAAGGTCCAGAAGTCGCGCGGATCGTCCAGCCAGACGCCGACGCGCACAACATCCTCCACGCCGTATCCGGCTTCATCGAGAATGGCGAGCACGTTGGCGATCGTCTTGTGCGTCTGGGCAACGATATTGCCGTCGATGATCTCGCCGTTTTCCATCGCCACCTGGCCGGAAACATAGAGCCAGCCATCGGCTTCGACCGCGCGCGCAAAAGGCAGCGGCTTGCCGCCAGCGCCGGTCTGAACAGTGCCATATCGCTTGATGGACATGCTGGGATCCCTGCAAATTATTTTCTTGATAAGTTGACAAGGGACCATAGAAAGCAGATTTTGACCAGTGAAAAACGCCATTTATGAAAAGAATTTAAATCGGGGGCGAACATGCGTGATCCTTTCAAGAATCCTTTCCCGTCCTCCGACGCCGCACGGCACGCCATTTGGGAGATGCTCGTGCCCCGCGACATCGATGCCTTTCTGGCTGCCGACTGGTCGATGGTCCAAGATGATTTCGTCGAGGAAGGCTTCATCGGTATCGATGGCCGCAAAGAGGTCAGTCCTGACAAATGGCGCCTGGCATTCCCCGCACTCAGTGCCTATCGCGATGAGTGGCTGAGGCAGGCAAAGGATTTTGCGACCCAGAGCTTTGCCGAGGACACCCGCACGGCGATCTTTACCACCACGACGCTCGAGGACATCGAGATCGAGGGCGACATGGCGCTTGTCCGCAAGAAGTTCGACGGGGGCCTGACGAAGAGTGATGGCACTCGCGATATCATGCAGTGGCAGACGCTCTATTATTGCAGGCTCCACGAGGGACGGTGGAAGATCTGCGGATTTATCGGCTACCTGCCGAACCCGATGGGTTGAAGCAGGGCTGCAAAACAAGGCCAAATCACTTGCGCATCTTCACGGCAGCACTGGCGACCGAAACCAATACGTTTTCCCCGATCTGCGTGGATCGCCGCGCTTTCGAAGCCTCTCTCTATGCGCCGCCCGGCCAGCATCCGGAGACGCCCACGCTCTGCACTGCGCCGATCACCGTCGGCCGCCGTGTCACCGCTGAAAAGGGCTGGGAGCTGATCGAAGGCACGGCAGCATGGGCCGATCCGGCCGGCCTCGTCAATCGCCAGGCCTATGAAGGGTTGCGCGACGAAATCCTCGGCCAGCTCCGTGCCGCAATGCCCGTCGATGCCGTTGTGATGGGCCTGCACGGGGCAATGGTGGCTTCTGGATACGAAGACACGGAAGGCGACCTCCTGACCCGCATGCGCGACATCGTCGGGCCTGATGTGCTGATCTGCGCTGAACTCGACCCGCATAGCCATCTGACCCGGAAGCGCATCGACGCACTGAATTTCGCCGTCTATTTCAAGGAATTCCCGCATACGGATTTTGTTGATCGTGCCGAGGATCTCTGGCGTATCGCCGTCGATGCGCTTGAGGGCAGGGTCAAGCCGGTCAATTCCGTTTTCGATTGCCGGATGATCGATGTCTTCCCGACCTCGCGCGATCCGATGCGCTCCTTCGTCGACGAGATCATGCGGATCGAGAAGGAAGATCCTGAAATCCTGTCGATCTCGGTGGTTCACGGCTTCATGGTCGGCGATGTGCCGGAGATGGGGACCAAGCTGCTTGTCGTCACCGACAACAATCCGCAAAAGGGTGCGGCTCTGGCGCGCGAGCTCGGCATGGAGCTGTTTTCCAAGCGCGGCACCTTCATGGTGCCGCAGATCGACGAAAAGGAAGCCGTCTCCCGGGCGATGGCTGCCAAAGCCTGGCCGGTCGTCATTGCCGATGTCTGGGACAATCCGGGCGGTGGGACGGCCGGCGATGCCACCGTCATTCTCGAGGAGCTTCTGGCCCGCGGTGTAGCAAGTGCTGCTGTTGGCACGATCTGGGATCCGGTCGCCGTTCAGATCTGTTTTGCCGCAGGCGAGGGGGCCGAAATCCCGCTGCGCTTCGGCGCGAAATCGGCACCCGGAACCGGCAATCCTGTCGATGGCACGGTGAGGGTCGTCAAACTGGTGAAGAACGCCGAGATGCAGTTCGGCGAGAGCCTCGCACCCTTCGGCGATGCGGCGCATATCGTGCTTGATGGTATTGACATCATCCTGAACTCGACGCGGGCGCAGAGCTTCGATCCGAGCCTGTTTTCAGTAATGGGCATGGATCCGACCAAGCAGAAGATTTTGGTGATCAAGTCCACCAACCATTTCTTCGCATCCTTCTCTAAGATCGCCGCTGAAATCCTGTACTGTTCTGCAGGAACCCCCTATCCGAACAATCCGGCGACAACCAACTATCGCCGTGCACCGAAGACCATTTGGCCGATCGTGGCCGATCCTCATGGAACCGAACGCGGAGCTGCCTGAGATGCATGACAATCGGTTTGCCGTCGTCGCGAAGGCTGGAGATAGGATCGCTGATCTTTCCACGCCGCGCCCGATCATCGACGAAGACAGGCTGGCCGCCAACATATCAAGGGTTCAGTCCTATATGGACGAGCATGGGCTGAATTTCCGCCCGCATATCAAGACACACAAGATACCTGCACTTGCCACCGCCCAGGTCGCGGCCGGGGCCAAGGGCATCAACTGCCAGAAAGTGACGGAAGCCGAGGTCTTTGCCAACGCCGGTTTCGAAGACATCCTGATCACCTTCAATATTATAGGAGTCCCGAAGCTCGAACGGCTCGCCGCCCTGAACGATCGTATTTCCGGTCTCAAGGTCGTCGCCGACAGCCAGGTCACGGTCGACGGGCTGTCAGCACATTTTTCCGGCCGCAAACCGCTCACCGTCCTCGTTGAATGCGACACCGGCGGCGCGCGCTGCGGTGTGCAGACGCCGGAGCAGGCGGCCTCGCTGGCAAAATATATCGCTGCAGCCGACGGGCTGGCATTTGGTGGCATTCTCACCTATCCGAAGCCGCAGTCGGCTGATGCCGTCGAAGCTTTCATCCAGTCTACGTTGAAGCAATTGGCGGCGGAGGGCATCGCCTGTCCGATCGTCAGCAATGGCGGCACGCCCAGCCTCTTTCAGGCGCATCTGGTCAAGTCGGCGACGGAGCATCGGGCCGGGACCTATATCTATAATGACCGTCAGATGATCCGGATGGGACATTGCGCGCAGGACGATTGCGCAATGCATGTCCTGGCGACTGTCGTGTCGCGACCGAATGCAGACCGCGCCGTCATTGACGCAGGCTCGAAGGCGCTCACCTCCGATCTTCAGGGCTTTACCGATTTCGGCCTCGTCGTCGGATATCCCGAGGCGAGGATAACCAGCCTGTCGGAAGAACACGGCGTCATCGACCTTTCGGCCTGCACCGGTCAACTGCCCCAGATCGGCGAAAAGCTCTTCATCATCCCGAACCATACATGCGTGGTTTCGAACCTGTTCGATACGATGGTCTTCCATCGCAGCGGCATCGTCACGCGCGTCGAGGACGTCGCCGCGCGGGGACTCGTCTGGTAAGTGGCCAATCGGCCGCTCAGGCCGTTGCCGGAGCCAACAGGTTCATATCGATATCTGTGAGTTCGACACGACGTTCGAACGCTATGCCTTCCGCATCGAAGAGATGGCAATCGGCAGCATTGATGCCAACGGCAACCGGCGCGTCCGCACGGATGCCGACACTGCCGGGCAGCATGGCGCAGAAGTTTTCCGTTTCGCTGCCGAGTGCCGCATAGGCCACGGTGTTGGCCCCAAGCCGTTCAATAACGCTGGGTGTAACGGTCAGCGAAATTTCACCGGAACCAAGCTGGATATGCTCGGGCCGGATACCGAGCGTCATCATCTTGCCGACCATGCCGTCTCGCGGCTTTACCGGCAGGGTGGCTGTCTGGCCGCGATAGTCGACGGTCGCGCCTGCCTCGCTTGCGGACATACAGGTAACCGGCAGGAAGTTCATTTTCGGATTGCCGATGAAGCCGGCGACGAACTGGTTGGCGGGCTTGTGGTAAAGCTCGAGCGGCGCGCCGGTCTGTGAAATATTGCCGGCATCCAGCACGACAATGCGGTCGGCCATTGTCATGGCTTCCACCTGGTCGTGGGTCACATAGATCATCGTCGCCTTCAGCTGCCGGTGCAGCTTGGCGAGTTCAATGCGCATGTCGGCGCGGAGGGCGGCATCAAGGTTGGAAAGAGGCTCGTCGAACAGGAAGATTTTCGGTTCGCGAACGATGGCGCGGCCGATTGCGACGCGCTGGCGCTGTCCGCCCGAGAGCATGCCGGGCTTCTGCTGAAGCCGCGTTTCGAGATGCAGGATGCGTGCGGCATTCTCGACCTTGGCCTTGAGCTTTTCCTCCTCCATCCTCTCGACACGAAGAGGGAAGGCGATGTTCTCGAAAACCGTCATGTGCGGATAGAGCGCGTAAGACTGGAAGACCATGGCGATGCCGCGCTTGACCGGTGGCAGGTCGTTGACCCTGACGCCATTGATGATGATGTCGCCTTTGCTCGTTGCGTCGAGACCTGCGATCATGCGCAGGAGGGTGGACTTGCCGCATCCCGAAGGCCCGACGAAGACGACGAACTCGCCGTCCCGGACATCGAGTTCGACGCCCTTGAGAACTTCGTAGTCGCCATAGAATTTTTGAACCTTGTTGAGCTGAAGCTGTCCCAAAAATCTGTCTCCGGTCCCGGCCTGAATACGCAAGAGTTTGGTCGGTGAGGATCGCAGATCGTCGACCTGCGATCCTTGACGTCGGTTACTTGAAGGCCTCGATCTCGCCGGCAGCCTTCTTCAGGGCTGCTTCAGGCTCGGCCTTGCCGGTGACGACGGACTGGACCATCTCGATCATCGAGTTCTGGAAGCCCTTGTAGTCGGTGAACAGCGGCTCGGGACCACCATAGCTGATACCCTCGATGAATGGCTTCCAGAAGGGATCCTTGGCGACGAATTCGTCAACCTTTGCGGACGGACGCAGCGGCGTGAGGCCGGCGCCGCCCTGCAGCTCGTATTCGCCCTGGATGTCGGGTGAGGTGATGTACTTGGCAAATTCGATCGCCTTGTCCTCGACGCCCGAGCCCTTAAAAATCGCGAGGCTGTCGGTGATAAGCAGCGTGCCTGCACCCTTGGCATCCGGACCGAGCGGCAGCGTCGTGACGCCCCAGTTGATCTTCGTATCCTTCAGGCGATAGGCGGCACCCGAGCCCGCCTGGATCATCGCGACCTTGCCATCGAGGAAGATGGCGCGGACTTCGTTCTGTTCATAGGCGGTCGGACCTTCCTCGGCAGAGGCCGAAATATCCTTATATGCCTTCAGTGCTGCAAGGATCTGCGGGCTGTCGAGCGTGATCTTGCCGTCGGCATCGGTCACGGCGCCGTTATTGGTGTAAACCCAATGCATGAACTGATGCATTGTGTTGTCGAAAGTCTTGGCAGAAAGACCAAAGCCTGGAATGCCGGTCTTTTCCTTGATGGTCTTTGCCATCTGGATTTCTTCGGCCCAGGTCTTCGGCGGCGTCTCGGGGTCGAGGCCGGCTTGCTTAAAGAGATCCTTGTTCCAGTAAAGTGCCTTGGTGGAGAAGGCGATCGGAACGCCCCACTGGTTACCTTCGAAGGTGACCGTGTCGACGATGTGTGGGTAATAGCCCTTCTTCTCGTCATCGGTCATCGGAACGGGAACGATGAGGTCGTTCTGTGCGAATTCCTTCAGCGTGCGCGAGCCGACATAGGCCATGGCGACCGGCGTGCCGGCGGCAGCCAGCGTCGTTGCCTTGTCCTGGCACTGCGCCCAGCCAACGACTTCCGGCGTAACCTTCCAGCCGGCGTTTTTGGATTCCCATTCCTTGATATATTTGGTGTGGATCGGGTCGATCGTGTCGCCGCAATAGATCCAGCTGATTTCCTTGTCGGCTGCCTGGGCCGTGACCGCAGTCAACGCCGTCGAACCAAGCAGGGCGAGTGCCATAAGGCCTGTCTTGATGGTAATGCTCACGTCGTTACTCCCATTCTCGTTGTTAGCTGTTCACTCTTTATTGTTGGTCTTATTGTTTCACCGCACCGGCGGTCAGGCCGCCGACGAGATAGCGCTGAAGGAAGAAGATGACGATCATCGCCGGCGCGATGCCGACGAAGGAGGCCGCCATCAGTTCGTTCCAGATAACCTCCTGCTTGCCGAAGTAAGCAAAGAGTCCCACCGGCAGGGGCATGTATTCAGTCTTCGAGTTGAAGGTCAGCGCGAAGATGAACTGCTGCGCATAGGCACCGATGAAGGTAGTGATCGCGACGACGATAATCCCCGGCATCGCAATGGGCAGAATGACGCGGCGCAGCGTATAGAAATGGCTAGCGCCATCCATATAGGCCGCTTCGTTGAGTTCCTGTGGAATACGGATCATGTAGGTGCGCAGCAGCCAGATCGCCGACGGGATCAGGAAGGCGACGCCCGGCACGATCATCGCAAGATAGGTATTCAGAACACCGATGCTGCGCATCAGGCGAAAGAGCGGGATAAGCAGGACGGCACCGGAGAACATGTTCACCGTCAGGAAGGCGCCGAGCAGGATGCCCATGCCCCTGAACTCGAATTTCGCAAAGGCATAGGATGCCGGAATGACGAGGCAGAGCACGATGACAGTGACGATGATCGAGATGAAGAACGAGTTGAAGATGTAGCGACCAAAGCCCGGCACGCTGATCCACATCGTCCGGTAAGCTTCGAACGAACCGTTTTCCGGCCAGAAGCGGTAGGGCGAGGAAAAGAGCTGGCTGAGCGGCTTCAGCGACACGAGGAAGCCTTCGACGAAGGGCGACAGCACGAAGAACAGGAAGATCGCTATGCCGCAATAGATGAGGATTATTTCCCACCAGCTGTAGCGATCGATCATGGGACGGCTGCTCATGCGCGCTTCTCCGGGTTCAGGCGGCGGGTGACACGGAAATAGGCGAAGCAGAAGAGCGACAGGAAGATGCAGATCAGCACCGCACGCGCTGCCCCTTCGCCATATTTCTTCGAGCCAATCGCCGTCTGATAGGTATCGATGATCATCGTCGTCGTTTCGCCGCTTGGACCACCCTGCGTCAGGATCCAGATAATGTCGAAGGAATTGAACGTCGCAATCAGCGACAGCATCGACATGGTGATGATGGCGGGAACCATCAGCGGCAGCGTGATGCGGCGGAAACGGTACCAGCGGCCGGCGCCGTCGGTCCATGCTGCTTCGTAGAGATCCTTCGGGATCGACTGGATTGCGGCGAGGAAGTAGATCGTCACCAGCGGCACGCCGATCCAGACGTCGGTGACGATCGTCGCCCAGAAGGCAGTGCTGCCATAGGCGAGGAAGGCGACAGGGCCATCGACGAGACCGAAGCGCTGCAGCAACCCGGAAATCATTCCGAACTGGCCATTATACATCCAGCCCCACATGAAGATGCCGATAGCCATCGGCACGATCCATGGCGGCATGGTGAGCAGTCGAAACAGCGACCGGCCGGGTACGGCAGCATTCAGCATTGCGGCACCGAACGTGCCGATGATCATCTTCAGGGCGACCGAAAAGAAGGTCCAGATGAAGGTTCGCAGAATGACTTCCGCGAAAGTGTTGTTGAAGATCTTTTCGTAATTGGCCCAGCCGACCCAGTTCGTCACCTTACGCAGCGATGCATCCGTAAACGACAGGATGAACGTGTCGACCAGCGGATAGGCGACGATCGCGAGCACATAAAGGACAGCAGGAAGGAGAAGGATCCAGGCGAAGATGACGGCACTTTTCTGAGCACTCATCTTGCCGGTCTCCTCAGGCCGCTCTGGCGTGTAGCGCCTCGTCGAACCGGTCCCAGATGGGACGAAGGTCGATCACGGCCTTCTTCATGCGGGCCTCATCCATGGCGAGCGCCAGGATGCCTGCCTCCAATGCATTGAGCGTGGAGACCGGGAGTTCCGAACCGGTGCGCACGCTTTGCAGGATATCGGCTGCCATCTGTTCATCGGCGCCGTAATGCTGCGACAGTTCGGTCGCGGCATATTTGTTTTCAACGATCTTGTTGCCGGTCAGCTGCTCGTGGACATCGAGATAGCCGCGGACGAAGTCGCCTTCGGCCATGCCGCGCGAGCCCATGATTGCGAACCGGCGGAACTGGTCGGGAACATTCAGGTTGGTGTGGAAATTCATGCCGACGCCGTTGGCGTATTCGACGATCGCCACCTGGTAATCGATAATGTCGGCATCGCTGTCGAACACCTTGTCCGAGCCCATCCAGCCGCTCGGCTTGCGGTGGAAGAGTTCCAGATCGTTGATTCCTTCGCGCGCCGGGTCGTTGGCGGGGATAAAGCTCTTGCGGCCGCCGAAGCTTGCAACACGTTCGGGGCGGGCGCCGACCACACCATTATAAAGGTCTAGGTCGTGGCAGCATTTCTCCAGCATGAAGCTGCCGGAATAGCGCTCGTAGCGGCGCCAGTCGCGCATGAAGAAGGCGCCGTGATAGGGCTCGATATGTTCGGAGGCTTCGATGGAGACGATTTGGCCGAGCTTGCCTTCGGCCTGGATGGCGCGCAGATCCTTGTAAAGAGGCGAGTAGCGCAGCACGAGACCGACCATCAGCCTTTCATGGCCGAACTTTGCCATCAGGTGGGCGAGTTCGATGCTCTCGGCGATCGTGGTGACGATCGGCTTTTCGCAGAAGACCTTGAGGCCTGCCTCAAGACCGAGGCGAATATGATCGAGATGCATGTGGTTGGGAGAGCCGATCATCAGGAGATCGAGCTTTTCGGAAGCGAGGAGCTCCTGCGGCGAACCATAGGCCGTGCCGACAGAGACCCCGTTTTCCGTCAGTCCGGGAAGCCCCGCAGGATCCGGATCGACGTAACCGACGATTTCGAAGCTGCTGTCGATAGCCTTGAAGACATAGCCAAGATAGCCTAGCCGGAATCCCAGCCCTATGATTCCCACTTTCATGCCAACAATGTTCCCAATTCGTAATTTATTTTCTTCAAGTTGGGACAAAAAACGAAGGCCGTCAACTGAAAACGGGGTTCGGAGCGAATTGATGAAATTAATTTTCATCAATTAGTCCCATGTCTCGACTGGGCTGAAGGTCGTCATCCGTGCTCACAACGTTGGCTTTGACCGGAAACGTCGAGGCGAGACTGTCGCATCACCAAATAGCTGTATGATGTGCTGGTGAAGTTGGAATGTCCGTCTTTGGGCAGAGTGGAAATGCCGCTGCAGAACATGACAATCAGCTCCGATGTGAACGGTTACAAGATCCGATCAGGGCGGCTGAAACCGGCGGGTGGCCGCGCTCCTCCAGTTCCGCGAGAGCATCTTGGAGGAGGTGCGCTCGCCGGAACGAAATTGTCGACGCAGTGCCATCTCAAGGACCGAGCTCGGAGCCCGGGTCTAGTAATCCCTGTTACACCAACCGAGGTCGGCGGAAGAGGGGGGGGCCAGATGGCAATCGCCGCACGACGCATAGATCGTTGTTATCCCATCGGACATGAAATGGCGCAACCGCGGTTCGAACTCGACTGCGGAGGCGAGGAGTTCGTCGACAGGCTGAGGCCGCTGCTACAGACCCTGACGATAGCGGCCCCTTAGGCGCTGGAGGGCGATATCCGCCCCCGTCGACGGTAAGTCCTGATTGAGGACAGACTTCACAATCGGCAGACCCGCGGCATAATGCTGGGCCGCCATTTCAAATAGGTCTACGGAACCTTCCCTATCTCCAGAACCTCTTCGTATCGAGCACCTCGTCTATCGAGTCTTGCGCCTTGGCAATCAAGTCGGCTTTGTCGGCATGGGAGAGCACAGTATTTTCAGCCGGATGCCCCGACAGACCATGCTGCTTAAGAACGTCAGGGCCGGTGACAAGGTCATTGAGTTCTCCAAGGTGATCCTGCATCTCCTCCATCGCCGCGGTAAATTTGCGGTATCGCCGGGCGCCGCGCTTGTCGTCGAAGAGCGATGCGAAGAACTCCGCAGCGTAACGCAACTTCTTAGCGTCCTTTCGGACCTGATGACGATGCTCGTCGTCGACATCGGCGAGCGCCTGACCATGCTTCTTCAGCTTCCTGCGCATCCTCTCGAGAGCTTTGCCGGCGAATTCGGCCGCCGTCTCGGCCTTGGCTTGGTCGGCGATTTTGTCGAAATCACTACAATAGAGCCACTCGTTGAAATCCAGCATCACGGCACGCGCGCGAGATGATTCCAGAGCGTCGACCGCGTCGTCGTAGGTGCTCTTGCGGACAGCCTTGAGTTTCCATCGCAGATCCGCGTCCTTCGCCTTCGCCAGAAGGACGTCGACGTTGCGCGCATGGCCCAGGACGCCGGCGATCCAGCGCAATTCGTCCTGCAGCCTGGCCGGCACGTCGCCCGGCAGGATGTCCTTGAACAGCGAGAAGGCGGATCGCAGGCGCCGCGAGGCAACGCGGGCCTGGTGAAGTGCTTCGGGATTACGCCGTCCGAGAAGGATGTCCTCGTTCAGGCGGAACTGCCTGAAGCAGGAGGCGGCAATCGTCCGGAAAGCGGCGAGCGGCCTGACACTGTGTTCAAGGAGCAGACGCTCAGCCTTGTGCGCGAAAGGCTCCTTATCCTGCAACAGGTAGCCCCGCTCGGACTTCGACAGGACGCCGAACCGGAACGGCGCCACTGCGTCGATCTTCCGGGCGAAGACAAACAGATCCCTGGCACCGCCGTCCTTGAGCTCGATCTCGAGTTCCCGTACGAGCGTCTGGCGGCATCCAGAGACCACCTCGCCTTGATCGACGACAGCCTCCAATTTCGATCGGTTCTCTTCGAGGTCGAAGGCACGCCGTTCGACAAGTACTTCGAACAGGGAGTCCACCTCCAGGTCGGCTCCGAACTCGCTCCGGAGAGGGCTGGTCAGGTCCAGGACGGGTTCATCGCTCTCGATCGGCGTCTCCCATTCCGATCGGGAAAACAGCGATTTTGCCGGACCGGTCGCCTTGACGGTTTGCACGCGAGCATCGCCCGTATGCCTGATGCGAAGTGAGAAGCCTTCCTGCTTCAACTTGCGGTCGGCAGTGTCGAAATAGATGGAATGCTGCCGGAGCACCTCGCGTGGTTCTCCGAGAATATCGGAACCAATGAGGGTCTCGAGGGCTTCGTTGGACAGATCAAGCTTGATTTCGATTTCCGACGGCAATGCGTGCTCCTTCATCCTGCGATCATCAACGCCGAAGCATTGGAATCGTTCGTACGGACAGATGTAGAGCTATCAACTGGACTCGCTAGCCTCGGGGGTCCTAATTTGCGGGACCGAACCGGAGACGCCGATGCTGCACGACGATGCCAAAAGCGAGACGTTCAACGCTGCCGTCGGCGCCTATGTCGCCCAGGCCGGAGCGATCTGCTATCGCCGCGACAAGAAGGGTCGCCTTGAAGTCCTTCTGGTCGGCAGTCGCCGCAACGGTCGGTGGGGCGTCCCGAAGGGGCATGTCGAAAACCGCGAGGCAAGCAGCCGCGCCGCCACCAGGGAAGCGTTCGAAGAGGCCGGGGTTGTCGGAGTGATCGACGAGGCGGTCTTCGGCAGCTTTTCCTATCAGAAGGACACGAGCACGAACGTCTACACCGTGACCGTCCATCTTCTGAAGGTGTCGAAGATGGTGGGCAGATTCCCTGAAAAGGACATCCGAAAGCAGCGGTGGTTCCTTCTGAAGGACGCCGTGCGCGAGGCAGCCCAGCCGAGCCTGCGAGCCCTGCTTTTCAAGCTTGAGAATGCTGGATGTGTGGCCGCGGAAGATTGACCTCCTCCAGGCCACGTCATCGGCACAGTCAAGAAAGCGCCGTAGACTTATCGAGGGATAACCTGGTTGCCCACAGAACCTCCGCCGTCGACCGTAGGCCCGGACTGACAGAGGAGCCGCCAAAAAACCATTGGCGTCAGTACTCGTCAAACCCACCAGGGCGTGACGTCTGCCCGCGGACACCGTCATCCTGGCAAGTCTTCGCATCCGGTATTAGCATCCAATGAGATCAGACTGGTGGAGCACAAGAAGAGTTTTCGGCTATTTTTCCCACGAAACGACCGAAACCATCCCTCCGGGAAATGACCCGGGAGCAGCCGGATGGTCGTATCTGTCTATGTTGCCGACGTGCCCGTCGGGACTGGTCGAGCCTGGGGAGGACGAACTCGCGGCTGCGAAGCGGGAAACCTTCGAAGAGTTGGGGGGCGGGATCGATGGTGACTTCAATCCGTTGGGCGAATACCGGCAGCCGGGCGGCAAGGTCGTTGTCGCCTGGTACGTGGAAGCCGACCTCACGCTGGACCTGAATGACATTCGAAGCTCGGAGTTCCAGATGGAATGGCCTCTGAGGTCCGGCCGGATCCGGAGGTTTCCAGAAGTCGATCGTGCGGATTGGTTTTCGTTGAAGGACGCAGCTGGAAGGATGCTCAAAGGCAGCGGCCCATGCTCGACGACCTCCTTGCTCATCTTGCGAAAGCCGACGTCTGACAGCGGCGTATCCGCGTGACTGTCGTGGCGAGTGCATACCGGATGGAAGCGGAAACCTTAGGCACGCCGGGTGTCTTCCGTCTTCCCGCAATCACCTGGTTGATCGACAAGGACAAGTCGAGTTTCGAATTTGAACTGGTAAATCACCTGCCTCTTCGGTGACGAAACTTCTGCCTTATCTTTTGGTAAATCTGGCGTATATTTAAGTGTATGAATATTGATCGGGTGACCGTGCGGCCCCGGAGGTATTGCCGAGAGGCAATCCGTATTTTCGCTTTGGCATTGATCTGGGGTTTCGCATTCCTGTTTTCCGTCGCCCCGACAGCGGGCTCGGAACGCGTCGCTTTACTGCTGCGATTGAATGGCGCCGTCAGCCCCGCGTCCGCCGACTATGTGATACGCGGCATCCAGCTTGCCAACGATAGTAAAGCGGCGTTGGTCATCCTCCAAATGGATACGCCCGGCGGTCTCGATACGTCGATGCGAGACATCGTTCGGGCAATCCTTGCCTCGTCTGTGCCGGTCGCGAGCTACGTGGCTCCGAGCGGCGCCCGTGCGGCCAGTGCCGGCACTTACATCCTCTATGCAAGTCATATCGCCGCCATGGCGCCGGGCACTAATCTGGGCGCCGCAACGCCCATTGCTCTCGGTGGGAGCGGACAAGACAACGGCCAGAACGGCGACAGCAAGGAACGACAGTCGCGCAACGCTGCAGAGGTAAAGGCAGTGAACGACGCTGCTGCCTATCTTCGGGGGCTGGCCGAGTTGCGTAATCGCAACGCCGACTGGGCGGAAAAGGCGGTACGCGACGCAGCCAGTCTCTCTTCGACTGCGGCCGAACGCGAAAAAGTCATCGATTTCGTCGCGTTCACCGTCGGCGAACTGATGGCGAAAGCCAACGGTCGTACGGTACGGGCAGGAGAAACGGACATCCGGCTTGATACGACGGGCCTCGCTGTCCAGAGCATCGAGCCTGACTGGAGAACACGCCTGCTTTCGGTCATCGCTGACCCGAATGTCGCACTCATTCTGATGGTTATCGGCATTTACGGCCTGATATTCGAGTTTCTCACGCCCGGAGCGGTTGTCCCGGGAATAGTCGGCGGCATATGCCTGCTGCTCGGTCTCTACGCCTTGGCAATGCTACCGGTCAGCTATGCCGCCGTCGGCCTCATCGTGCTTGCGGTTGCTCTCTTTGTCGCGGAGGCGCATGCACCGACATTCGGGGTCCTCGGCCTTAGCGGTGCGGTCGCCCTCGTCCTGGGCGCAGCCATCCTCTTCGATACGGATGTGCCCGATCTGAAAGTGAGCCGACAGGTCCTGGTTGGTATCGGTGTTTCAGGCCTCGCCTTCAGCCTCATTGTCGTTCGCCTTGCATTCGGCGCGCGCCGGCGTGCCGTGGTGACCGGTGCGGAGCAGATGATCGGCATTTCAGGGAAAGTCTCCAGTTGGACGGGCACGACCGGCTACATTGTCGCGCACGGAGAGCGCTGGAGCGCCGCCTCCGCCGAACCGCTCACGGACGGAGACGGCGTGACGGTCATTGCCAGAAATGGGCTAACCCTCGAGGTCACGCGTGATCCCCGCAAGAATCAGCGACCTCAAGAAAGCAAGGAGGAGCGCACATGACTATGATTGGAGATTTCATCTTCTATATCGTCGCAGTCGTCCTGTTGCTGATCATCCTGGCGAATGCGATCAAAATCTTGCGCGAGTATCAGCGGGCCGTCGTCTTTACACTTGGCCGATTTACCGGCGTGAAAGGCCCCGGGTTGATCCTGCTTGTTCCCTACGTACAGCAAATGGTGCGGGTCGACCTGCGCACGCGCGTGCTCGACGTCCCCAGCCAGGACGTCATCTCCCATGACAACGTTTCGGTTCGAGTCAGCGCGGTGATTTACTTCAGGGTTATCGATCCGGAGAAGTCGGTGATTCAGGTCGAGGATTTCATGGCAGCCACGAGCCAGCTAGCCCAAACGACGTTGCGCTCGGTGCTTGGCAAACACGATCTCGACGAGATGCTCGCGGAACGCGACAGGCTCAACGAAGATATCCAGAGAATGCTCGACGCCCAAACAGACGCGTGGGGCATCAAAGTGGCCAATGTTGAGATCAAGCATGTCGACATCAACGAGTCGATGATCCGTGCGATTGCCAGGCAAGCTGAGGCAGAACGCGAGCGGCGGGCGAAAATCATAAATGCCGAGGGCGAGCAGCAAGCCGCAGCAAAGCTGGTGGAGGCGGCTGAAGTGCTGGCCAGACAACCGTTATCAATGCAGCTGCGCTACTTGAGCACGCTGAACGTTATTGCCGGGGAAAACAGTTCGACGATCATATTCCCGTTCCCCATGGAACTCATTCATCTCTTGGACGGCAAGGCAGACAAACCAACCGAATGAGCAATGGCCATGGTCCCGACGTGCTAGTCATTGCCAGATGTTGATTGCGCGACCTCGTCATGTGGAGAAGCTCATCCAAGTGCATCGTGCCGCCATTTAGGGTAGGGGATCACCCCTCCTCATGCAAATGCGCCAGGAACACTTCCGCTGGCGTTTTGTAGCCGAGGCATTTCCGCGGCTGGTCGTTGAGATGGCGGGCAAGGTGGATCAAGTCGCGCTGAGAGACGGCTGCGAGATCAGTATTGCCTGTGAATTCATTGGCATGTCGCACTTGGAAATAGAATGTACCCGGCTACAATGTCAAAGCTGAATAGGGCTGCGACGTTGTCAGCCAGTTAGAAACGCGACACGGGCTCTGATGATCAGCCCCCGATCCGGCCGGCTGGACCGGGTTGAAAGGGCGGAGCGGGGGCGGGTGAGACGCACCCCTTCGGCTTTAGCTTTCTCAGTAGCAATTGTTCCGTCGCCGGCTGATACTCATTTACACCGCATGGGGCGGGTAGGGATCAAAGCCGCACGATGCTTCCGGAAATCAAGTTGCAGGGTGACGTCGATGTCGCTGCGCTGTCACCACTTGTTCGCGGCATGCTTCTTGCGGTTGCCTATGCTGATGGTGAGGGTGGCATAGGATTGACCGCGACCGGCGCCATGAACCGCAAGTTCGTGCATTGGGCCGCTGTGAACTTCCTCTGGCCCGACTTCACAGCCAAAGACCTCTACAGCATGAACAAGGTGCTCAATGAAAGCGACATGCCGCCGCTATGGGTGGTGCGCGACATGGCCCATCATCTGAAGCTACTTCGCCGGAAAAAAGATGTGCTGCTGCCAACCAGACGCGGCCGTGAGTTTCTGGTGAACCCGCAAGCCTTCTTCGATCTGGTCGCCACGGATTATCTCTATTCCTATGTCCACGCCACCGAGCGGGAAGAGGAGGTGCAAGCGCGGTTGCGCTGGTGGCGCATGTTCCTCAATCTTCTCAATATCAAGGCCAGAGAAGGTTGCACGCCAATGGATGTTGCTAAGATCCTCTATCCAGACCTGGCGCCTCTTTCGGAAACCGAAATGACCCTAGAAGCCTGGGAGTTAAAGTCCGATCTCCAGTATGGCGTCTTACGGCGCTTGTGCTGGCTCGGCTTGCTCTATGAAGCAAGAGAGGGGCTCACACTCTTCCAGGACGGATCCTTCCACAAGACGCCGCTTTGGTCCGCCTGCCTGCAATTGGAATCGGATACGCAGAGCGACATCGGCGTGCCCTGACGATTTTTATTCCGCCGCTGGCTGCCTCAATAACGCTTTCTCTCGCCGTGCAATCACCGCCGGGTCGTTCATGAAATCCGTCCGCCGACCGGGCTTGCGGCCACGCTTCTGATAGCCGTTGCCTTGGCTGCCGTCGCGAATGCCGAACATATGATCCGTCTGGCCGGTGCGCCTGGGGCCGCTCTTGCTGCGCTGCTGCTCGCGCCCGGCCTGCATCTCGGCGACAACAGACAGCATATCGTCCAGCCGCTTGTTATCGACGACATCCGCGCGATGCACGGAGCGTAACGTATCGAAAGTTCTGTACGGTAGGGCAAAGCTCTCGTGCATGATCTCGAGCCGCCCGTCCGGATAGTCGCAAACGATCACCTTTTGGCCGGCCAACGGTCTGGAAACCTCGGTCGGATCGAGAATGAACAGCACCTTGTCGTAACGCAGTGTCAGGGACTGCGACAGGGTACGCACTTCCTTGCGGCACATGGCGCCATCGAGGTTCTCATGATCGGCCAGCGGCCGGTGCATGTCCTTCGGATTGCGTGCTGGCTTGCCGAAACGCGCGTTGAAATCCGCAATGAACTCAGGCACATAGGCATTAGCATCCTCGATTGCGTCGATACCGCGAAGCCGCATCTCCTTCACCAGCCGATCCTGCAGCGTCTGGTTGGCGCGTTCCACTCGGCCCTTGGCCTGCGGGGTGTTGGCGCAAATGATATCGATGTTCAGCTCATAGAGCGCCCGACCGAACTGTGTCAGGCCGCTCGTGCGGTCTTTCTCGGACGCATGGGTCGAACGAAAAACACCGTGTTTGTCGCTGTAGAAGGCCAGCGGCTTGCCCCATTGCTGCAGATAGGCCTTCGTCGCATGCAGATAGTCGAACGTGTTCTCCGAGCCAGCAAAGCGAAGATGTAAGAGCTTGCCGGTGGCATCGTCGATATAGACGAGCAGGGCGCATTTGGGACCGCGGTTCTCGAACCACCAGTGATGCGACCCGTCGATCTGCACCAGTTCGCCAAAGCAGTCACGTCGACCGCGTGGCTGGAAAACCCGCTTCTTGCGTTCCCGGCGAGAAACCCAGATGCCAGCCTCGGTCATCCATTGCCGCAGCGTCTCCTTGGCCACTGATATCCGATGCAGCTCGATAAGCTTCTCGCGCGCCAGTGTCGGACCGAAATCCAGATAGTGTTCGCGGATCAGATCCAGCGCTGCATTGCGAAACTCCTCGCTATGGCGCCGATTGCTCGGCCGTGATCGCTTCTTTGAAACAAGCCCAGCTGGACCATCCAGATCATAGGCCTGCAGCAGCCGATGCACCTGACTTCGACTGAGGTCGAGCAGTTCGGCAGCCCGGACAACGCTCAGGCGTTCGTCACGGATCTTCTGGATGACTTCGAGGCGATGCAATTCTTTCTGCGACATGGTGATCAAGCAGGACATGACGACTCCGACCGCTCATGGTCTCGACCAGGCTGAAGGTCGTCATCCTCGCTCCCAACGTTGGCATTGACCAGAACGTCGAGAGGCGAGACTGTCGCATCTCTAACTGGCCCAACTGTCGCATTACTATATAGCCGCTACACATGAAAGTCGCATAATCTATCTTATGGAACCAATCGAATTCGATATTGCCAGCATCCGATCCCTACAATCCCGAGCCCGCACCTTTGGACCGTGATAATCTTCTGAGCGCAGTCTCGATGACGATCAGGATTGTCATCGAGACTGCGCTCAGAAGATAAATACGCCCATCGACCGCCAATGAGGTGCTCCCCGATTTTGGGCCAGCGGGAGCTGGAATTTTCCGGGGTTATGGCTCAGGCCGGCGGGGTGCCGGTGAGCCGTTCATAAGCGAAATCGGCACCTTGTTGCCGATGGCGCTGTGTGGCGCGAACGTTTCAGTGCGCGACGCCTGGTTCCTCGTGTGCCCTCACGATGGCGTCCGCTTCCTTGCCGTATAGCTCCTCGAAGTGATCGAAGGCCTTGGAAAAGTAACCAATGCCCTGCGTCGCCGAGCGCAGCGCCCGCGCCAGATCGTCAAGTGCGCTGCCTGGAATAAGTGCCCGGAAGATGTCCCATCCCTTAGCGGTTTCATCCCGGTCGAAGCCGAGAACCTGGCCCTTGAGAGCGGAGACGATCTGGACGAGGCTGCCGGAATAGACCGACGGAATGTGAATTTCGCTGCGGAAGACCGGTTGCATTAAAACGGCCGACCCTTCGGAAAGCGCCTGCCGCACTCCCATTTTCGACGCAGTCCTGAAGGCGTGTTCCGAACTGTCGACGGCATGGTGCTGACCATCGAACAGCGTTACGCCGACATCGATAACCTGGAAGCCGAGCGGCCCTTTCTCCATCGCTTCGCGCGCGCCTGCTTCGACGGCAGGGATGTAGTTGCGCGGAACGACGCCACCCTTGACGGTTTCGCTGAAGGTGAAGCCCCGGCCGCGCTCGTTGGGGCGAATGCGCAGCTTCACATCTGCGAATTGCCCGGCACCGCCGGTCTGTTTGCGATGCCTGTAGTGAACCTCGGACGGTTTCGCGATTGTCTCGCGGTAGATCGGGCTGGGCGTTCGATCGGTTACGTCGATGTGGAAGACGTCGGACAGGGTCCGGCAGAGATCGCGCAGATGTACCGGGCCCTGGGCGCGGACGAGCTGGGCGCCAGTGCCTTCCTCCTGCAAAACGACAAGACCGCGATCCGTCTCGGAAAGTTTTGCCAGCGTTTCGGAGAGCTTGTTTTCATCGCGTTCGCTGCCGGGAACCAGGATCCTTTCAAGCATCGGCGTAGGTGGCTCCGTCCATTCGGGCGGAGCGATCGTCGCGTCTGATGTCAATAGCGACGGGACGAGCAAGTGGTCGGACTTGACCGTTGCGAAGATATCCCCTGGTGCAGGCACGATCGCCGAGTTAGACCGTCCGTTTGCGGGATCCTGCACGGCACCGAGGCTGGAGCCGCCCAGTGATGCGCCTTGCCGCAGCCCCTCACCAAACACACGCACCAGCACCGTCTTGCCGATATTCTGACGATGATAGGCATGGAAGCTCACGGCGGTCAGCTTGTTTTCATCGACATTGCCCGCACGAGCCAGGCGCTGTCGAAGAACCCCTACCGGCGGCGCCTCGTGACGCAGCGCCTTCATCAGCCTCATCATGCCGTTGCCGTGACCTGCGGCACCGATCAGGACTGGAATAATCCTGTTTTCGCTGAGAACCCGCGATGAGATGGCATAGAGCGCGTCGCTGGTTGGCTCGCGATCTTCGACCAGTTCCTCGAGAAGCCAGTCATCGAATTCGGACAAGTGTTCCAGGAGCTCGCTGCGCGCTTCGCGCTCGCGCTCGGCGGCGCTTTCGGGGATTGCGATCAGCGCCGAAGTCTGGCCTTCCCGGTAGCGCCACGCCCGTTCCGAAATCAGATCGCAACTGCCTACGATCCTGTCTCCCTCGCGGATCGGGATCTGGCGAAGCAAAAGGGTGTGGTTGGCGTAGTCTTGAAGCGCAGCGATCACGTCCCTCAGCCGCCCTCTCGGTTCGTCCATTCGGTTGACGAAGAGGATGCACGGCGTCCCCGAGGCTTCGACTATCCGCAGATAGGGCGCGGCGAGCACAGCCTCCTCGGGTGCCGATGAAACGCACAGGATGCAGGCGTCGCTGGCAAGAAGCGCGTGCTGTACATGCGCCAACGCTTCGTTGGGTCCTGGCGCATCCAGCGCACACCACGCCTCGTTTCCAAAGGTGAATTCTGTGAGGTTCAATCCATAAGGGGACTTGGATTTTCTCGGCGCCCCCTCCAAGGAGCCGAGCTTTTCCACGACTGTTGATTTTCCGGTCTGCGAGGGTCCAAGCACGGTAAAGCAGCGCATCGGCATTCCTCCAACTGCCATAAACACAATTTTCAGCCATCATAGGATGCCCTGAACCGCTGCAAGGCGCCAGAGGTGTTCAGTTTCACAATGCTTTGACCCGGAGGCGGAGGAGCTGTTCACGAATTGCCAGCGGGGCTGACCGCAGAGGCTGCAGACGCATCCAAAAGATCCATCCAGAGATTCTGAAGCTACTCCCACAAGTAGTTAGGCGTGAACTTGCGCACTGCCGCACCAGCTTGGCGGCAAGCGCATCGCGTTCATCGATACCACGCAAGAGACGGCCGATAACAACGAACTCCGCTGCTACGCCGCATGATGGTCAACCGTGGCGCCGTGGGGCGATCTGAACGCCGCTAATACGCGGCCGCGCTGGGTGGGCGGTTTTCGCCCACTGGATTGTGATCCTTCTTCGCTGTACAGCGAGGAAGGTATTTTGGTTGACGAACCCATTCCTTTTAGGTGCAATTTATGACAAAAAAAGTTTATCTGGCCGGCCCGGAGGTCTTCCTTCCCAACGCCCGTGAAATCCTCGACCGGAAAGCAGCACTTGCCCGCGAGGCGGGACTTCTCCCGCTTTCGCCCGGCGATCTGGAAATCCCGCACACGAACTCGAAGCGGGAACGGGCCGCAGCGATAAACGCGGTGGACGAGAAGATGATGATCCAGGCTGACGCGATCATCGCCAATCTGACGCCCTTTCGTGGCATTGCCGCCGATACAGGGACGGCCTTCGAACTCGGCTTTATGTGCGCAAGCGGTAAGCCTGTATTCGCTTACACGAATGTGGCCCGCGATCACAGCGGACGAGTGAGCGATCTCTATGGCGGGGCCGTCGCCTATGATGCTGAAGGTCGACTGCGAGACCCGAACGGAATTGCAGTTGAGGATTTTGGTCTGGCCGACAATCTCATGCTGCACGCCGGGATTGAGCGACGCGGTGGCGTCCTTATCATCGGAGACGCGGCGCGGGATGCGCTCTATACGGACCTTGCCGCGTTCAAGACATGTCTCGCCGTCGCCGTTGAGAAGCTGCGCTAGGGAGGTACCGCGCCCTCACCCTTCGGGCCGTGCCAGGGATCGTGCAATGTCGACGATGTCATCACGTGAGGCGGTCGGGTCTTAGTTGTTCCAGGATCGCCAAGCCCGATCCGGAAATCGTACCTCGCACCGCCTTCAGTTCGAGTGCCCGGTTCGGAAGACCCTCGGCCTATTCCGGCGCAAAGCCGATGCCAAGGCCGGTCGAGACCGGCGACACCGGCGAATAGGGGCGGTTTCGGCTGAGGGCGAAATGACACCGCTCATGAGCGATTTAGGATTTCGCCCCCTCCCCGCAAACGCCCCTATTATGCCGATCCTGAATTTGCCGGATCGCTCATTGCGCCAAAGGACTAACGAGACGACATCTTTAATGTTCAGGAGCCTTCATGGGAAAAGAAACCAGCACGGTCTTTACCGCCAGCTCATCGTTGTAATCCGCCTTGACCTGCCGGTCGTCCTTCATCCAGATATCCCAATAGACATCGCCATCCTCTTCCTCGGTTTCCTGAGGCTCGCCAAAGGCCGCGAGTGCCTCGTCCCGGTTTCCGACCGGACGCGAGGAAAACGGAATGGATCCCAAGTATGGGGACACCTTCGGCGCCCCATTGGGGTAATAGAAAACGCCACTCATTGCATACGGACCGGAGCCAATAGGGTCGCGATAGTTCCGAGAGAAGAGCTCCTTCGGCGTGAATGCGAGCGCGACACCCAGGTCATTCAGCCGGACGAAGTCGATGGTCAAATCCTTCAGGTTCTTCGGAGAGAGCGTGTCGATTGATCCACCATTGGCCTGGATCGCATTGATCACGTCATGATCGGTATTGGTCATTCCGACCAGCGTAAACAGTCGATCTGCATTCATGCCTTTTTTACCCGCCTTCTCCATTGTTTCCCGATGGGACGCACATCGCGCCGCACTCTCCGAATCACTACAAGCTGTCCAGAAACTCCTGATCGTAGCCACACAATGAGGGCTCGCAACAAGCAACTCACCTATCAGGTATCGATAGTGAGCGGTTTGAAGGCGTAGAGTGGTGACGTCCATCCCTAAGGCGCTTCGGCGCCCTACAGGCGAAACATAGCTGATCCGGACGTCTAGTCCGGCGGGTATGCAGTTGGTATTCAAGCGCGAACACAGCTTGGTCTGGTATTGACCAAGTAGGCGCTTCTGGGTAAACTTCCGCTCGGCGTAAATGTCGCGATGTTTCCCTGCTGCCCACGACAGCATATGGGTTGGAGTTTCCAATGACCGTCAAAGTCAAGGTCGGCGAGGCCAAAACGCATCTCTCCGAGCTGCTCGCAAAGGTCGAGGCGGGCGAGGAAGTGATCATTTCACGCGGCAATACGCCCATTGCACGGTTGTCGCGTATACGGCGTGAGAATGACATCGATGCCGTCATTGCCGAGATCAAGGCGATGCGCTCGACCCTCCAGCCCACGACGCAAGCCGAGATCCGTGAATGGCGCGACGAGGGCCGGCGGTACTGATGTCCTTCGTCCTCGATGCTTCGATCGCCGCGGTCTGGTTTCTGCCGGACGAGCAGAATGATGCTGCCGACAGGTTGATGTCGGAACTTCGTGCGAGCCCGGCGCTTGTGCCCGCGCTGTTCTGGTTTGAGATCCGAAACCTTTTTCTGATGGCAGAGCGACGTGGCCGGCTTCGGCCCGGAGACGCCCCTTTGCTGATGGGCCAGTTGCGCAGGCTGCCATTAGAGGACGCCGGATCGGGAAACGACCTTGCCGTGCTCGACCTTGCGACGCGCCACATGCTGAGCGCTTATGATGCCAGTTATCTGGATCTCGCAAAGACGGTCAATCTTCCGCTGGCGACTGGCGATCGGAAAATGGCCGCGGCGGCCCGCAATGAAGGTGTTGGGGTCGTTGGACCACTTGAGAATGAGCGGTAATCAGCCATTGACGGCCTTGGGGCCTTCTCCTTGTTTCACCAAAATGCCTATTGCTCGCGTTGCCGCGATGACAGGAGCCAGATGTGATTAAGCGTATATTTTCGACCCTTCTCGCACTGATCATTCCGGTGCAGGCCGCTGTTTCTCAAGCCGTCGACGAGGCCCAAGCGCGCAAGGCGCGGTCTGTCGCCCAGCTTCAATCGGAAGGCGTTACGACCATAGATCATCTGCCAACGATCGAACCCGAAAGCACGACCACGCGGCGAAATGCCAAGGTCGTCGTTCAGCGCACCATCGCGCTTGTGATCGTCGCCGTGAAAGGCGAGACCGGCGACTACGCGATGGCCCAGGCCCTCATTCGCCAGTTCGGCGCCGAAGGCTTTTTCACCCCGAAAGAGCAGGCCTTCATGGACGACCCCAATCCCTCGGATCAGGACCGAGCGAATTTCGCCTGGCGTTACGAAGGCGTGCACGTCATGCTATGGGCGCTCGGCATCGCACCGGAACTCGAACGTCCCGACCATATCTGCGACGTCCCGTTCATTGCGAACACGCTTCGCAACCTGGGAACGGAGGGGCTGATGCGCCGCGCCAAGCTGCGCCCGCAAGCCGAACTGCTCGACGCCGCCGACCTGATCTATCGCTACGATTGGGCAGTCGTGAACGCCAGGCTGAAGGGCGAAGAGCCGCCAGCCGGGCTGGACAAGGGCGTGGTCTATGAACGCCACTATGCCCTCAACTGGCTGATCGGCTACATGGATCAGGACTGGGACGATGTTTCCACGGATACGTAATGAGGCGAATGGGAAGAGTTATAATCTTTTTGCATGAACATCATAACTGCTAAATCCTGGATGGGCTCGTGAAGCAGATCGGCCTCTCGTTCCGCCTTGTTGGCAGAGCTGCATAGCGCTCACTCGAAGGAATAGAGACGCTTGGTTGAACGTGGCCGACCCAAAGGCTGGATCAAACAAGGAGCTGCACGGCCTGCCCTTGATCGGTCAGCAACTCGACAGCCCGTCTATCGAAAGAGAAAAATGTTTCACCGCCCAGCCAATTGCCCTCATAGGCAATAACGCCGTCCGCAAAATCCCCGCCGGCTTCGAGGATCGCAAGACCGGCCTCAACCGCGGGTCGGTTCATGACCACGTTTCCAGCGTCCAGCAAATCACGGATGGTCAATGCTACATCTTCTCTCTGCAGTTTCGCGCCGCGGCGCAAAATCCAAACCAATTCGCACAGACAGGGTAACGACACTGCGATCAGCGAAGCCGCTTTCAGCAACTCGCTCGCAGCCTGGCCTTGCTGTGGATCGTCCTGCAGCGCGGCACGAGCCAGCACGCTTGTATCGACCGAAATTTTCATTCGTCACCCGCCCAACCTGAGGCGGCAATTTCGTTCATTTCCTCAATCGTCAATGGCTTTTTTACCCGGCCCGCGTGCCGGCCAATGAAATTATTAATGGTCCCAGTAGGCTTGGCGGCCTTCACCCGAAGCTCGCCACCTGGCAGCTTGTCAAATTCAATCCGCTCGCCTGGCTTGACGCCGAGGTGTTGCAGTAGGTCCCGCTTTAACGTGATCTGCCCTTTCATCGTTACCGCCAGGGATGGCATGATAAATCTCCTTCCATTGGTCAATACCATTGGTAATGAAATTTTACATTACCATCAAGACACGTCAGGAATTTTCATGAACGACTATAGACAGACGAGGATGCCGAGAAGACGAAGACTCGTACTGGGTTGATCTGCCGGAATGCGAAGGCTAGGTTGCCGCTCCACAACAAGCGCAAACACACGAGGATGTCATGCCGACTGGCAAGGTTAAGTTTTTCAATCACGACAAGGGCTTTGGCTTCATTACGCCGGAAACCGGAGGGCCAGATGTCTTCGTCCACGTCTCGGCGCTGGAGTACGGTGATGGGCTGAAGGAAGGCCAGAGCGTCTCCTACGATCTCGGCCAGGACCGGAAGACCGGCAAGTCGAAGGCGGAAAACGTCAGATCGCTCTGATCTGCGCGCGATTTATTAGCGAAAGAGACAACTGATTGCGGGGCGCCCATCAAGGCGCCTTGCTTGTTTAAGAACTTTACGCCTCGACGACCGAATTGCTGCCCGAACTCAAATCCGTCAGTGCTCGGTGACGCCCGCGACGGCCTTGGCAGCTTTCGGCGGCGGGGTCGTCGTTGGAACGCTCTGGACGCCGCCCTTGGATTTGCTTGCGACCTCTGCCTTTGCCGCATGCGACGCCTAACAACGTTCAAGCCGCATGTTGTTATAATGGTTGTTCACCATCCCCCGAGAAGTCAAAGCCGATTAGGACGCCGTCGGATGATCTATTGAGCAAATTCAGATAATAGCAGAGGCATCGATAGCGGAATTGCCTCGGAGTAGCGTCGTGAAATCTCGATTGTCGTCCAAACTTGTACTTTCTGCGTTTGCGTTGCTTGCCAGTTCGACACTCGTTTCCGCTGGCGGCTGGCAGACCGACACGCAAGGCACATCCAATTGGCATGTGTCGCCGCCGATTGGACAGTGCAACGTCAGTCGCGCCAGGAACAGAGCAATACGCGCCGGCATCTATCGAAGCGAAATCGTCTATCGCGATGAGAATGTGCTGACCTTCAGAGGGCTGACGCTTAACGGAGATCGCAAGGAGATTACCTTCGGAAACGAGCCAAGCTGCCCGGAGCTGGAGTCGAGAGACATTCCATAGATCGTGCAAATTATCTTGCCATCCCGCTCGGCATCAGGAATTCGGTCCGGAATTCCAGCCTGAAGCTGTGGCTTTTTCATTCGTCCAGTTCGTCGAAACGCACTGCCGCGGGCAAAGCCACCGATGGCGTGGCGATCAACATCTTTGGCCCGGCATGCATAAATTTTATGCGGCACGCATGCAGAGATTCAAACTTCGCCCACCATATAGGCATCAGTATGCACTTTCACAGCGCTAAACAATGCGCCGTACACACTAACCTTTGAGAATCAAGCACATAATCGATCTGGCATAGTGCTTGCTTCGAAATAGGCAGAGTTGGTGGCTAGGGTTCCGGCGTTTTCAAAAGGCGCGACTGGTCCGAGAGCTACTACCGGCGGGGGAGAAATTCCGTCGGGTGCACGGCGGGACAAAAGCCCGGGAGACCTCGTAAGCCAAGGGATTGGCGGCACGATGGTCATTGCCGATCCCTTTTGAAGAAAAGCAAAAGGGGAATTTCAATGCAGACTTTTTCGAAGATCCTTTCCATCACCGCACTTTCCGCTTCGCTGGCCTTGGGTTTCAGCTCCATCGCTAAGGCCGAGCAGAAGACCGAATTCAAGGTCGCCTGGTCCATCTATGTCGGCTGGATGCCCTGGGGTTATGCGGCCGACCACGGCATCGTCAAGAAATGGGCTGACAAATACGGCATCAAAATCGATGTCACCCAGTTCAACGACTACGTGGAGTCGATGAACCAGTATACGGCCGGCGCCTTCGATGCCGTGACGCTGACCAATATGGACGGGTTGTCGATCCCGGCCGCCGGCGGTGTCGATACAACCGCCGTCATCATCGGAGACTTCTCGAACGGCAATGACGCCGTCATCCTGAAGGACAAGGCGAGCCTTGCCGATATCAAGGGCCAGAACGTCAATCTCGTCGAATTCTCCGTTTCGCATTATCTGCTCGCCCGCGCGCTCGAAAGCATCAAGCTGACCGAGCGTGACGTGAAGGTGGTCAACACCTCCGACGCCGATATGGTTGCGGCCTACAAGACGCCCGATGTCACCGCCGTCGTCACCTGGAACCCGCTGGTCTCCACCATCCTCGAAGATCCCACGGCCAAGAAGGTTTTTGACAGTTCGCAGGTGCCGGGTGAAATCATCGACCTGATGGTCGCCAATAGCGGCGTGCTGAAGGACAACCCGAACTTCGGCAAGGCGCTGGCCGGCATCTGGTACGAGACAGCCGCTCTTCTGCGTGCCGATACTGCCGAGGGCAAGGCAGCCCGTGAAGCAATGGGGTCCGCTTCGGGCACCGATCTCGCCGGTTTCGAAGCCCAGCTTGCCGCCACCAAGCTCTTCGACAAGCCGGCCGATGCCGTTGCCTTCACCGCGTCGCCGAACCTGCCGAAGACCATGGATCTGGTCCGTAACTTCCTCTTCGAGAAAGGCCTGCTCGGCAATGGTGCACCGTCTGCCGATGTCATCGGTATCGAAATGCCTGACGGCAAGGTGCTGGGCGATACGGGCAATGTGAAGCTGCGTTTCACCGAGACCTACATGAAGGCAGCCGCAGACGGTTCGCTCTGATCGCAACGGAGGCGCAGCCTACCCGCGCTTCCCTTCTTCACCAGCGGAGCATTTCCCATGCGTTGGATCAACACGAGGCCGAGCCGGGGCGCACAGTTCGCCTTGATGATGCTGCCCTTCGTGCTGCTCGCCCTTGCCTATGCCTTCGGCTCGGCTGCGCGACTGGCTGAGAACGCCAATGACAAGCTTCTGCCGAGCCTTGCGGGATTTGCCGATGCGATTAACCGTTTGGCCTTCGTCGCCGATCAGCGTACAGGCGAATTCCTACTCTGGTCGGATACGGGTGCGAGCCTGATCCGCCTGCTCTCAGGACTCGGCATCTCCACGGCAATCGCACTCATCGTCGGCATGCTGATCGGCATGCTGCCCTATCTCAGGGCGCTGCTCGCTCCTTTCGTCGCCGTGATCTCCATGGTGCCGCCGCTGGCGCTGCTGCCGATCCTTTTCATCGTCATGGGGCTTGGCGAAACCTCGAAGATCGCCCTCATCGTCATCGGCGTGGCGCCGACGATGATCCGTGATCTGGCACTGAAGGCGCTGGAACTGCCGCGTGAGCAGATCGTCAAGGCCGAAACGCTCGGCGGCTCCTCTTGGCAGATCGGCCTGCGGGTCGTGCTGCCGCAGATCCTGCCGCGTCTGATCACCTGCCTCAGACTGCAGCTCGGCCCGGCCTGGCTGTTCCTGATAGCCGCCGAGGCAATCTCCTCGGATTCCGGCCTCGGCTACCGCATCTTCCTTGTTCGCCGCTATCTCTCGATGGATATCATCTTCCCTTACGTCGTCTGGATTACCCTGCTTGCCGTGGTCATGAACGCCCTGCTCGACCGCCTGCGCATCGCCCTCTTTCCCTGGTCGGAACTGGAGAAGCAGGCATGAGCGAGTTGAAGATCGAAAAGGTCTGGAAGGAATATGGCGACCAGATCGTACTCGAGGACGTGTCGCTGACCGTCGCCTCCCGCGCCTTCGTCGCCCTCGTCGGCCCGTCCGGCTGCGGCAAGACCACCTTTCTGCGCATGCTGCTCGGCCAGGAGCAGCCGACGAAAGGCAAGATCCTGCTCGGCGGCGAGCCGTTGCCGCCGGAACCGGGACCGGATCGCGGCGTCGTCTTCCAGCGCTACTCCGTCTTTCCGCACTTGACAGTGCTCGGCAATGTTCTGCTCGGCAGGGAATTGTCCGCGGCGCGTTACAAGGCAAAGCTCTTCGGCGCGGCACGCCGCAACGCCATCGAGGAAGCGCGCCAACTGATTTCAGAGGTCGGGCTTGCAGGTTCGGAGAGCAAATATCCAGCACAGCTTTCCGGCGGCATGCAGCAGCGCCTGGCGCTCGCCCAAGCGCTCATCATGAAGCCGAAGGTGCTGCTGCTCGACGAACCTTTCGGCGCACTCGACCCCGGCATTCGCGCCGAAATCCACACGTTGATGAAGCGGCTCTGGCATGAAACGCAGATGACCGTCGTCATGGTCACGCATGACATGCGCGAGGCCTTCACGCTCGCAAGCCGCGTCGTCGCCTTCGAGCGTCGCCGTGACCGGCCCGAAGAAAAGGAGCGCTACGGCGCCACCATCACCAAGGATATTTCCATCTGGCCGCCGCGCCTTGCCGGCCAGTCATCGATTTTCAGCCCCGACCGGGACGGCCCGGTCGCTTCCCTGGGGCATGGCCGGGACGACCTGGCACCATCAGGAGAGATGCTATGATGCATTTGAGACGCTCCCCCGAAGAGATCGCCACCAATCGCGCGCGCTATGAAGAGCATCAAAAAAAGGGTCTGGAATTTGCGCCCAAGGCCCTGCCCGGCCCAAGCGTACTGCCGGCACCGGCGATCGACGCCGCTTCTGTCATCCATCAGGAAACCATCCCTGGAGGCTGGTACTGGTCAACCAAACTTCAGCGCGGCGAGGCGATCCGCGTCGATCAGGCCGAGGGCAGCTCCACGGTGGCGCTCGTCGCCTGGAATGCCGCCGATACGAGCGAGCGGATCAACCTTGTCGATACGGCCAAGGTCCAGTGGACGACGGCACTCGGCAAGGGACGTGTGATCTTTTCCGACATGGGCCGCGTCATGTTCTCGATGATCGAGGATAGTTCCGGCGCCCATGATTGCCTGATGGGAGGTTCGACGGCGGCCTCGAATGCTGCAAAATATCCCGGCGAAAAGACCCGCAACACCCGAGACAACCTTATCCTCGTTGCCGTCAAGCTCGGCCTCGACCGCCGCGATATTCCGGGCATCCTCAACCTCTTCGCGCCGGTGCGCCTTGCCGAGGCCGGCGGTTTCGGCTGGCAGGGGAAACGTTCCAATAGCGGCGATTACGCCGAACTGCGTGCCGAGATGGACATGCTGGTCGGCTTCTCCAATTGCCCGCATCCGCTCGATCCTGATCCCGCCTACCAGCCGAAGCCCATTGTCATCACCCGCTACAAGGCGGCGGCGCCGACCAAGGACGATCTTTGCCGCACGGCGACCGCCGAAGCCGTGCGCGGTTTCGAAAACAATGCCTTGATGCAGGCCTGAGGAGGAAACGATGTCCGATTTCATCCAGACCTCCCCTGCCCGCAGCCTGCAGAACGCCGCCCAGGACCATTTCATCGCGGCTGAAGCCCCGTGGTCCGGCATCGTGCGCAAGGGCCAGACGATCCGCATCGAGGACAGTTTTGGCCAGCAGGCGATCGACACGCTCTTCTATCGCGCCGATGATTTTTCCGAGCGCTATTCCAATCAGGATACGATGCGCATGCAGGGTGCCGCCTATATCGGCATCGGCACAAAAATCATGTCGAACGAAGGCAATGTCATGCTGACCATGACGGCCGACAGCTGCGGCCGTCATGACACTTCGGCCGGTGCCTGCTCCTGCGAGAGCAACACGGTACGCTTCGGCCATGGCACCAAATATCTGCATGCCTGCCGCGACAATTTTGTACTCGAAGTCAGCAAGCACGGCATGGGCAAGCGCGATATCGTGCCGAACATCAATTTCTTCATGAACGTGCCGATCAAGCCGAATGGCGAGATGACGATCGTCGACGGCATTTCCGCGCCGGGCGACTATGTCGAACTCGTCGCCGAGATGGACGTGCTCTGCGTCATCTCCAACTGCCCGCAGATCAACAATCCCTGCAACGGCTTCGATCCGACGCCGATCCGGGTGCTGATCTGGGGTGGCGAGGCCTGATCATGTTCAAGAAAGTCCTGATCGCCAACCGGGGCGAAATCGCGATCCGGGTCATCAAGACACTGCGACGAATGGGTATTGCGTCCGTCGCCGTCTATTCCGATGCCGACCGTTTCGCCAGGCCTGCGCTGATGGCCGATGAAGCTGTCCGCCTCGGGCCGGCTCCGGCCAGCGAAAGCTATCTCGATATCGATGCCGTGATCACCGCCTGCAAGGTGACGGGAGCCGAGGCCGTTCATCCCGGCTATGGCTTCCTGTCGGAAAATATCGGCTTCGCCGAGCGCCTTGCCGCCGAAGGCATCGCCTTCATTGGTCCCCGTCCCGAACACCTCTCGGCCTTCGGCTTGAAACATGCGGCGCGCGAGCTCGCCAAGACGAGCGGCGTGCCACTCCTGCCCGGCACCGGTTTGCTGTCGAGCACCGATGAGGCACTCGCTGCGGCCGAAACGATCGGCTATCCCGTCATGCTGAAAAGCACGGCTGGCGGCGGCGGCATCGGCATGCAGCTTTGCGCCGATGCCGAAAGCCTGAAGGCATCCTTCGAAAGCGTGCAGCGGACCGCGCGGGCAAGCTTTGGCGATGCGCGCGTCTACATCGAGCGTTTCGTGGCCGAGGCACGGCATGTCGAAGTGCAGATCTTCGGCAATGGCAAGGGCAAGGTCATTGCGCTCGGTGAGCGCGATTGCTCGCTGCAGCGGCGGAACCAGAAGGTCGTCGAGGAGACCCCTGCCCCCGGCCTTTCGGCCGCGACCCGCGCCCGCCTGCACAAGGCGGCCGTCGATCTCGGCGCTGCGGTCTCCTACGAGTCCGCCGGCACCGTCGAATTCATCTACGATCCCCTGCGCGAGGAATTCTATTTCCTCGAGGTCAATACCCGCTTGCAGGTAGAACATCCCGTCACCGAAGCCGTGTTCGACATCGATCTCGTCGAATGGATGATCCGGCAGGCGGCAGCCGAGGATGTGCTCTCGGGTGCCGAGGCTCTGCAGCCGAAGGGAGCAGCGATCGAAGTGCGCGTCTATGCCGAGATGCCGCACGCCGATTTCCGCCCGAGCGCCGGCCTGCTGACGGAAGTCTCCCTCCCCGAGAATGCGCGTATCGACGGCTGGATCGAAACCGGTACGGAAGTGACGCCCTTCTACGATCCGATGCTTGCCAAGGTGATCGTCGCAGCCGAAGACCGCCCTGCGGCGATCGAAAATCTGAAGACGGCGCTTGCCGAGACATCGATATCCGGCATCGAGACCAATCTCGATTATCTGCGCGCGATTGCCGGCTCCGAGCTGCTTGCCAGCGGCAAGGTGGCGACGACGGCGCTGCGCGACTTTTCCTTCGTGCCCGACGTCATCGAGGTGATTGCGCCGGGCGCGCAATCGAGCATTCAGGAACTGCCGGGCCGGCTTGGTCTCTGGCATGTCGGTGTGCCGCCGAGCGGCCCGATGGACGAGCGCTCCTTCCGCCATGCCAACCGTCTCGTCGGCAATGGCGACATGGTCGCAGCCCTGGAGTTGACGGTGTCCGGCCCCGTACTGAAGTTCCACACCGACACGGTGGTGGCACTTGCCGGCGCCAGGATGGCGATGAACGTCGACAGCGAGACACTGCCGCATGACGAGGCCGTCACCATCCGCGCCGGCCAGACCCTCGTAATCGGCAGCATCGATGGACCTGGGCAGCGCGCTTACCTCGCCGTAGCAGGCGGTTTGGCCGCCCCTGTCGTGCTCGGCTCGCGCGCCACGTTCGGCCTCGGACAATTCGGCGGCAATGCCACCGGCACGCTGAAGACAGGCCATGTGTTGCATCTTGCCCGCCACACGGCCGCCGAACCGCCGAACCCGGCAATCGAGCCGGCAGAACTGACACGCGAATGGGAGGTCGGTGTTCTCTACGGTCCGCATGGCGCGCCTGATTTCTTTCAGGAAGGCGATATCGAGACGCTGTTTTCGACGAATTACGAGGTGCATTTCAACAGTGCCCGCACGGGTGTGCGCCTGATCGGTCCCGCACCGAAATGGGCGCGCAGCGATGGTGGCGAGGCCGGCCTTCATCCGTCTAACCTGCATGACAATGCCTATGCGATCGGTGCGATCGATTTTACCGGCGACATGCCGATCATCCTCGGGCCCGACGGGCCGAGCCTCGGCGGCTTCGTCTGCCCGGCGGTGATCACTCGCGACGAACAGTGGAAGATGGGCCAGTTCAAGCCGGGCGACCGTATCCGCTTTCATCCGGTCGCGCGACCGGAGGATCCGATTGCCGGCCCGGTCGTGCATCGGGCGAAGGAGGAGACGGGCTCGCCTGTCATCGGCAAGCGCGACGACGGGCCTGTCTCTGTCGTCTATCGCCGTCAGGGCGATGATAATCTGCTGGTCGAATACGGGCCGATGACGCTCGATATTGCCTTGCGGCTGAGGGTGCATCTTTTGATGCAAGCCGTCTCAGAGGCCCGCCTGCCCGGCATCATCGACCTCACACCTGGCATCCGCTCGCTGCAGATCCACTATGACGGCACCTCGCTAACCCGAAAGCGCCTGCTCGGACTGCTGGCCGAGATCGAAGCGAGCTTGCCGGCGGCCCAGGACGTCAAGGTACCGAGCCGCATCGTGCATCTGCCGCTCTCCTGGAATGATCCGAATGCGGAACTTGCCATGCGCAAATATCAGGAACTCGTGCGGCCGAATGCGCCCTGGTGCCCGTCCAATATCGAGTTCATCCGCCGCATCAATGGGCTGGCAGACGAACAGGCGGTGCGCGATGTCGTTTTCGATGCAAGCTATCTCGTACTTGGCCTCGGTGACGTCTACCTCGGCGCGCCGGTCGCCACTCCGGTCGATCCCCGCCATCGGCTGGTGACGACGAAATACAATCCCGCCCGCACCTGGACACCGGAAAACGCCGTCGGCATCGGCGGCGCCTATATGTGCATCTACGGCATGGAAGGCCCCGGCGGGTACCAGCTGTTCGGCCGCACCATCCAGGTCTGGAATACCTGGCGGCAGACGCCGGTCTTTGCCAAGGACAAGCCGTGGCTGCTCGATTTCTTCGATCAGATCCGCTTCTTCCCGGTCAGCCATCAGGAATTGGCGGAAGCCCGCAGCGCCTTCCCGCATGGCGGTTATCCCGTCCGCATTGAGGAGACGGAGTTTTCCTACGCTGCCTATGAGCGGGAATTGCAGGCGAATGCCGCTTCGATCGGAACGTTCAAGGCGAGCCAGCAGGCCGCATTCGACGCCGAGCGCCTACGCTGGAAGGAGGCGGGCCTCGACAGCTTCGTTGCCGACGAAGGCACCGGCGAAAGCCCTGATGGAGATATCCCCGAGGGATGCTTCGGGGTTGCCAGCGCCGTGCCCGGCAATATCTGGAAACTGCTGGTCGAGCCGGGCGCACCGGTTGCCGCCGGCGACACGCTTGCCATCATCGAATCCATGAAAATGGAAATCAACGTCACCGCACATGCGCCAGGCCGTGTCCGCGACCTGCGCGCCGGCCCCGGACGAAACGTCAAAGCGGGCGATATAATTGTTGTTCTAGAGGAGTGCTGATCCATGCTGCCGACCATTCTTGATCTGACAAGCCTTCGCGCAGCCTATGAGGCCGGCCAAAGCCCGCTCGAGATCATCGAGACGGTCATTGCTCGTCGGGCCTCCTCGAAGGATCCGGCAATCTTCATCACGCCGACGCCTGATGAGGCGTTGCGGGCCGAAGCCCGAGCCCTGATGGAGCGTGCGCCGCAGCCGAACAGCCTGCCGCTCTGGGGCATTCCCTTTGCCGTCAAGGACAATATCGACGTGGCGGGGCTGCCGACTACGGCTGCCTGCCCCGCCTTCACCTATCATCCCGAGAAGGATGCAACCGTCGTCGCAAGGCTGCGGGCAGCCGGCGCGATCGTGATCGGAAAGACCAATCTCGACCAGTTTGCGACCGGTCTCAACGGCACGCGCTCACCCTATGGGGCGCCGCGCTCGGTCTTTCACGCCGACTATATTTCGGGCGGCTCCAGTTCCGGTTCGGCGGTGACGGTGGCCTCCGGGCTTGCCGCTTTCTCACTTGGTACGGACACTGCCGGTTCCGGCCGTGTGCCGGCGGCCTTCAATAATCTCGTCGGCATCAAGCCGACGCCGGGCCTGCTGCCGAATACGGGCGCGGTGCCCGCCTGCAAGAGCGTCGATTGCATCACGATTTTCGCACCGACCGTTGGTGACGGGGTCGCGATCCGCAAGATCGCTGAGGGCTTTGATGCTGCCGATGCCTTTTCGCGGCGTACCAAGCCCGCCACCCTGCCGGGCACGGGCCTGCGCGTCGGCGTTCTCGCAGGTGCGGAACGCGAGTTCTTCGGCGATACCGATGTTGAGGCGCTTTACGATAAGGCGATCGAGCGTCTGAAGGCACTCGGCGCCACCATCGTTCCGTTCGACTATGAGCCCTTCCGCGAGGCAGCTGCGCTTCTGTATGACGGCCCCTGGGTTGCCGAGCGTCTGGCTGCTGTCGAGGACTTTCTGGCGAGCAATGCCGCCGACTTCGATCCCACGGTTCGCAAGATCATCGAAGGCGCGAAAGGCAAGACAGCGGTTGAGGCTTTCAACGGCCGATACAAGCTCGAAGAACTCAGGCGCAAGACGGAAGCCGAATGGGCAAAAGCGGATATCCTGTTGCTGCCGACGGCACCGACGACCTACAAGGTCGCCGACATGCAGGCCGATCCGATCGTTCTCAACGGCCGGCTGGGTCGCTACACGAATTTCGTCAACCTGCTCGATTGCGCGGCCATCGCCGTCCCTGCTGGCTTCGGCAGCAATGGTCTGCCCGGTGGCGTGACGCTGATTGCGCCGGCTTTCACCGATGATGCGCTGGCCCCGCTTGCCGATGCACTGCATCGCGCCGCTGCTGCCGGCATGGGGATCGATCGCGCTGCGGCCGTCCCCGAGCCGAGCCGTGTCGCCTCGCCGACAGACAATACCATCGCCATAGCCGTGGTCGGTGCGCATTTGACGGGCATGCCGCTCAATCACGAGCTGACAACATTGGGCGGCACCCTGATAAAGGCTTGCCGCACCGCAGGCGATTATCGCCTCTTCGTGCTGCCGAATACCGTGCCCCAAAAGCCCGGCCTCATTCGCGAACCGGGCTATGACGGGCGTGGACTGGAGATTGAGGTCTGGGCGCTGCCGCCTGATGGATTCGGCCGTTTTGTCGCCAAGATCCCCGCTCCGCTGGGTATCGGCAAGGTCACGCTGGAGGACGGATCGAGCGTATCGTGCTTCCTCTGCGAATCCCACGCGGTGAAGAACGCGGAAGAGATCACTGCACTAGGCGGCTGGCGCGGCTATATGCGCCGCACATCTGCCGCCTGACCCGGTGGGCGCGGCAATGAGATTCATGCTTCGATTGCTGATGAATGGACTGGTTGCGCGCACGAACGCAATACAGGGACGACCGATACAAATTGCCAGCCGCAAGCATGATGAGGCGCCCGCCGGCGGCCGGCATCGTTAGCCTCGGCCCCAAGACACGTAGCTGGCAGGAGAGTAGATGGCGCCCACTCTCCAAGCCCTGCTGTCCGATGGTGGGGCGGCGCACATGATCGGCCTGACGATGGCGTTCGTGGAAACGCCTTCTGAAGGTCAATAAAGGTTGAAACACAGGCTCTTCACGGCTGAATTGCGGGCCAAACCAATCTCTGCAACAAGCCCGGATCGCATCCACGACCGGGCGCATATTCGTCGTCCTCAGGTCCCCGCCACTGTGTGTCGGCAGGATCAAAGCATCCGATCAACGCCCATTCCCGATCCGTCAAATCACTTGAAAAACGACCCGCGTCTTGGTTATGCTCAGATTGAGCAATAGCGTCCTAGGTCATTGGAACCCTCGTTTGGATTCAATACCAAACGGGCGCTCAACTGCTTTTAAATCAGGCTATCAGGGACAGGCTCAGCCTGTCCTGAATTTACTCAAGGACGATTTTCCATGATCCATGAAATGCGCATCTATACTTGCCTCCCCGGCAAGCTGCCAGCGCTCCAGGAGCGTTTCGAAACGGCGACGCTGGCGATCTGGGACCGGCTCGGCATCCGCCCCCTCGGTTTCTGGACGACGATGATCGGGCCTTCCAGCTACGACCTCATCTATTTCCTCGAATGGCAATCGCTGGAGGAGCGCGAGCGGAAATGGTCGGAATTCCTGGCTGACCCGGCCTGGAAGGAAGCCAGGGCAAAGAGCGAGGCGCCGGGCCAGATCGTTGCCAATATCGCCAGTTCGATCCTGCAGCCGACTGGTTTCTTTCGTCCCCTTAGCTCCATTGGGGCCGCCGGCGGTTGAATTCCTGATCGATCCTGACCCATCGGCACGATCTGATCGGATCTTTTGAGGCGCTCAGCCGCTTTCTGACGTTCAACACCGAACAGATGTGCGCGACGATCTCGCGATAAGGATCAGAGTTCGGGTATCGCCAGGATATTCGCGACCCGCCGGCAGACCATCGTGCGGATCCGCGACGAGCGTTCACCATCCGCTCGGCTCCTAGCGTGTCTGCAGGAACAAATCTTGCTCCAACCCAACTGGGCTAATCAATCCGGCCAGGCGTAAACCGCGGCTGGACGAGCGACGCCCTTGAGCGGAAACGTGCCAGCTTTCTCGAAACGACCTGGCGCCTGTAGGACGAAATCGGCGGATGCCAGCAGGCTGTAACCGATTTCGTCGGCCAGCTTCTCCATGCGTGCCGCCTCGTTGACCGCTCTGCCAATGGCAGTGAAGTCAAGGCGGCGGGCTGCGCCGACATTCCCGTAGAATACTTCGCCGACGTGAAGGACGATATCGACGAGAAGCTCCGGCTCTCCCGCGTCTGCTCGCCTGCGATTGACATCAGCATTGGCGCCCATGGCCGCTCGCGCCGCCGACAGCGCGCGCCCGCAGGCCTCGGCCGGGTTGTCGATATCGGCAGGGAATATGGCAAGCAGACTGTCGCCCATGAACTTCAGGATCTCACCCCCCTCCTGCTCGACCGGAGCGCCGATCGCCTGGAAGTGCTCATTGAGCCAGGCAACGATGCGTTCGGGTTGATGCTTTTCATTGAGCGAAGTGAAGTTCTTGAGATCGGCAAGAAGGATTGCGGCATAGATCGCGGTCCCGTCGCCGCGCCTGATATGACCGTTGAGAATACGCCCGCTGGTCCGCGTGCCCGTATAGACAGCCAGGACATCGCTCGCAACCCGTGTGGTCGCGATGCGGCAGCAAGCGAGTGACAACGCCGGCACCAATCTATCCAGATCTGCAATCAACCTGTCCGAAAAGCCATCGGCGTCATCAACGGCGATCGAGAAACTGACGCCCGCCAATGCCGTATCGCCAGGGAATGAAACGAGCTTCATCAGATAATCGGTAGCTCCGAGTTCTGCCAGCTCTGTCAGCAACGGAATCGACGGAGCATCCGGTCCCGGCGGCAATCGCCAGCGGGCATATTGCAGATTGTTTTCCAGGAGGTAGGAGATGGGAGAACGCCGGAACAATTCCTGGCCCGCTTCATCGTGCCCTTGAACTTCTGTCGAGAAGCCGGAAGAACGATGCCAAGCGACCGAAAATCCCCGCTGCAGGGGATCGATCGATGGCATTGCTATAGACGCACGAAGGATCGGATATCCGAGATCCGTCAGTCGTTCTACGACGCCCTGCAAAATGGTCTCGATGGAGTCCGCCGATAGTCCTTCGGCAATAATCCAGTCGATCAGGTCTTGCAAACGCGGCATGGTCACTGTCCCTCTGGCCTCCAGATTTGATGGAGGTGTCGTTCTACCGCAATTTCGTCCGCGGTCCATCGCGGCAGCAGATAAGCTCCGTTGCAAAAATCTTCAACGCTCGCATTGGTCGATGGAACAAAATCGGCGCTGCTGCGTATCTTCCCTCTGGGACGCACAAAAACCTGTTATCGCTCTAACAAGAAGCACAACCCCACTTCGAGGAAGGAAAGGAATGTGTCTATGACTGCACGGATTGCTGAAGTTGTGCCGCATGACGATCACGTGGTTACGGCCAAAGAAGCCCTGGAGGGGCTATACTTAAGGCTTGAAATGGAGGCGGAGGTTCGGCTCGTTGCCGCGGCATTGCGCGCCGGTTGGACGGCAGACGAAGCGCTTGACGCCATCGACCAGCTTCGAGCCGACGATACGAAACACTGAGTGTTCCTGGCGCCGACAATTTGCAGATCGTGGCAGCGAAAGCCAGCAGCCACGGCTGACAGCGTCATCAGACGGCGACCAGATGTCCCGGCGATACCTCGCGATAGTTAAGCGGTTTGATACTGTAATCGATGGGGCGGATCGGGCTCCTGATCTCATCATTGGCGACAACCCGCTTCTCGCGGCGGCGATCAGGGTCGGGAACCGGGACTGCCGCCATCAGCTTCCTGGTGTAGGCATGCTGCGGGTTGCCGAAGACGGCGGCGCGCGGGCCGATCTCGACGATTTCACCGAGATACATGACGGCGACGCGATGGCTGACGCGCTCGACGACGGCCATGTCATGAGAAATAAACAGGAACGCAAGGTTGAGGTTCTGCTGCAAGTCCAGCATCAGATTGATGACCTGCGCCTTGATCGACACGTCGAGAGCCGACACGCTTTCATCCGCCACGATGACCTTGGGCTCCAATGCAAGCGCACGCGCAATACAGATGCGCTGACGCTGACCGCCGGAAAATTCATGCGGGAAGCGTAAGGCCATGTCGGGCGTCAGGCCGACTTTGACGAGGAGGTCTGCGACGCGCTCCTTTGCCTGCTTTGCCGTTCCCATTCTGTGCTCGAGATAAGGCTCGGCAATGGCGTCGCCGACGCGAATGCGCGGATTGAGGCTGGCGAAGGGATCCTGGAAGATCATCTGCACGGTTTTGCGCATCTCGCGCATGCCCGCCTTATCAAGCGCCAAGACGTCCTTGCCGTCGGCGATGACGGAACCGCTCTGAGCATCGATCAAACGCATGATCGCACGCCCGGTCGTGGATTTGCCGCAGCCGGACTCGCCGACGAGCGATAGTGTCTCGCCGGCATGAAGGTCGAAGGAGACGTTTTCGACCGCATGGACGCGACCGGTCAACTTGCCGAACATGCCGGAATGAATGTCGAAGCGTTTGGTGAGGTTCTTCACCTCGAGTACCGGGCGGGCGGCTGCGGCGACCGTATTGGCCGTCTCTACCGGAATGTCTGATTCTCCCGTTGCCGTATTGACGACAGGAAAGCGCAGCGGCCGCTCGTAACCCTGCATGGAACCGAGTACCGGCACCGCCGACAGAAGAGCTCTGGTATAGGGATGTTTGCCGCGGTGGAAGATATCGGCGGTCGCTCCCGTCTCCACCTGTTCGCCGCGATACATGACGACGGTTCGGTCGGCAATCTCGGCCACGACACCCATGTCATGCGTGATAAAGAGAACCGAGGTCCCCTCTTCCTCCTGCAGCATCTTGATCAGATCGAGAATTTGGCCCTGGATCGTCACGTCGAGCGCCGTCGTCGGCTCGTCCGCGATCAAAAGCTTCGGCCGTGAGGCAAGCGCCATGGCGATCATGACGCGCTGGCGCATGCCGCCGGAGAAGCGATGGGGATATTCATCGAAGCGCGAGGCTGCCGAAGGAATACGCACCTTTTCGAGTAGCCGAACAGTCTCAGCACGCGCTTCGGCCTTCGACATCGACCGGTGGCAGAGCAAGGCCTCGGAAATCTGGTCGCCGATCGTGAAGAGCGGATTGAGGCTGGTCATCGGCTCCTGGAAGATCATCGCAACGTCATTGCCACGGACCTTGCGCATCTGGGCCTCAGGCAGGGCGAGAAGATCACGCCCGCCAAGCATGATCCTGCCTTCAATGCGGCTCGAATCCGCCTGCAGAAGGCGCATGATCGACAGCGAGGTGACGCTCTTGCCTGAGCCACTCTCGCCGACAATGGCGACCGTTTCGCCCGGAGCGACATCGAAGGAGACGTTGCGAACGACGGGCTTCCAGGCGCCATCGACCAGAAACGATGTCGTCAGATTCTGGACGGAGAGAACGGGCTCTGCCGTTGCGATGGATTGTGCCTGGATGCCTGTCATGATCGCTTCCTTGGTTTATCTCGATATTCCGATCAATCGGGCCACTTCAGAACGCCCTCGAAGCGGCGCTTGCTGCGGTTTTCGATCGGCGTTGCGATGATCTCGTTGGAGGCACGTGCCTTGTCGAGTTCCTCGGCCAGACGGCTGGCAACGATCTTCTCCTGACCCGGATGCAGATTGCACGGATCAAGATAGAAATAGCGGTGCTCGACTTCATGGTCGCGCACGATGATCGGCGGAGAACCGCGGCCGAGCGCATCTGCGAGGTCCCAGGCGGTGATATGGGCCTCATCGGTCTCGATGATCACGCGCATGCGATCGAGCGGGTTGTTGGTCGGATCCGGCTCGATCAATGCAGTTACACCGGGGCGGCCATCGAGTGTCTGTTTCCAGAGGTTGAGATAACCAGTTTCACGCTCACGGATGCCGGCATGGTCACGCTTTTCCCAGGCTTCAAGTGCCGCCATGACGCCGAAGATGCTTTCCTTGCCGACCTTCATGCCACGGCCGATGCCCATATTCTGCAGGAAGGCGTTGCGCACCAGCTCCTTTTTGCCGGCAACGATGCCCGAGGTCGGACCGCCCAGGAACTTGTGACCGGAATAGAGCGCCACATCGGCCCCCTGTTCCAGGAAAATGCGCAGGTCATATTCCGAGGCTGCGTCGACGATGACGGGAACGCCCTTTGCGTGGGCGATCTCGACGAATTCCTTGAGGTTCAGCAGACCATAATCGACGACATGGTGCGAAACGACATAGACGGCAGCCGCGGTCTTTTCGGTAATCGCATGCTCCATGTGGAAGCGATGCGTGGAGGTAGCCTGACCGACCAGCACGACCTTGCCGCCGGCAAGGCGGATCGCCTGATCGACCGGCGCGCCGTAGCTGACGACGTGGCCCATCTGGACGAGGACTTCATTCTTCTCCGGAACGACATCCGGCAGCTTCTCGATGGCGAGAAGATTATTGCCGGTGATCGCGCCCGCGACAGCGAGCGAAATGCCGGCCGAGCAGGAGGCGGTGACGAAACCCGCCTCGCCGCCCGTCAACCGCGCAATGACGGCGCTCGCCTTGCGCTGCAGATCGTTAATTTCGACGAACTGCGGCAGGATCGACGACATGGCGGCAATCGCCTCTGGAACGACGATCGAAGCGCCAAGGCTGGTCATCGTGCCGGAAACGTTGATGACCGGTCGAAGGCCGATCGATGTGCGGATGTCCTCAGACATGGATGTCTCCAATTTCAATCTGTTGGGCCGGAGCAATCATGCCCTGCCTCGTTAATCCCTGAGCGAGACGATAGCCTCGATTTCGACGGTGATGTTACCTGGCAGCGATCCGAAGCCGACGGCCGAGCGCGCATGCTGCCCGATCTCCTCGCCGAAGACATCGATCAAAAGATCCGAGCAGCCGTTGATGACCGAGGGATGGTCGACGAAGTGCGGCACCGCATTGACCATGCCGAGCAGCTTGACGACACGCTTGACGCGGCCGAGATCGCCGAGCGCCTCATGCATGACGGAAAGCAGATTGATGCCAGTGAGCCTTGCGTGCGTGTAGGCGGCTTCGATGCCGACCTCGGCGCCGACCTTGCCGGCATGCATGAAGCCGTCGGCCTCACGCGGCCCCTGCCCTGACAGGTAAAGCATGTTGCCCTCCTGCACGTGGGTGACGAAATTGGCGATCGGCGGCGGCGAAGCCGGAAGTTTTATGCCGAGCGCGGCAAGCCGCTCATAAGGCGACGTGCCGATGGTGCCGGCGGTGGCGGAAGACTGGTTCACGCGAACTCCTGTCATGCGATTTTCTTTTATGCTTCGGTCTTACCGGTAGGAATAACCGTGGCTATGGCGCACCAGCTTGCGGGCGCGCGGCAGGTAACGGCTGGACGTGTAGGCCTCGTTGCCGATGACTGCATGCCGCGGCTCGAAGAGCTTCTTCAGGACCGACACGTCGCCATTGGAATCGGTTGCTTCGACATCGGAATCGACGAGATCGAAGACGGTAAATTCGGCCCGGGCGCCGACCGTCAGGCGGTTGTCCATCGACAGCTTGATGACCGATGCCGGTGCATGGGTCACGGCATTGATCACCTTGTCAAAGGGCATACCGACCGAGAGCAGCTTCGACATGGTCGTTGCCAGATCCCACACCGGGAAGTTCATCGAATGACCGTGCAAGTCGGTCGAGATCGAATACGGCAGGAGACCGCGGGCAATTGCTGCCTCCGCCACCTTGAAGGAGAAGGAAGCGCCGCCATGGCCGATGTCGAGGCGGATGCCTTCAGATGCGCAACGTTCGGCAAGATTGAAGAGATCCTCGTCCTCCATGATGCTGGAGCCGGCCTTGCCGTTGAAGCAATGGGTGACGACATCGCCAGGCCCCAGAATTTCCAGCACTTCGTCATAGAGCGCCGGCGGCTCGCCGACATGCACCATCATCGGCACCTTGAGGATCTTGGCGATCTTCTTGCCGAGCTTGACGGGCGTGACACCCCAGGAGCCGGTGATCACGTGGCTGGCGCGCACCTTGATGCCGACGATGTGCTCGCTGTTTTCGGCATAACATTCAAGGATGCGATCGAGGTCGATATCCCTGATGTCGCGCAATTCCGCGACACGGTTGCAGGCGACCAACCCGATGGAGCCGAGATTGAGGAAAGCCTTGATGCGCTCCTTCGACGGCTCGATGATATATTCGCGGAAACCGTGGAAATTGGCCTCACCGGCAGAACCGGCATCGACCAGCGTCGTCACGCCACGCTCGACGCCGCACTCGGACGGGCGGATCGAGATGTCGGTGCCGCCATGCCAGATATGGACATGCAGGTCGACCCAGCCAGGCGAGACGAAGGCGCCGTTGCCGTCAACGCGCGACACATCATCGGCCACGGCCAGAGACGGGCCGAACCTGGCGATCTTGCCATCCGCATCGACCAGAATGTCGATTGCTCCATCAGGCGTACCAGCACCAAAGCCAACGGGCTTTACGTTGGTGAGAAGGAGCGGCTTGCCCGCTGTTCCACCGGTCATCTAAAGGTCCTTTCGAAGTTTGGGATCGAGCATGTCGCGCAGACCGTCACCGACCATCTGGAGCGAAAGCACGGAGAGAATGATGGCGACACCGGGAAACAGCGTCATCCAGTCGGCCTGACCGATATATTGCCGGCCGGCGGCAATCATCGTGCCCCAGGTCGGGATTTCCGGGCTGACACCGAGGCCAAGGAAAGACAGGCCGGCTTCGGCGAGCATGGCGCTCGCAAAGAGGAAAGTCGACTGCACCATGATCGGCGAGAGCAGGTTCCTCAGCACATGGCGCGTCATGATATGGAAGGTCGAGATCCCAAGCGCTTGCGCCGCCTCGACATAGGGTAGTTCGCGGATGACCAGCGTCGAGGCTCGGACAATGCGGGCAAGACGCGGTGCATAGACGATCGACAGCGCAATGATGACCGTCGTCAGCGACGGGCCGAGAGCCGCAACAAGCGCAATCGCCAGCAGGATATCCGGGAAGGCCATCATCGCATCGATCAGGCGGGCGATCGGCGTGTCGAGATTCTTGAAAAAGCCGGCAAGCAGGCCGAGCGTGACGCCGATCGCCGCGGAAAGTGCGACGACCGCGACGCCGACGAGCAGCGACAGGCGCCCGGCAAAGATGGTGCGCGACAGGACATCTCGGCCGAATTCGTCGGTTCCGAAAAAGTATGTGCCGCTCGGCGGTTTCAACCGGTTGACGATCGAAAGCTTGGACGGCGAATAGGGCGTAACCCATGGCGCCAGGATCGCCAGCAATACGAAAACCGTCAGGATGAGCAGGCCGAGGGCAACCGTCTTGCGCTTCAGTAGGCGGCGGATGAATTTGCGGCCTTCGCCTTCGGCCGGTTTGATCGCAATATCCGTCATCAGTAGCGCACCCTCGGATCTACGAGCAGATAGAGCATGTCGATCGCAAAATTAATCAGGACATAGAGGGCTGCAATCACCAGAAGCGCACCCTGAATGACTGGATAGTCACGGCGCAGGACGGCTGACACGACGAGATTGCCGACACCCGGGAGACCGAAGACGGTCTCTGTCACGACGGCGCCAGAGATCAGTACAGCGGCAGTGAGACCGAGAACTGTGAGGATCGGGATCAACGCATTCTTCAGGGCATGCTTGAGGACGACCCTGCGCTCGATCAGGCCTTTGGCACGGGCGGTGCGGATGTAATCGTCGCCGAGCACATCGAGCATCGAAGCGCGCGTGAAGCGCAGGATGAGCGCCGAGGAGACGATGCCGAGCGCGAAGGCGGGCAGCGTCAGGTGGTACATGCGATCGAGGAATGTCGAGCCAGGCCCGCCATATCCGGAGACCGGAAACAGACCGAAACGCACGGCAAAAATCTGCATGAGGATGAGACCGAGCCAGAAGCTCGGAATGCTGGCGGCAAACATCGCCAGCGTCGTTGCCGCCTGATCGACGAAGGAGCCGCGGCGATAGGCGGCATAGATGCCGATCGGAAGCGCGATGAGGCCGGCGATAACAAGCGAGAAGATCGTCAGGAAGAAGGTCGGCTCAGCGCGATCGAGCAGCGCTGACGTCACCGGCATATTGAGGAAGATCGACTGCCCGAGATCACCCTTCAGCAGCTGGCCGATATAGTAGAGATATTGCACACCGATCGACCGATCGAGGCCAAGGCTGGCCCTGAGATCTGCGATATCCTGCGGCGTCGCATCGGGGCCGAGCATGACGGCTGCCGGATCGCCGGGGGTGACGCGCACGATGACGAAGACGATCGTGACGACGAGGAACATCACGACAACCATGCCAAGCAGGCGCTGAAAAATGTAACGTATCATGAAGTCTGTCCCGGTGCCGGGCGGGCACAATGGAAGAAGGATACCGGCGCCGGTGCACCGGTATCCCGCGATGGAGCGTTACTTCTTGACCGATGCGTTCCAGAAATACGGCCACGGAGCCGGATCGACACCTTCAAGCTTGGTCGATTTCGCCGAAACGGCATTGAAATCACCGATCTTCATGTACGGCAACTCGTCATACATGGCCTTCTGAACGTCGGCCCAAAGTGCCACGCGCTTCTGCGGATCGACCTCGGAGGTGAAAGCATCGACGACGGTCTTGCGGGTCGGCGTGTCCCACCAGCCCGGCGAGCTCGGAGACAAGGAACCAATCAGGGCCGGCTCCGGCAGGAAGGGGCTGTGGGTGATGTAGATATCCCAGAGCTTCGGATCGGTACGGCGCTGCGTCAGCGTTGCCCAGTCGACGACCTGCAGGTCGACGGCAAAGCCGGCCGTCTTCAGATATTCGGCCGCGACCTGCGCCATCTTATAGTGGAACTCGTACTGGCGGCTGGTCAGAATACGGATCGGCTCGCCATTATAGCCGGCCTTCTTTGCTGCCGCAGCGGCACCTTCCGGATCGGCGACGTTATAATTGCCTTCGACGCCCGCATTGGTATTCCACACGTATGGCTTGGGATAGATGTCGCCGTCGAGCGTGTAGAAATCCGTGCTGCCGAAAGCGGCGGCGAGCATGTCTTCCATGCTGAGCGCCTGGCGGATCGCCTTGCGGACCTCGACATTCTTGGCAAGGCCTTCCTTCGTGTTGAAGACGAAGACCGGATAGCCGAAGGGCTTCAGGATGACCGGCTGCGACGCGCTTGACGCCTTCAGCTTGTCGAAGGATTCCACCGGGATCGAGTCGACATAATCATACTGGCCGGAAACGGCCGCCTCGACGCGGGTGTTCGCATCCGGAACCGGCACGAAGCGGATTTCGTCGAGATATTGATGGCGGGCGCCGCCATAACCATCGCTCTCGCCATCACGCGACTTGTAGCCGTCGAAACGGACGAGTTGGATATACTGATCCGCCTTGCGCTCCTTCAGCATATAGGGGCCGGTGCCGATGAATTCCTTCATCGGTTCATCCTGCTTTTCGGCGGGGATGATAATGGCGGCGGAGTTGTTGAAGGCGAGCAAGGAGGTCAGCGGCGCATAGGGCTGCTTCAGCGCAATCTTGATGGTCGCCGGATCGACAGCGGTGATGGAATCGATGAAGCCTGCGACCTGTTTGCCGCGCGACGCGATCTTCATCCAGCGGCCCAGCGAGGCGACGACATCTTCAGACGTCATGTCGGTGTTGTCGTGGAACTTGATGCCCGTGCGCAGCTTGATCGTATAGGTCTTACCGTCGGCACTGATTTCCGGCAAACTTTCAGCCAGAAGCGGCGTGACATTCCACTTCTTGTCGAAAGTGTAAAGTGTTTCGAAAATATGCTGCGTGACGATGCCGACGAGGTCGGCGGTCGAGGACATCGGGTCAAGCGTCGGCGGCTCGCCGATCGTCGCGACGTTGATCACGCCACCCTTTTCCTGAGCCAGCAAAGTTGTCGGCAAAGCGACCAGCGCAGTGCCGAGAAGGAATGCGACGAGTGTCTTCATTTCATGCTCCCGGTTTGACGTTCCACAATTATGTTATATCGATTTTTATAATAGAATATCGACGGAGGTGGTCCTGTCAATCGAGAAAGTGGTTCCATCGGTGAAATGAATAGATGCAGCGCGACCGCCATCGTTTTTGATTTTCCGACGGTTGCGCGAGTGCCTCGGCGAATTGTCATTTATGATTGAAAAAGGAGGACCTTCTCTTCGATTTGAAAATCAGATTGCACTGCCCGTGACAATATGGTCGCCGGTTAATGACGCAGGATGAGAGCGCCCGTCCGGCAGTTGTTATCTGCCCGACAGGGCTACTTGCCCCGGTTCCGGCAACGTGGAACTTGAATAAGGCCGCATCGGCTCTTCAAGTCGAGCACAAAATCTTAAAGTTTCAATCTAGAATTAAGTGCAATTTGGAAAGCATATTCCGGGTTTCTTTAATTGCGCTGATCTACTTCGCATGAAGTAGAGCGCATCAGACTAAAGTCCGTGTTCCGCAGCGCACAAAAAAGCTAAAACGCGACCGTGTTGCTTTTAATCGAGGACATTGTAGGTGCGTTGAAAGCGGTTCTCCAAGACGGTCCATTGGATGGAGTTCACTCCGCTAGCGCTCCGATTGCATGTAGAAGCGCCGCAACAAATCGAAGGAGACCTCTCCTCATCCGGGCAGATGGATCGTTGCGTCCGGCGCGATGAGGGCTGGCCCCTGCTTTCCAGCCGAGGCGATCTTAGTACAGATTTACTACTATTATCGACATTACTCACAGCTCTTACCGTTAAATCCCCCAAAAAGGCCGGAGTTATTGACGATTTAGATCGCAACATTCGAATATAAGCAAAATGAAACATGCGATCCGCAGGAGAGGTCATGAAGAAAGTGCTTGTAGCAGGTGGTGCCGGTTTTCTCGGATCACATTTGTGCGATAGGCTTTTAAATCGCACCGACATCGAAAAGCTGGTTGTTGTTGACAATCTTTGGACTGGCCGTGAAGCGAATATTTCCCATATCCAGGATCCCCGCTTCCATTTCGTGCGGTCCGACGTGGAAGAGCTTCAGACTTCGGACAGGTTTGACGAAGTATACCACCTTGCTTCTCCGGCCTCGCCGCCATGGTACATGAAGGAACCCAAGAGAACCATTTCGGCAAATCTCATCGGAGCCTTCCGTCTTCTGGACCTTCTGAAAAAAGGAGGCCGCTTCTGTTTCACCTCTTCCTCAGAAGTATACGGCGATCCGCTCGTCTCGCCGCAGCCCGAGTCTTATAAGGGTCAGGTCGATTGCACCGGGCCCCGCTCATCCTACGACGAAAGCAAACGCTGCACCGAGTCTCTGCTGTTCGAAATGCAGCGCACGCAGGGTCTGGACCTCAAGATCGTTCGTCCCTTCAACGTATATGGTCCTCGGACGCGGCCAGACGACGGCCGCGCCGTGTCTAATTTCGTTGCCCAGGCCCTGACCGGGCGCCCGATTACGGTGTTTGGGGATGGCTTGCAGTCTCGCAGTTGGGGTTATGTCGATGACATCATCGACGGCTTTGCACGTTACTTCTGGATAAACGAGACGGATTACAGGGGGCCACTCAACGTCGGGAACGATCGGGAGATATCTGTCCTCGAAGTAGCTCAATATGTCTCGCGCCTTATGGGCGGCATTCCAATCGTCTTCGAGCCTTCGCCACCGCATGATCCAACAAACAGACGGCCGGACCTGACGAATGCAAACTATGTGATGCCCGAATGGTCGTGCGCGATCAGCTATGAGGAAGGCGTCGAAAAAACCTTGGACTGGTTCAGGCAGGAGATGAAAATTCCTGCCGCTGAGCTCGCTCAGGCGGACTCGCGCCGGCTGGCCACGGCAGGACGCTAAACAGTTCCCCGGCATCTGCCGCAGAGTGTAGTAATGAGTGACGCCATCCCGCGTGACATGAAAGACAATGTCTTTCCTGTGCCCATCCGGTACCTGGATCTTTCCTCGGATGACGTCCGCGCGGATGCGCCGGCGGTCGCCGCCGGGCTGGTCGTCTTCCTCTCCGGAGGCCTTCCCGTCGCTCAGGCCTATACCGAAGCGCCAGAAAATCTGGCCGCGTTGGCTGCGAGCACCGTGCTGCCGGAGACCACTGAACACGCCCGCAATATGATGCAGGCGCCGATCAGGAACCGTGACGTCAGCCTCCTGATCTGCACCAAGGATCGGCCGGACGAACTGGCCAGATGTCTCGCATCGATTCCCAGGCAATCTCTGCCACCGGTGGAGGTTATCGTCGTCGACAACGCCTCTGCCGGAGATGCTACGCGCCGCGTCGTGGAGGCGGCCGGCGCGACCTACGTACGCGAGGACAGGGTTGGCCTGGACTACGCCCGCAATGCTGCCGTGCGCGCGGCAAGAACCGAGTTCGTGGCTTTCACGGATGACGACGTGGTCCTGCATGAACGCTGGCTGGAGAACCTGATGAAGGCCTTTGACCGGCCCGAGATCGGATGCGTTACCGGCCTTGTCCTTCCCGGAGAGCTTTCCACACCCGCGCAACTGATCTTCGAAACCCATTGGGGATTTGGCAGAGGCTATAAGCGCCTGGATTTCGGTCCGGACTTCTATCGCCAGAGCGCACCATATGGCGCGCCTGCCTGGCTGATCGGCGCCGGTGCAAGCCAGGCATTTCGCCGCCAGGTATTCGACGATATCGGATTATTCGACGTGCGGCTGGATATGGGCGCGGCAGGGTGTTCGGGCGATTCCGAATTCTGGAATCGACTTCTCCATCACGGCAGCACTTGTCGCTACGAACCGACGGCAGTTTCCTGGCATTTCCATCGCAAGGAGATGAAGGGGCTCGCCAAGCAGATCCGCCAATATATGAGCGGCCATGTGGCTGCCCTGCTGGTCCAGTACCAGAACACCGGAAACCGGGGCAATCTGCGGCGCATCCTCGTGGCCCTGCCCCGGTATTATCTTCGAAAGCTGAGCAAACGGCTGCGCAGGGGAGCTACCTCGGACAACTTCTTTCTGAAGGAGGAGATACTGGGATGCCTAAACGGCGCCTGGTATGTCCTTCGCCGCTGGAAGATGCCGGCATGGTAACCGCATCGAAGCCGGACATATCGTTCCTTATCCCAGCTTATAACGCGGCAGAAACGCTGGCCGACTGCTTGGGCAGCTTGCAAAAACAGTCGGCGTCAAACTGGCAGGCGGTGGTCGTCGACGATGGTTCGAAAGACGATACCTGGAATGTGCTCCAGGGCTTTGCGAAAGCGGACAGCCGGATCCTGATCCATCGTCAGGCGAATGCCGGCGCAGCCGCAGCGCGTAACGCAGCCGCCGAATTTGCGACCGGTCCTCTGTTTTGCATGCTTGATGCGGATGACTGGCTGGATCCCGCTTTCATCGACAGCATGCTGCCGGTTGCCGCTGGTGGCCCACAACCAACCGTTGCCTATTGCAGCTATCGCCGCGTCACGCCGGACGGCCGAATGCTGAGTGTCGAAATACCCCCTGATCTCGCAGGCAACAGGGCAAAGCGGGAATTCTCGTCCTTCTGTGCCCTGGCCATTCATACGGTGGTCTTTCCCAGAGATCTTTTCATCCGGATGGGTGGTTTGGATGTCGAACTGCGGACTTGCGAGGAATGGGATCTCTGGCTCCGCATGGCCTTTGCAGGAGTTTCGTTCCAACAGGTTGAAGGGTGCCTTGCCTTCTATCGCATGAAGGCTGGCTCTCTCTCGGGTGATCCGCTGAAAATGCTGAGGGATGCAGTCCGTGTGACCAGCAGCGCGCAAGCGCTGAGTCTGAAAGAGGGGCTGCCGCCGAATGACGAGGACGCCCGATGGACGGCGCCTGCTCTCGGTCAACTGCGAATGCTCGCCTGGGCCGCCTCAGTCAACCTCTGTGGGGAAGACGAACTTGCAGCGCTTGCAGAGCTTCTGCCCGATTTTCCCAACGCTTCGGGTTATGAAAGCTTCCTGACTGAAGTGATATTGCATGGATTGCAGATCGGCCGAAAAGTAGCCCGCTCCGACGAGCTCATCGATTTGCTGGAGCTCTGGAAGCCGGCATTTCTCGATCTCATCCAATTGCTTGAGCGGCACTCCCTGCCCGGAACCGGGCGCCGGGTGGAAGAACTCGTTGTCTGGTCAATCTCGGCGTCGGACATGTCCCGCTCTTTCGCGCTCGGCCATCTGCAGGTGGTCGCCATCGACATCGACAAGCTGACCTGGATCACCAAGGTCGATGGGGCCGATACTTTGCTGCTGCACGTCTTTGCTGGAGGGCGCTATGTCGGATCGCATGTCGGCCCCTTGTGGGGAGATCTCTCCATTCATGCTCAGGTCCGACTCATTATCAATGAATTGCAGGCCGAAGATCGCTTGCCGGCGCCTTTGACCTTTTCTTATGCGCGCTCCTGGGCAACTGGAGCCATTCGCAATGCGAGGGCTTTCAGCGAAATCATGAGGCAACGCGGCGGGCGACGGAAGCGGCTCAAACACCTCTTCAAAACGATACAGCTAACTGCACTTGTCGAAGCGGCAGTGAACTGGCGGGAGGCTGACGCAGGCTTGCCTGAGGCAGCGACCCATCCGAGGCAGCCGTCCGCCGCCCCTGTCGTCGCGAGTGCTGACGAGCCTGCTGAAACGGCAGGCAAACAGGCGGCTTTATCCGAAGCAACGACGAAAAAGGAATACTGGGAACGTTTTTTCGAGCGTCCGGACCCGTGGAACTATGTCTCAGTCTATGAACAGGTCAAATACGAACAAACGCTGGGCCTCATTCCTGAGGGTGTCGGAAAGGCTCTGGAGCTCGCCTGTGCTGAGGGATTATTCACGATAAAACTTGCGCAAAAGGTGGGTTTTGTGACGGCTGCCGACATCTCCGGCCGCGCCGTTGAAAGGGCGACAGAGAGGTGCAGGGGCATCGCAAATGTGGAGCTTCGCGTCCTGGATTTCGTCGAAGACGAACTTCCGCCCGAACAGGATTTGATCGTCTGCTCGGAGGTCCTCTACTTCATGGACGACGAGGCAAGCCTGGAACAAGTATGCCGGAAAGTCGCGGCCACTTTGAAGCCGGGCGGTTACCTTGTCACGGCCCACGCTCATCTCCGGCGCGACGAGCCCGACAGAACCGGTTTCGACTGGGACAATCCGTTTGGCATGGGGACGATCAAGAACGTCCTGTCAAACCTGCCTGATCTTGTGCTTGAGGAAACGATCGAGACTGAGCTTTACGCCATTCATCGGTTCGCAAAACGCAATACGGCAAGACCAGTCGTGCATATCGCGCCCCATGGTGTGCCTCTCGATGCGAACGTCGCCAAATGCATTATCTGGGGACCGGCCGGAGTCGACCGCGAGGTCGCATGGACGAATGAGGCCGTGACCTCGATTCCGGTGCTCATGTATCACAGAATCGCGCTCGACGGGCCGGACTCGCTCCGTCGCTTTCGGATCGCACCGGAAACCTTCCGCAAGCAGATGCAGTTCCTCCGGCGGCAGGGCTATTATGCGCTGACGGCGGAAAGCCTGACCAATCTGTTGCGTGAGGGCAAGCCCATCCAGGGGCGACCCGTCGTTCTGACCTTTGACGATGCCTATCTCGATTTTCTCACCGATGCCTTTCCGATCCTGGCTGAAAACGGGTTCAGTGCGGACGTCTTCGTGGTGACGGATAAGGTGGGCGGCAGGTCGGATTGGGATGCCGGTTACGGGGACACGGCGCCGCTGATGGCCTGGGGCGATATACAGAGCCTGCACCGACAAGGCATCCGTTTCGGATCTCATCTGGCATCTCACAGGCCGGCAAGTTCGCTGGACAATGCCACGTTGCTCGGCGAAGCGGCTCTTTCCCGGGATGCGCTGGAAAGCCGGCTGGGCGAGGCCGTGAGGTCCATCGCCCTTCCCTTCGGTTCCACCGATTTTCGTGTTCCCGGCATTCTTGCTCAAGCGGGTTACGAGATCGGCTTTTCAACAAAGCCTGCAAGGACGAGCTTTGCGGACCATCCCTTATCCCTGCCACGCCTTGAAGTTCGCGGCGACCTTCCCCCCAAGGCCTTTGCAGAGCTGATGGGCCAACCCGACGCCTTCATCGGATAGCGAGCCATGAACGTCGATCTGCTTCCCTTGGTCACGGTTATCATTCCCGCCTACAACGCCGCGAAAACACTCGCGGATACACTTCGCAGCGTCTCGAACCAGACCCATGAACACCTTGAAATCCTCGTGGTCGACGACGGTTCGCAGGACGGAACGTACGAACTGGCAAACGACTATCGCCTCCAAGATTCACGCATCAGGGTCCTGAGACAAGAAAACGGCGGTGTGGCTCGCGCCCGCAACTACGCAATCCGCGAAGCGGCCGGCAGCTACATTGCCCCGATCGATGCTGACGATCTTTGGCATCCACGCAAAATCGAATTGCAGCTGCGAGCGCTTGCAAGCCTTCCCGACGGGCGTGGGGTTGCCTACAACTGGTACGTGGCCATCGACGGAAATGACGTGATTTTCGCCCATTCGAAACCCGTGCTGTACAAGGGCGACGTCTTCGAAATCATGGTTCGGGAAAATTTTATCGGCAACGGCAGCACGCCGCTCATGCCGCGTACGGATGTCGTGGCATGTGGTGGCTACGATCCATCGCTGCGCGATCAAAAGGCTGAGGGATGTGAAGACCACAAGCTCTATCTGGCGCTGGCCGAAAGGCTGCCTTTCGCTCCGGTCCCTGATTTTCTGACGGGATACCGTTTTACTCGGGGAAACATGTCGAGCAATGCCTGTCGCATGCTCAGATCTCACGCCCTGGTGATGGCAGAGATCAAAAAACGCTACCCGCATCTTGCCGCTGCCGCTACCACTGCGGAATTTGATACGGCACGGTGGTATTTCCGCAAGGCGCTTTCCAGCAAAGATCATGATCAGGTCAAGAAGCTGGCGCCGATGATGGCTGGGCGCTTCCCTCTGAGGCTCGCCATTCATGGCGCCGGTCTTGTCTGGCGCTCAGTCAAGGGCCGGGCACGACGATTGGCAAAACGCGTAATCGGAAAACCGCCTGCCACACAGACCCAGGAGACAATGACCGCTATCGCCCTCCCCGAGAATGGCACGTCATTCCATGACCGTTTTGAAGCGGCGGCCGTTGGTCGGACCGGCGTGTTGATAAAACCACGCGGGGGTGATGCATGACGACCCTGCAAAAATCCGTTTCCACCAAGCCGACGGGCGCCTTCAATCTGGTGGTCGCAGCCCGTTTCCGCGAGCTTCTGAAACTCGTGCCTTCGCTACGACTGAAAACCTCGGTCATGGTTGTGATCGGCATCCTCAGCGGCCTGATGGAAATGGTCGGTATCACTTTCCTGGTGAGCCTCGTTTTCGTTCTCGGCCAGCAGGGCTCTTCTAGCGCTGCGATCCCCGGGCTTCCTGCATTTTTCGGCAGCTTCGAGGCCGCGATATCGAAATCGATGCTGGTCACCATCCTCATCTGCGCGATCATCCTGAGGATCGTTCTGGGTTTCGCCAATTCGATCATCGCGAGCGTCGTCAGCCATCAAATCAGCGGCAGCATCCGGCATCGTCTTTATTCAAAAATCCTGACGATCCCATTTCAGCGCTTTCAGCACTACGAACGCAGCGACCTCATGAACGTGATCGCGACGGAATCCTATGCCGTCGCTTCGGCTCACGCGAGCCTGGTTCGCCTCGGGATCAACCTCGGGACGATCGTCATCTTCGGCGCCGGAATGCTGGTGATGGCATGGCCGATCGCCGTGCTCGGACTTATTTTCGGTGTTGTCCATAACTTTGCCCTCGGCCTGTTTGCCGAGGCCTACCGACGCACAGGCGCGGCCGCCGTTTCGGCGATAGAGGACCTGACACAGCTAACCTGGACCACATTGCAGACCGTGAAGGCAGTGAAGAGCTTCGGCCTGGAAAAGCGCCACGAAAACATATTCGACGCTCTCTCCACGGATGTCGGGAAAACCTGGTCCCGTTCCGACCAGATGGGTGCCGCAACGTCACTCTTGAGCGAGGTGCTGACATTCGGCGTGATCCTGACGATCATTCTGTCTTCGCAGTTTCTACCGGTAGACTTCCGCGCAGCGTTGTCGGCAACAATCCTGCTTTACAGGCTTCAACCGTATATCAAGGAGTTCGATTCCCAGATCCTTGCCCTGCATGCCTTGGAGGCACCTTTACAGAACGTTCTGGCGATAATTTCCGAGGCGGACGATGCCAGACAGGTTGCCTGCGGAGAAAAGCTCGAACATCTGCAAAAGGAGATCGTTTTCCATGATGTTTCCTTCTCTTATGAAGGCAGCAGCATTCCCGCCGTCAGCCATGTCGGCTTCTCCATCAGGACAGGCGAGACGACAGCGCTGACCGGGCCAAGCGGCTCCGGCAAGACAACGATCCTCAACATGCTGCTCCATCTCATCCAGCCGACTGAGGGCCGCATAACCTTTGACGGCAGGGATCTCTCGACCATCGAACGATCGAGCTGGCTGCGGCTACTCTCAGTCTCCGGCCAGGACGTCGAATTGATGGAAGGCACTGTCCTCGACAACATCCGGTTTCGCCGTGAAATTTCCGAGGAGGATGTCCGTTGGTCCGCAGATGTGGCTTGCGCGACTGAGTTCATCGAGAAGCTGCCTTCCGGCTTCGACGAATGGCTGGGCGATGAGGCGATAAGGCTTTCGGGCGGTCAGCGACAGCGCATTGGCCTGGCGCGTGCACTCGCCGGCAGACCTGAGATACTGCTCCTCGACGAAGCCACCAACGCGCTCGACGAGGCGACCGAAGCGCGGGTGCTTTCCCTTCTGCTTAGGGAATACCAGAGCCGAACACTGATTATTGTCACCCACCGATCATCTGTCGCCAGCCTGATGAAGCATCAGATCTGTCTCGTCCCGTCAGTAGTATAAGGAATAATCAATGGATCAAGGCGACGCTTTTTATTCCACCCAGCCCTTGGTTTCGGTAATCATTCCAGCCTTCAACGCATCGACGTATATTGAACGCACGCTTCGGTCAGCCATGCGCCAGACCTATACCGCCCTGGAGATCATTGTTGTCAATGACGGCTCCACCGACGACACGGCACAACTGGTCGAGCAGATGGCGATAACCGATTCACGGATCCGCCTCGTGTCCACACCAAACCGCGGTGTCGCTGCCGCAAGAAATACGGGAATCGACGCGTCATCGGGCAGATTTGTGGCATTCCTCGACGCCGACGATCTCTGGCACTCGACGAAAATCGAGAAGCAGGTAAACGCTCTCAATCGCTTATCCCCGCAATGGGCGGCGGTCTATGTGCTGCATTACATCATCGATGAGGACGACGAAATCGTTGGGCTCGGCGGATCCAAAATCGCAAGGGGTTACATCTATGCCCGGCATCTGAATTTCAAATATATAGGTAACGGAAGCGCGCTTCTCGTCCGACGGGACGTCGCGCTTGAGATCGGCGGGTTTGATAGCTCATACGCAGCAGAAGGTATTGGAGGCTGCGAAGACATCGATTTCGAGCTCAGGCTTGCCGCGCGTTATTGCATGGAAGTCGTTCCCGAACGTCTGGTGGGATACAGAAAATATCCCGGCAACATGTCGTCCAATTACACGCGAATGGGTCAAGGTCTTTTGGAGGTGATCAAGCGCTCGATCGCCGCAAATCCGCAGCTTCCGAGACACGCAGCCAGAAGCGCTATTGCGCTGACTCAAAAATATGCATTCCGGCAATACAGAAAGGCAAAAAACCTGCCTCTATCAATCGCCACCGCTTGGGCGATTCTTCAAAACCCGCGTTTCATGCTGAGCTTGGTGTGGCAAGCCGGCCTGCTTGTCATGAAGCAACGCCATGCTCTCAAGCCGGGAACGGCGCGTGACACGCAGCAATTGAAACAATCGAAATTCGACGAGAAAATTATCCTTTCGCCTGTTGAAGGTCCGGAAGAGACCCTGCCGTCACGACGTCATCTGAAGCTACTGACCGAGGTGGATGCGAAACTGAGCTCAATGTGTGAGAGCGATGAGCGTGGACACTTTCCCAGCGGTGAAATCACGACAAGGCCGCATGACGTCTAATGACCATCGGGCGGAACGTCGGCTTTGGGCGTGACGTCCACGATGTTCTTGCGATGAAAGATGAAGAGGCCTGCGAGAACAATGATGGCGGAGCCGATCAGAATCTGGCTGTCCGGCAATTCGTCGAAGAAAATATAGCCCAGCACGATTGCCCAGAGCAGCAGGCTGTATTGGAGCGGCGCAAGCAGGGAGGCAGGGGCGAGCTTCAGGGCACGCGTGATCATCAGATGCGCACTGCCTGCGACAATGCCCAGCGCCAGCATCGCGACGAAGTTGAGGACGGACATGGCCCGCCAATCGCCAATGCTCAGGATTAGGCCGGTGACGAGGGCGCCGACCGTCTGCCATGTCACAAGCGTGGCATCGCTCGTTTGTCGCAACCGGCGGCCGAGGATCAATGTCAGCGCGAAGGAAAGGCTGCCGATCAGGCCGAAGATCGAGGGCCAGGACAACATGGCCGTCGAGGGCCTCAGCGCTATCACGACACCGATAAAACCTACGATGACGGCGAGCCAGCGGCGCCAGCCGATCGTTTCGCCGAGGAAGAAATGCGAGAGGGCGGCGACATAGATAGGCCCGGCCATGTAGAAGGTCATCACGTCGGCAAGCGGGAGGTAGGCGACCGCGGCATAGAATAACGCGACATCCCCTGTCGTCAGGATCACCCGCAGGATCTGCAAGGGCACGCGCTCGACCTGAAACAGCGTGCGAGGTCCTTGCCTGGCAATCATGGGCGCAAGGATCAGAAAGGAGCCAAACGAACGGATCACCAGGACCTGACCGACCGCAAAGCTCGCCACCAGCCATTTGCCCATGGCGTCATTCAGGGAAAACAGGAGATCACCGAGAAGCATCAGAAGCACGCCGAAGAGCACTGTGTTTCCTGCGGTGCGGCTGATGTGCAAATTCATGATTCGCCTCAATTGGTTAGGCATTCCGCCTGCCATAGAACTTCATCCTGGCGCCGTCGATCCTGGCAGACGATTTCCACGACAAATCTCTTATCATTCCGAGGAATTCGATGCCCTGTCCGGCACCGTCAACAGCATCGATCCCAGCGACACCGCCGTTAAAGTGATACTTTAAGAACCGGCGGAACAATCGATATCAACTGTCGTCGCGATCACATTGAAAAGACTGCACACTTCTCCCCTTCCCCGCATGATCGTCTTGTGGCAATGGTGATATTCAACTCCTATAAAAGACACCATGAAGGCTATTTCAGGCACCAACCTCGAGCAGGCCAAGTCACACAACAGGCGTGTCGTGATTGAGGCTATCCGCACCAACGGTCCGCTGTCGCGCGCCGCGATCGCCCGCATGACGGCGCTGACGGCGCAGACGGTCTCGAACATCGTCGAGGAACTGCAGCGTTCCCACCTGCTGGTGCCTGCGAAAGCACAGAAGCTTGCGCGTGGCCAGCCGATCATTCCCTATTCGATCAACCCGCACGGTGCCTATTCCATCGGCCTCGAACTTGGCCGCCAGCGCGCCAGCGGTGTACTGACCGATCTCTCGGGCGCCGTCTGCGCGCGCATCGAACGCCATGTCGAACATCCGGATCCCGAACAGGCGATGCCGGTGCTCGGTGCTATTGTCGAGGATCTGCAGCAAGCATTTTCCTTCGACCGCAACAGGCTGCTCGGTGTCGGCATGGCCCTGCCCGGCCGCTATGCGGAGGGAGGCGTCACGTCGCTCAGTCCGCAGAACCTGCCCGGCTGGCAGGACTTTCCGGTCGGCTATGAGCTGGAACGGCGTGTGAAGGTGCCGGTGCTTGTCGAGAATGACGCCACGGCGGCTGCCATCGGCGAGCGCCTGCATGGTGTCGCCCGCGGCTTTAGCAGCTTCGTCTATCTCTTCCTTGCGGGTGGCGGCGGCATTGGCGCCGGGATGTTTCTCGATGGACACCTCTACAAGGGCAGCCGGCACAATGCCGGCGAGATCGGCCACATCATCGTCGAGCCGCATGGCCGGCTCTGCAGCTGCGGCAAGCGCGGGTGCCTCGATCGCTACGTGTCGCCGACTGTCGCCTATGAATTCATGGGCATTGCGAATGCTGAAGAGCTTTTGCCGGATGAACTCGACGCCCTGATCGCCAAAGGTGGCGAAGGTCTGGACGCCTGGCTGGATCAGGCGGTCCAGCCGCTGCGGCAGACCATCGATTTTCTGGAACTGGCCTTCGATCCGCAGACCATCGTGCTCGGAGGCAGCATATCGACATCGCTGATGCAGCGGCTCGCCGAGCGGCTGGAGCCGCTGCACATTCCGATCGACCCCAACCAGAAGCGGACGGTGCCCCGCGTCATGATCGGCATGACCGGCAAGGATACGGCGATCCTCGGCGCCGCGGCCCTGCCGATCTTTTCCGAGACCAATCCACGCTTCGACGTTCTGCAAAAGCCGCTCGGCTAGGAAGATTGCCGACACCGGCCCTCATCCGCCTGCCGGCAGCCTTGCATCTGCCTGCGGCGAGCGACGGGCCAGAGGTCGTGCAAAGATGACCACGTTCCCGAGAAGCGTCAACGCTAGGCCGATCAGACCTGGACCGCTCCAGTGGTAGCCCTCGAAGACCGTCGACAACGACAGGGCGACGATTGGGAACAGGACGGTGGCATAGGCAGCGCGTGAGGAGCCGATGCGGGACACCAGCATGAGATAGGTGGTGAAGCCGATTACCGATCCGATTGCCGCGAGATAGAGCAGGGCGACAAAATAGCTGATGTTGGGCGGCGCCACGATCGGCGTTTGCGTCACGGCAATCAGCAAGAGCAGGACGATCGTGCCATAGGTCATGCCCCAGGCATTGGCGGTCAGCGGCGAGATTCCGACCGCACTGTTTCGACGCGATGCCATATTGCCCAGCGAGAAGAACAGCGTGCCAAGCGCTGCAAGCCCGATCCCTTTCAGCGTGTCCATATCGAAGTCGACGACAACGTCCTCTCCGAAAAGCAGAAGGAGGCCGGTTGCTCCGAGCGCTGCGGCAAGCAGCGTACGGCCTGTGATGCGGTCACCGAAAAAGAGGCGCGCATTGACGGCATTGTAGATCGTCGCGAGCGAGAAGATCACGGAGATGAGTCCGGACGGGATAGAGGCGGCGGCGTTGTAGAAACAGATGAAATTGAGGCTGAACAGGCAGAGCGCTTGCGCAAGGATGAAAGGTTGATCGCGCAAGGCGGGGAGCTTGAGCCGCCGCATGACAGCCAGGATGGCGACGAGGATCACTGCTGCGACCGCAAATCTGTAAAAGACCGAGACCAAGACCGGCACGGGACCGACCTGCATCGCAATGGCGATCCAAGTCGTCCCCCATATCAGGACGGTCGCGATGAAGAGAGCAGCATTTGCCATGGAATGATCCTCGTTTTCTCGACGAGTAGGCGAACCGTGAGCAAATCTCTTGCATATTCTTGCTATGAAATCGACTTTGCCCGGACTTCCTGCTCGCCATGCGGGTCGTCCACCTTTATTGTTCGCAAAGCGTGACTAGGTGGGAAAGAATTGGTGAAAGATAGCCGCCTCTCGGTTTTCAGGTTTTTGTCCGCATCTCCCAATGCGCGAATGTCGAAGTCCATTGATTTGGGTTTCGGGAGATCCGCTGCCATCTGGAGCAATGCACACGACAGAATGAGCTATGAGCGGCCGAACGGTCATACGTTCAGTCTTTATCTCAATGGCGGCGCCGGAACGCGTCGTCTGGATGGCAGATTCGGCGCGCGCGGCCGTCCGGGAGTGCTGTGCATCATGCCACAGGGGCACTCGTCCGAATGGGAAATCACTGACTTCTTCGAATTCGTCCATCTTTATGTTCCCGACGATCAGATGCGCCGGATGTATGCTGAGACGTTTGACCGCGATGCGCGGCTTATGGCTCTTCCCGAAGTGACCTTCGCAGATGCACCCACCCTGGCGCATACGCTTCGGCAGATGACGGAAGCAATGTTGGCGGGCGGTCATCTGCTGGCTGAAGAAGCGATGACGCAGGCGATCAACGATTTCTTCGTTGATCCGCATTATGGAGGGATGCGTCCCCGCGCAATTAGCGGCGGGCTCGCTCCTCATGTGCGGCGGCGGAGTCTGGAGTATATCGAGGCCCATCTCGGTGAGACAATCCGCTTGCAGGATCTGGCGGCGATCGGGCAACTCAGCGCGTTTCATTTCCAACGGATGTTCCGGGCAAGCTACGGTGTGTCCCCGCATGGCTGGGTCGCCCACCGGCGTGTCGAGCGCGCCAAATCGATGCTGCGCGGCATGGAGCCGATAGCGCAGATCGCTTCGGTCTGCGGCTTCAGCAGCCAGAGCCACATGACACGGGCATTTAAGTTGGGCACAGGCGTCACCCCCTCTGCCTATCGGCAGCGACAGTGAAGCCCCTTCACTCGAGAAACGTCTGTTCGCTCCGGGCGGAACGGGACGGCAGCCTTGAGGGCGCCGCCCTTCTTCCAGCGATTGATCCGGAATGCTTTCGGGGGACGAACTTTCGTTTCTGTCCTGCGCCGGAAATGCGGTGAGGCAAGCTCAAACGGGAAGCCTATTGAATTTCCGGAGGCTCTTGTCGACGAAGGACTCGGGCAGGAAGCGACGGATGAAACGCACCTGTCCTGCTGCTTTCCCGGCCGTATAGCGTCTCTTGGGTGATGTCACATTGGCTGCCTTGACGACGGTTGCGGCGACCACCTCGGGCGCATCGCCCTTCGAAACGACCTCGCGCATCAGCTTCTCCGCACCGGCGCGCACCGCATCGTAGACGGCAAGCGGCTGGTCCGGGCGCGTAATGTTCTCTTCGAAGGATGTGCGGGTGACACCAGGTTCGACGAGCACGACGCGGATGCCTTGCGTCCGCACTTCGTGATCGAGAGATTCCGAATAGCCTTCGATCGCGTGCTTGGTCGCTGCGTAGAGCGCGTTGAAGGGGGCCGGGATCAGCCCGAGGATCGAGCTGAGATTGATGATCCGCCCCTTGCCCTGCCGCCGCATCATCGGGAGCACAGCATTCGTCATTCTGATGGTGCCGAAGACGTTGACGTCGAATACGGCTTTCGCCTGCGCCGTCGTCGACTCCTCGGCGCCGCCAAGCAGGCCGATCCCGGCATTGTTGACGAGAAGATCGATCCGCCCTGCCCGGCTCAGAACTTCGTCAACGACGCCCTGAACGGATTGATCGTCGATGACATCGCAGATCAGCATGGTGATGCCGTCGGCAGTGTCGGCCATCGCCTTTCGGCTGGTGCCGAAGACGCGGTAACCGTCGCGCAGCAAGGCTTGCGCCGTTACCAGCCCGATGCCGGAGGAAGCCCCGGTGACCAGGGCGATACCGCGTTCTCTTTTGCTCATTGACATCTGCCTTCGTTTTGACGTGGAACATCTATGCGCATTCTGTTACTATCAAATTGATAGCAAGTCACTACTAAAAAGATATCGACATGAAAAATCTTTCGAACCAGCCTTGTCTCATCGCCCGAGGCCTGGCGCTCGTGGGCGATGCGTGGACTATGCTGATCATGCGCGATGCCCATGCGGGACTGACCCGCTTTGATGATTTTCGAAAAAGCCTCGGCATCGCCCCGACGATGCTGACGGGTCGGCTGTCATCGCTTACCGAGGAAGGGTTGCTGGAAAAACGCCGCTATTCCGAGCGTCCGCCGCGCGACGAATATGTGCTGACGGAAGCCGGCCGAGACTTCCTGCCGGTTCTGTTTGCGATCGGCGCCTGGGGCCGCAAGCACCGCGGCGGCGGCGAAGTCACGCGTTTCTTCGACGCCGAGACCGGAACCGAAATCGATCCCATCACCATCGATCGCGCGACCGGCGCCCCTATTGGAACCCGCCCCATTCGTATCGCCGAACCCGGATGCGCCGCCTCGCCGCCGGATCAGCAGGGCTGACCGCTGGCGCAGGCTTGCTTTGGTGTGTCTGCGACGCTCAAGCCCCCAGCTTGAGAGCAATGTCTGTATCCCTTGCCATCACCGGCTCCGGTGATGGCAAAATGATCCTCAATCCTAACCTGAGCTTACGATTGCTGCAGCCCGTAGAGCAGCGGCATCAGCCCTGCAAGCGCCCTGAAACGCTCCCACGACTTGGACGACGGTTTCGTCCAGCCCGTTTCGGCAAGCGCGGACAAGCGCGGAAAGACCAGCCGATCGAAGACGGCGCGATCGGTCATCGGTTCGGACCAAATGCAGGCCTGAATGCCGCGAAGCCTCTGCTTCTGCGTTTCCGTCCAGCCGCCAACCGGATCGAACGTGTAGAGCTTCTCGGCATCCGAGGTGCCGGCCCAGCTGGCACCGGGCTCATCCCAGTCTGGCCGCAGCGCCATGTCGAGATAGTAGACCTGTCCCGGGCAGACGACGATCTCGTAGCCACGATCGGCAAGTTCGGCCGCGACTTCGACATTGCGCCAGCTGCAGAGATAGCTTTTCGACTTGTCGATGACGTCGCCATGCGCCGCTTCTTCCCAGCCGCCGGTGATGCAGCCCTTGGAGGCGAGGAAGTTCTGAATGCGCTTCAGGAATTCCGCCTGCAGGAAGGCCGCACCCGAACCATGGATGTCGTCGGCACCATGTGTATTGGTAATGACGTTCAGGCGCTTGGCATGCGCATCGGCGATCTCGTCGCTGGCAAGCGAACGCAGCTTTAAAAGAGCCTCGGGCGAACCGGACCATGCGCCGAGCGGCACTTCATCGGCGCCGATGTGGATGGTCTTGAAGGGGAAAAGCTCAATGAGTTCCGAGAAGATCGTTTCGATCACCTCATAGGTCTTTTCACGGGCGGGGTTGATGCAGTTATCGGGGAAGCCCTGAACGGAATAGTAGCTACCGGCCTCCTGCGGATCGCGCAGTTCCGGTATCGCCTGCAACATGGCGTAGCAGTGGCCTGGTATATCGATCTCCGGTACGATTTCGATGCCGAACTCCTTTGCGTAGGCGACGATCTCGCGAATGGCGGCTTTGGTGTAGTAGCCGCCTGTACGGGCCGGGCTGGAGCCAAGCAGCGGCGGCAGGGTAAGACCGTGGCCGCGCCAAGCACCGACCTCGGTCAATGCCGGGTACGCGTCGATCTCCACGCGCCAGGCTTCGTCATCGGAGAGGTGCCAGTGGAAGCGGTTGAGTTTGTTCCAGGCGAGTACCGCCATCAGTTTCTTGATTTCCGCCTCGCCGTAAAACTGACGAGCAACATCCAGATGCAGACCGCGCCAGGCCATCGATGGTTCATCAACAATTTCGCCTGAAGCCGGGAACTGGAAGGCCTGCGGATGCAGACGCGCACCCCGCCAGATCTGGCCGAGGGTCACGAGGCCGTAGAGAAAGCCGGTTTGGCCGCTTGCTTCGAGGGTGATCGCCTCCTCTTCGAAGGTCAGCCGGTATGCCTCGGGGCCTAGGCCAGCAGACTTCGTCAAGCTGACAGTTACAGCCCCTTCCGCAGCCGAGCGGATGATACCCTCAACGGCGAAGAGATGGTCGACCAGTGTCTTGAAGCTATCGGCTGCCGCCTTCGCTCCCACATCTTCGGCCTGCAGTGTAAAGCCCGCCGGCAGGGGTCGCCGTGAGGCGACAGCGACATGGTTGGGCCAAGGAATGATCGAAACCTGCACCGGCACCACGGCCGGCACGGGAAAACTCTCCGCCCCGCGCTTCAGGGGCACATTGCTTGCAGATGACCGCGTAGGTTCGATCCCGAGCGAAACAGTGCTACCGTCGGCAAAAGCGACGTAGGCGCTGGTTGCACCATCCGTCCAATGGCGGAACTGCCAGCTCAACGCATGGACTGATATCGTCCAGGTTTCGCCCTTGCCGAGAACGAAACCTTCCGGCGGCTGGAATTCGGTGAAGTTCGACAGCCTCCTCGAAACTGTTGCACCCTCAACACGTCCAGCGGGATCGACCCGCCCCGGGCCACTGACGCAGAGCGAGAAGCCCGAGAGCGGCTCGGCGGCCAGATTCTTGAGCTGCAGGACATAAGAGAAATCCTTGCCGTCGGTTGGCGGGTTCCAGAGAGTTTCGAGCCGCAGGGCCTGATGTCGCGGTTTGGGCATGATTGCTTCTTTCCGTTCGTATGGTCGGGATCAGCTCTTGAGCATGCCGGCATAGATGCCGGGATCGCGGTTGCGCCGACGGCTTTCTCGTAGAAGTTGGACGGGCCGACATATCCGATGATCGCCCATGGTTCCCTTGCTTGATATTTTTAGATTCAATCAAATTGATTTAATAAAGCTAATGCAAGACTTCCGATCCGGTCAATCGGGTTGAAACTAAAATTTTGGCTCCAGCTTCTGAACTTGATCGCGTTACCGCGCATGCCGGCAGATTGCTCGCTAACCGCAGCTTTGCCGAGAAAACGGAATTGTCATACTTATTGTGCGTCGCGAAAAGCTTGGCGCAAGCGCCGTCCGCCAGACTGAATTCGTTAAAGCGTGATTATTTTGATCCAGCCTATATTGAAGCCATGACGGCCTACTTTTCAGCACGATCAGCCGTCCAGCTTTTGCTGGACGGCTATTCTACCGGTTATCGGTTCAGATCGGCCTCTTAGAGACCTACCGGAAACCCTTCGAACGGCTTGATTTCCTTGAGAACAAACGTAGTCTGCATTTCCTTGATGCGCGGCAGACGCCGCACGACCGACATGGCGAAATCGGCATAGGAATCGAGATCAGCCGAGACGACCTGCAACAGAAAATCCGAGTCTCCGGCAATGCTGTAGCAGGCAACGACTTCCTGTAGCCGTGCAACCTCGGCGGCAAAGGAATCCGCCTCTGCCTCGTTGTGACTATCAATCTTCACCCGGATGAAGGCAAGGACGCCGAGCCCGAGTTTGCGCCGGTTGAGGTCGGCCCTGTAACCTCGGATCACACCTGTCTCTTCAAGCTGACGCACTTTTCGCCAGCAGGGGGACGTCGACATCCCGACACGCTCAGACAATTCCTGATTTGTCAGCCGCCCCTCGGTCTGCAGGCTCGAAAGGATTTTCAGTTCAACCGGCTCAAATGTCGCCATAGAAAGCATCTACCCAAAAATTACAGAAAGCGGGTCGATCTTACCAAATTTCGGCGGAGGACGGCAATATCAGACAGGATTGTTCTGCTGCGATCGCTTAGGCTGTCGCCATCATAATCTCAGGTCTTTCAGATGCTATCCGATATCCGCATTGCCATTGTCGTCGACCCCAAACTCCCGCCCGCTCTCATTGCAAACACAGTCAGCGCCATCGGGATCGGCGTAGGCGCCAAGATGCCGCTCCTTGGCGCCGAGAGGCTCAGCGACCGTGCCGGCAGGGCCACCGATATCGTCTCCAATCGACCGGTGCCAATCCTCCAGGCCGACGGACTGACGATCCGACAGATCCTGCTGAAGGCGCTGAACCAGCCGGAGGAACACGCCATCGTACCGTTTCCTGGTTTTGCGCGATCACTGCACGACTATACTGACTACCAGCGCCAGTTCCCGGACAGGGACTTGAGCGATGAGGAGATCGATGGACTGGGCCTTGCCGGACCGGCTAAATGGGTAAGGTCGCTCACCGGATCCCTGAAATTGCTGCGGTAAATTGCCGGGCAAGCATAAGTGCCGGCTTTGTTGTCGCCGCGACATGTTTGGTGGTGCAAAGCAAGATCTCATTCGATAACCAAGGCCGACTGGTTAGGAGTGGATCATGGGCGTCCTTCGAGTTCTTGGCAGGCAATCGTCCATCAATGTTCGCAAGGTGCTCTGGACCTGCGAAGAGATCGGCATCGACTACGTGCAGGAGGATTGGGGGACGGGATTTGCCTCGACCCGCGCACCGGAATTCCTTGCGCTTAATCCGAATGGTCTTGTGCCGGTCATCGATAGCGATGACGGCATCTTATGGGAGTCGAATACGATCTGCCGTTATCTCGCGTCCAGATATGGCCGCGACGATCTCCTGCCGTCCTCCCCATGGAGACGGGCGCTCGTCGAACGGTGGATGGATTGGCAAGCGACGGAACTCAACAGTGCCTGGCGCGGTGCATTCCAAGGCCTTGTGCGCAAGGACCTCGCCTATTCCGACCCCTCCGTCATCACCATCAGCGCCAGGGACTGGAACGGCAAGATGGAAATCCTGGAGAAGACCCTCTCGACGACAGGATCTTTCGTGGCCGGAGACGAATTCACGCTGGCCGACATCGTGATCGGCCTTTCGGTCAATCGATGGCTTCACACCCCCATCGAACGACCCGGGTTATCGGCGGTTGCAGCCTATTTCGAGCGCATCAAAGAACGACCGTCCTTCCGGCGGGGCCGTTACGACATGTTCCCGTAGATATCGGGCATCTGACGATGACGATTGGAGCTCTGTCGCCTATTGTTATTTGGGGGCAGGTACCTGCTGGGGAATGTCGCCCGGTCGAATGACCGGCATGTCCCCGGTAGGAGGGGCCGGTTCAACCAACCCGCGATCGCCCGTCGGCGGAGGCGTCAGAACGCCTTTGCAGCGAGATATTTTGCTTTCCGATCCCTCATTCTCGGTCTGCCGATCCGTGTCGACTGGCGCCTGGCTATCCGCCTGACATCCCGGTTGCCGTTCCCTGCTGCCGACCTGGCTCATGGCAGTATGGGGGGCGGCGACGAGCAACCCGAAGACAAGCCCAAACAGGAGAGGCTTACCGGAAAGGCGATGCATCCGGCGCCTGGTCAGGGGTATTTGCCGCAAAGTCCACATCGGGGTCGCTCCCTGTTCCCGCAACCTGCGTTGAGTTGCGGGGAAGTCATCGCTTCCCTTCACGAACGCGAATACCTGGCTTGCCAATCGGCATCAGGCGGGGATCGTTGACGCCTGGCCTTATGGCATCCTGCTCGCTCGACCCCCTGATAAGCGGACCGTGTCCGACCTTGTTTCCCGGGGCGTCTGGAGGTGCTTCCAAATGTTCGCGATGTTGCTTGTCGAGTTTGGTCATAACCGGCCTCATTGTGTTCGATCAATCGTATGTCGGGCCGGGTATCCCGCGGCAGCTTTTCGCACATGAACGCGGATTGATATCGCCAACGCCGGGGCGAAAAAGCTACAATGAACCCCCATTTTGCCGGACACTGTCTTGCGATTGATGCTCTTTATGTTCAATCCAACCAGTACGGACTTCTAAAGTTCCGGCCAGAGACAAGGAATTGGTCCTCGGAATCTCCGCAGCCAAACACCACGTCGTTTCTGGCGTGATCATAAGAAAAGGTGAAACCGTGCAAGCGGACCTGCAGAAAGACATGACGGATTGGTTCCGGTCGCTCGAACCTCTCGATCCGATTGAGATGACCGGGCTTTGGAGAGGCGCCGGCATTCCGTCAGGGCATCCACTGGACGGCGTTCTCGAGAATTTGCGATGGTTCGGCAAGCGCTTCCACCCCGACATGCGAGCGGACGCCCTGCTCTTTCAGTGGCTTCCGGGGCGGCTCGTGGCCATTGATCCACGCATCGTGCCCGTCGGGCTTGCAATCAGGTTTGCGCCGTTGGGACGGACCTCCCTTGCCCGAAGCCTGTTTTCGCATCTGCAGAAGGCGTTCCGCGCACAGGGCACGACAGCTGCCCTGGAAGTTCGGGCATTCGAGCAGGTCGCAAGCGCTGCAATGATCTACGACAAGCAACCGATCGTCGACCATTTCAGACGGGTGAACGATGACACACTGGCCGGGATGATGTGCGTGCGCGACGACGAAAGGCGGTTCTTCTTCAAACTCACGAAGATCGATGCGCAGGCCTAGAACGACGTTGAAAACAATCGCATTGGCAATTGCGGCGGCTTCACTTGCGAGCAATAGTTTCGCGGCTGATGCGGATCGTGGTGCGAGAATTTTCCGGGCCTGTTCGTCATGCCATATTGTCGATGACAGCAGGAGTACATTTGGCCCCTCTCTGAAGGGTGTCGTGGGAAGGCGGGCAGCAGGCGTAGACGACTACGCCTACTCCCCTGCCTTGAAGAAAGCCGGCGAAGAGGGGCTCGTGTGGAACGAGCATGAACTTGCTGAATTTCTGGCCGCGCCAAACAGAAAAGTCCCCGGAACAAAGATGCGCTTCTGGGGATTGTGGAGCTTCGAAGTCGACGATCAGTCGCCTTTCTGAAGGCAAATCCGTAATTTGCCCGTCATCTGTATACGCGTGACGGCAACCATAATTCTCAAGACAACCACTCACGACGCCCTTGCTGCGAGGGATCTTCCCCCTAAAGTAATTGAGGACACCGCGTCGTGCCCCTCGGTCGGCGCAGACCAAACTCGGGAGAAAGCGATGCAAGAAGCTCTCGTCGTTCGCCGCGAAACGCACCTTTCTGCGCCGCCTGCGGCAGTCTTCGCCCTGCTGACGGATCCGGAAAAGATCCTCCGCTGGATGGGAACAGAGGCGGATATCGAGCCGCAGCCCGGAGGGCTTTATCTCGTCAACGTGACCGGTGCGCGTTTCGCGCGCGGATCGTTTCGCGAAGTAGTGCCGGTCCATCGGCTGGCCTATAGCTTCGGCTGGGACGGCAGCGAGGTCGTGCCGCCGGGGTCGAGCCTCGTCGAGATCGATCTGATCGAACAACCTGATGGAACGCTCCTGCGTCTGACACATACCGGCTTGCCCAATACAGAACAATGCGCCGGCCATGCCGAGGGCTGGGCTCACTACCTTGGCCGTTTGAGCACCGTGGCGGCTGGACGCGACCCAGGCCCCGATCCCTTTTATGGTAGGAAATAACCAAGCTTCTCATTTGAAATGAGAACCAGAATTCACGAGGAAAGCGACGTCTGGCTGACATCAGGTGACCGCTATGGCATGATCGAGATATGAATTTGCCCGCCCATCTCGCCTGGCTGATCGATGAGGCCAGCACCTCGTCCAGCCCCGAACAATTCATCGCCGAGCTTGGCCGCCAGTTGCTTGCCGACGGTCTGCCACTTGCGGGCGGGGCTCTCACTCTCTCCGTTCCGCATCCGATCATTGCGCGCCGCACCTGGTTGTGGCGGGCGGAGACCGGCGCCGTTATCGAGGCACTCGACTTTGCCGGCAGCTCGCTCAACAAGGCTGCGGGCGACTGGCTTGCCGGGCTTGGACCAATATATGAAGAAGAGATCGGCCGAGGCTCCGACAGTCCGAGATTGAGCTGGGCCGGATTTCGCTCGCTCGATCCGGCGGAGGCGGATCGGCTGCACCAGGCCGCGCGCTTTGCAGCGGCACCCCTGGCGGCGCTGACCGCCCGAACGGCGCTGACAACCCTTCTGGAAGCTTATCTCGGTAAACGCAGTGCCGCGCAGGTACAGGCCGGAGCGCTCGGCCGCAGCAATGGTGAAACCATTCGCGCCGCTTTGCTCTGCGCTGATCTGCGCGATTTCACGGCCCTCTCCGAAGCAACCGACCCCTCTCTCATGATCGCCGCCCTCGATGCCTGGTTCGATCGTATTGCAGGTGCAGTGCATGCTTTCGGGGGCGAGGTGCTGAAGTTCATCGGGGACGGTGTCCTAGCGATCTTTCCCGTTACCGGAACGCCCGGTGAAGCCTGCGAAGCCTCGCTGCGCGCCGTCGCTGCCGCCCGTGCCGGCATGGCTCATCTCGACGCCACACGACAAGCACAGGGTCTGCCACCGTTGCCCTTCGGCGTGGCGCTGCATTTCGGCGAAATGCTCTGGGGCAATATCGGTGCTGCCGACCGGCTGGATTTCACTGCCATCGGCCCCGCGGTCAATCTGGTCAGCCGGCTGGAAGGGCTCTGCAAATCCCTTGGTCATCGTGTGCTAATATCTGGTGCGCTCGCGGCGGAGACCACAACGCAGTTGGTTCCACTGGGTGAACACCGATTGCGCGGCATTGCCGATCCCTGCCCCGTCTTCACTCTGCCGACGGATTGAACGAGCCTGATCGCGGCAATCGCCGGGGCAGTGACACCAGTCAGTCTGCCCCGGCAGTGAGTCTTATTTGGCCGCGAGCAGATATCCTTCGTTCAGATCATCGACTGCAGCGCCGTTGATGGTCACGGAGCAGCGACCCGCGTCCACCTTCGAAACGGAAACCTGATATTTCCCGCTCGGGAGATCGAGTTCGGCGGAGAAGCCGTTCCATCCGGCCGGTAGGACCGGCCTGACGTGCAGGCGGCCATTCTCCGAGCGGATGCCGAGGATGCCCTCGACTGCCACGCGGTAGAGCCAGCCAGCCGAACCGGTGTACCAGCTCCAGCCGCCGCGGCCCTTGAGCGCACCCTCGCCATAAATGTCGCCGGCGATCACATACGGCTCGATGCGATAGACGTCTGCAGACGATTTATCGAGCGAATGATTGATCGGATTCAACATCTCGAAGGCGCGCCAGGCGTCTTCGGCCCGCCCCATGCGGGCGAGAGCCAGAACTGCCCAGGTGGCAGCATGGGTGTACTGGCCACCGTTTTCGCGAACACCCGGCGGATAAGCCCTGATCACGCCGGGATCGTTAACCGGCTTGACGAAGGGCGGCGTCAGCAGGCGGATGAACTTGCCCTCTTCATCGACGAGCTTGTCGAGGACGGCCTTCATCGCCATGTCGCTGCGTTCCGGATTACCCTCGCCTGACAGCACGCTCCAGGACTGGGCGATCGAATCGATCTTGTCCTCTTCCGACTGGCTGGAGCCGAGCGGCGCGCCGTTGTCGTAATAGCCACGGCGGTAATATTCGCCGTCCCAGCCCGCCGTTTCGATCGCGCTCTTGAGCTTTTCCAGATGCGCGGTCCAGTGGCTGACACGCTGTGTGTCGCCACGAGCTTCGGCATAGGCAATGAAGCGGCGCAGCGCACCGGCCAGGAACCAGCCGAGCCAGACGCTTTCGCCACGGCCGGCCATGCCCACTCGGTCCATCTTGTCACACCAGTCACCGCTCATCATCAGCGGCAAACCGTTGACGCCGGTGCGCTTGATCGCAAGATCAAGGCCGAGGGCGGCATGCTCGTAAAGCGACGCGGTATTGTCGGAAACACGCGGCTGGATGAAGGCATCATATTGACCGGGGCTGAGCTGCGCACCTTCAACGAAGGGTAGCATCTCATCCATGATCGCAGCGTCACCGGTCGCTGTGTAATACTGATCAACCGCATAGGCGAGCCACACCGGATCGTCGGAGATGTTCGTGCGAACGCCAGCGCCGCTGTCTGCCAGCCACCAATGCTGAAAGTCGCCTTCGGGGAACTGGCGCCTGCCGGTGTTCAGGATCTGCTTGCGGGCGATTTCCGGCGAGTGCAGCAGGAAGGCCAGCGAATCCTGCAGCTGGTCGCGCAGGTTCCAAGCGCCGCTCGACTGGTAGAAGGCGGTGCGGGCCATGATACGGCAGCCGTAGGTCTGATAGGGGAGCCAGCTGTTGACCATGAAGTCGAGGCGCTGATCCGGAGTCGAAACACGCGTCTTGCCGGTGAAGTTCTTCCAGAAATCGCGGGTCAGCCCAAGAACCTCTTCGAAGCTGACAGAGCGGATATCGGCAATCAGAGCAGCCGCTTCTTCCTGCGAGGCGGCATCGCCCATATAGAAGCAGATGTCGCGCACTTCGCCAGGCCCGATCGTCAGATCGAAGGCCATGGCGGCTGCCGGATCGCCATCGAGATCCAGAGCGTTGGAGAGACGCGAGCCCGCGGAGACGGTGCGCGGCTGCTGGATCGTTCCGTGCCGGCCGATGAATTCGCGGCGGCTGGTGGAAACGCTCGACGGTGCCTCGCTTGCCGCAAATGCCGCAACACGCGTGCCGAAGCTCACGCTGAACGGATTATTCGCAAAGACCGCCCCACTCGCGCTGTCGAAGTTCGAGATGATGAAGGGCTTGCTCTTCGTCGGGTTATTGCCGAGGATCCATTCGGCATAACCGTAAAGACGCAGCTTGCGGGCTTCACCTGCTTCGTTGCGGATGCGCAACTGCGTCAGCTTGACCGACTTCTGCATATGCAGGGTCTGCGTGACCTTCAGGGCGATTTCGTCCTGAACCGTCGAGAAGACCGAGTAGCCAAGGCCATGGCGGGCTTCGAAGCGCGTGTCGGAACGCTGCGCCAGCGATGCATAGGGCACGATGACCGAACCGCGGTCGAGATCCTTCAGGTAGAAGGCCTCGCCCGGCCGGTTGGTGACCATGTCGTTGGTCCAAGGCGTCAGCTGATGGTCGCGGGAGTTCTGGCTCCAGGTGAAGGCAGCGCCTTCGGCCGAGACATGGAAGCCGAAACTGTCATTGGCCATGATATTAACCCACGGATGCGGCGTCTGTTCGCCGCCCGACAGGCGCACAACGTATTCGCTGCCATGGGCCGCAAAGCCGCCATAGCCATTCCAGAAGGCGAGATCGCTGCCATCCACAGGCTCGGAAGGAGCGGCCCCGCGGGCCATCCTCGGCACGAGGGTGGAATCGCCCCACTGGCCGAGCAGCGCCGGAGAGCCGGCAACGGAGCGGGCCTTCTGCACCTGATCGATCAGGCTGCCGTCGCGGCCGCGCAAAACGACGCGCGAGGCGGCGATAATGGCGTCATAGGCTTCCGGCGTCGTCAGATCCTTGCGCAGTACATAGATGTTGCGCTGGATACCGGCGATCTCGCTGGCGTGACGCGCGGCGTCACAAAGCTGGTCGATCGTGCGCTGCATCTCGCCGGCCGCCTCACCGGCGCGCTCATTGAAGATAACGAGATCGACCTCGACGCCGCGGGCCTGCAGGAGGCCCTGGGCGCGCAGCAATTCCTTGACAAGATCGGTGCCGAGCTCATCGGTGATGCGCAGCGTCATCAGTGGCGCGTCGCCGGAGAGCGTTGCGCCCCAGAGCACGGACTGGGACTTCAGGCCCTCGCGAACCAGCTTGCTGTCGGCGCGCAGCGCCATGTCGGGATAGATAATGTAGCGGGCGAACCGCTGATAGGCGGCCGCTTCCTTCGAGTTGACGCCGATCTGGCGCAACTGGCTCTGCGTTCTCGTCCAGGCCTGGACGAGGCCCTGGGCAAAGCTCTCCGGCTGGCGATAGTGCTCGAGCGCCGCTTCGAGTTCGGCGCGTTCGCCGGCCGCAACGGTCCAGAAGGTCACGCTGACCTTTTCGCCGGCCGGCACGCGAAGCGTACGGCGCAGCGACACGCAGGCATCCATGGTGAAACCGTCCGTGCCTGACAGCTTGGCATCGGCATCGAAAGCCGCAGCTTCGGTCAGGGTCCGGCCACGACCGAGGAAGCGCATGCGGTCAGTCTCATATTGCGTCGAGCCATTTTCGCCTGACGTATCAACGATGAGCTGCGCGATGGCGACATCGGGATCGGTCAGGCCACGCTTCTGGCGCTCGACGAAGATCGCATCGCCGGCTGCTGCGATCTCGGTCTTCAGGAACATGCGGGCGAAGACCGGGTGGCCCGTATCGACGATATCGAGTGTCGCAACCGGCTCCATATACGAGGTCACTTCGATGACGCGATCTTCCGTGCCGGTATTGGTTATCGTCAGGCGGCGGCCTTCCGCATCGTGATCGCTCGCGACGAAGACCTCCATCTCGCTCGTCAGTTCGCCGACGGTCTTGATGAATTCAGCCTTGTCGTCGCTGAAGCTGACGCGCACGTGCTCGTTGGCAATCGAGCGCGGCTCGGCCGTCGCGGACCACCATTCGTTCGATGCGGTATCCCGCAGGAAGATGAAGGAGCCCCAGCGATCCTCGGTCGGATCGGCCCGCCAGCGGTTGACGGAGAGGTTCTTCCAGCGGCTGTAGCCGGAGCCTGTCGCAGTCAGCATGGTCGAATAGCGACCGTTGGAGAGCAGCAGCAATTCGCGTTCGCGCGATGCCGGGTCTTCCAGGCGGCGCACTTCCGGGCGCATGAGGTCGCCCTGGATGGTGGCAGGCGCATCGGTTTCGTGTTTGGCCGCCATCACAGGGATGTCGCGCGGTGCCTTTTCCTGCAGCAGCAATTCGGCTGCCTCGATGACCGGATCGGCGTGGAAGAGTTCGCGCAGCATGCCGTCGAAGGCGACGTTGGCAACGGCTGCAATCGACATGCCGTGGTGGTGCGCATAGTAGTTATAGACCACCGCGCACGGCTTGCCCTCAGGCACGCGGTTCGGCGTGAAGTCCACGGCATCATGGAAACCATACATGCCAAGCGCGCCGACGGCCCTCAGCCTGTTGAGGTTTTCGAGTGCGGCGACCGGGTGGTACTGGCTCGCCAGCAGCGAAGCGTAAGGCGCGATGACGGCATTCTGGCCGAGACCGCGCTTCAGGCCGAGCGTCGGCACGCCAAAGTTGCTGTACTGATAATTCATCTGGTGGTCGCGGGCATTGAAGGCCGCTTCCGAAATGCCCCAGGGAGTGCCGAGTTTGCGGGCATAATTCATCTGTTCGAGAACGATCAGATTGTTGGTCTGGTTGAGAATACCTCCGCTACGCTCCTGCATGACGAGCGGCGGCATCAGATATTCGAACATCGAGCCGGACCAGGAGACGAGTGCTCCGCGCGGGCCGACCGGGACGACGTGACGGCCGAGCTTGTACCAATGCTCCGTCGGAAGGTCGCCCTTGGCGACGGAGAACAGGCTCGTCAGCCGTGCTTCCGAGGCAAGCAGATCGTAGCAGGCCGCATCGACTTCTTCCGTCTCCACCCGGAAGCCGATCGACAGCAGTCGGCGCTCGGGGCGATAGAGGAAGCTGAAGTCCATGTCGAAGGCAATTTCGCGAGCGCGATTGCCGACGCGGGTCAGCCTTTCGCTGATAGCATCCACCTGCGAAGGATCGAAGGCTTTATCTGTCTGATGAAGCTCGCAGGTCGCCACAAGCTTTTCCGCCCAATGGACAACCTCGTCGCTCTGCGCTGTCTTGACCTCCCGGTCGAGGCTGCCGGCGAGTTCGCGAATTTCCCGTGCCTGTCCGGCAAATCGCTCGATCAGACCCGAAGAGAATTCCTTCTCACGTTTGCCGGTGGCAACCGCAGTCTCGAGGTCGGCGATCCGCCCATCCAGACGATCGTGAAGGGATCGGACCGACTTGTCTTCTTCCCGAAGCTCGTTCAGCACCTCGCGAAGAATCGCCGCGACATCGCCGATGCCATCGAGGTCGGTGTGAATGTGGGCAAGCGGCGACTGCGCCCAGATGCGGCAGGCTGACGATACTGCAATCAGATGGCCGGCAAAATTGCCGCTATCGACCGATGATACATATCGCCGGCCAAGCGGCTTCAGCGTGTCGGTATGATACCAGTTGAAGAGATGACCGCGATACTTCTCGAGCCTATCGACGGTTTCGATCGTCTGTTCGATACGCTTGACCGCGTCTTCGAAGGAAATCCAACCAAAACGACGCGCCGAAATCACTGACAGCAGGTAGACGCCGATATTGGTCGGCGAGGTGCGCATGGCGACAACGGCATGCGGCGTCTGCTGGACATTGTCCGGCGGCAGGTAATGCTGGCCGGGAACCACGAAGTGGTCGAAATAGCGCCAGGTACGCCTTGCGATCTTGCGCAATTCGTTGCGGACAGTCTCCGGCACATCGAGCCGGTCTTCGGTTTCCGCCGTCTGGCTGACCGTCCAGGCGATAGCCGGCGAGAGCGCCCACAGAATGACAAAGGGAAGACCGACCATCCAGGCGCTGTCGCCGGAGGAAATGACGAAAAGCAATGCCAGGATGGCAAGCACCGGAGCCCGCCACATGACCTTGTAGTGGCCGAGGATGGTCGTCTGCGCCATGGCCTGGGCGCTCGCGGCGGTGCGCCACTGCAGCATCAGCTTGCGGCTGACGAACAGTCGATAGAGCGAGCGGATGATTGCGTCGGCCATCACGCAGGCAATGTCGGCGATGAAGACGATGCGCATCGCCACCTGGGCGTTGGCATTCTCGATGTCTTTCCAGACCGTATGCAGGTGCGCCTGAAGGATGATGTCGCTGGTGCGAGGGATGATACCATTGATCAGCGACAGGGTCGGCGCAACGAACAGGCTGAAGATCAAAAGGATCTGCCAGATAAGCGCACCAAGCGGGTCCATCCAGTACCAGCCGAGAACCGATGCCAGGAACCAGGCGATCGGGGTCAGCGAGCGGCGCAGATTGTCGAACATCTTCCAGCAGCCGAGCGCGGTGACGCCGCGGCGATCATCGAAGATATAGGGAAGAAGCTGCCAGTCGCCGCGCGCCCAGCGATGCTGACGCGAGACTTCCACCTCATAGCGGATCGGAAAATCCTCGACCAGTTCGCAGTCCGTCACCAGTGCGCAGCGCGCCATCGAACCTTCAAGCAGGTCGTGGCTCAGAACGGAGTTTTCCTTGATCCGGCCCTTCAGCGAGGCTTCGAAAGCATCGACGTGATAGAGCCCCTTGCCGGTGAACGTGCCTTCACCGGTAATGTCCTGATAAACGTCGGAGACGGCAAAGACGTAAGGGTCGAGACCGCGGTTGACCGAGAAGACGCGCTGGAAGGTCGATGCATCCTTGCCTGTCGTCAGCGACGGCGTCACGCGGGGCTGGAGCACGCCGTAACCATCGACGACACGCTGTTTCTTTTCGTCGAAGACCGGGCGGTTGATCGGATGATGCAGCTTGCCGACAAGCTTGGTCACCGTGTCGCGGACGACACGCGTGTCGCTGTCGAGCGTCATCACATATTTCACGTCCTGCGGCACGACATCGGCGCCCGGCAGGAAACTCGTATTCGGCTCGCCACGCAGCAGCATATTGAGTTCGTGCAGCTTGCCGCGCTTGCGCTCCCAGCCCATCCAGGCGCCTTCGGCGGGATTATATTGGCGGCGGCGATGCAGGAGGTAGAACCGCTGCTTGCCGTCTTCGGCGTAACGTGCCTCCAGATTGGCAATCTTGCTCAACGCATAGTCGAGCACTTCCAGATCGCGGGCGTTCTGTTCCTCCTGCGCGTCCGGCCAGTCACTCAAAAGCGCGTAATAGATTTCGCCGCGCGCATTGGCGAGATAATGAACTTCGAGGTTACGAACGAGTTCATCGACATGTTCGCGCTTGCCGATCAGGCAGGGGATCGTGACGAGCGTGCGCGCTTCCGCCGGCAGGCCCTTCTTGAATTCATAGCCGACGAGGCGGTCAGGCGTGATGAAGAAGGTGGCAAAGAAGTTGAAGAGGCCGGTCGCCCCCTCGGAAGCTGGAAGCGCAAACATCAGAAGCAGCACGATCGTCGCAAAAAGCGGCATGCCGGCGTCAACGAAAATCGCATCGGTGATGACCAGCGCCAGCAGCGTCAGCAGCAGAACCGGTACCGCAATCGCCAGCCAGTTCAGCTTGCGGATCACACGCATGAACCGCAAGCCGAGCGGCGGCCGGAAGCCGATCTCGGTTTCGAGCGCCGGACGTCCATTGCCGACGAAATAATAGCCGACATTGCCGGCTGAAGCCGAAAGGTCCTGGCTGCCGGCCTTGGCGCGGTCGGCCAGGCGCACGGCCGCCTCGGCGATATCCATTTCCGTCTTGTCGGAGCGCTTTGCGAGCTTTTCAATCTGGCGGCGATAGCTGTTGCGGGAACCGGAATCAAGCTCGGCATAATCCGTCTGCTGCCAGAGCAGCTTGTCGATGGTGCTGACCTCTTCGACCCATTCGGACCAGTCGGTGTCGTTGATCTCGCGCAGGCTCTTGATGATACTGCCCATCAGAGCATTGGCCGCGCCAAGACGAGCCTGTTCCGCCGACATGACGGCTTCGGCGTCGGTCCCCTTTGCGGCAAGCTTGCTCTCAAGCCAGCTCAGCGCGGCTTCGGTCGGCTCGAGCGCATTGCGAAGGCGGTAATGCAGCTGGGTGACGAAGGTCGTATCGTCGAGGCTGGCAGCCAGCGTCTCCAGATGATCGGCCGCGCCTGCGTCGCCGAGCGCAATCGCCTGGGTCGCCGCGGCATTGGCGCTTGCCCGCATCAGGCGGCTTTTGTCGATCTGAGACGCGACGCGGCGAAGGTTATCGATCAGCACATAACGGACGAGCGAGGGCAGCGCCCAGAGTTCGCCGATGCGCAGCGTTTCCTTATCTTGGAACCCCTCCGTGACAGCTGCCATGCCGGCATTGCTGATATTGCTGTGGGCATGGGCCATGTAGAGCCAGGCGAGCGCGAGCGTGCGCGGCACTTCCGTCCCGTCGAGTGTGATCTTACGCAGCTCGCGATAGAACTTTTTCGGAAAGTCGCGACGGACTTCCTGGATCGCCTCTTCGACGATGTAGTGATTGTCGAGCAGCCACTCGGTGGCGGGCGTAATGCTCTCGCCGGCATCGACGTCAGCGGCAGCGGCGCGGTAGACCCTCAGGATCTCGGCTTCATTCTCCCGGTGGCGCTGGAAGAAATCAAAATTCTTGAAACTAGTAACATCAAGGGCGCGGCTTTCCGCAAACTGCGCAGCCTTGATCCTCAGCTGGTCGTTCGACAGGAGCGGCGCACGAATACCGAAATCAGGATCCGCGGACGATGCTTGAACATGCGCGCTCGAAGCACCCGTAACATTTTGAGAGGTCATAGTGTTTTCTCTTCTACTGGGTTCGTGTCCAACGAATGCATTCTTGCTGAACTGGATGCGAGCAGGAGCACGAGCGTTTCGAATTAGGCATTTTCATCGCTTTTGAAAGGGAGTTTACATTCAAACTGGGATTGTTCGAAATGGCGGATAGTGGTCAATAACGACCACAAAATGAACGGGCGATTAATCGGGTTGCTTACTGGACAAAATGGCCCCACCAGAGAGCCGCAACAGACCGCAAAGACGGATTCCTCGCCTAATAGGTGGCCGCCACCTCAATCCAATTTATGGTGTCAAGACGGTCTTTATAACGAGATCGACCAGGCGAAGCCGGCTTACGGCTTCGCCTGGTCGCGAATCTGAAGATGTGCGGGATTTAACCGGCTAACCGATAGCTTCAGGCGGCAAGCGCCTCATCGGTTGGTCCGAAGAATTCGTAATGGATGCGATCGCGGGAAACGCCAAGGCTCAGCAGATCACCAACGATTGCCCGCAGGAACGGCTTCGGACCGCATACATAGAAATTTGCCGTCTCAATCGGCGTATTTGCAGCCAGCCATTTCCCGGTAATGAATCCATTCTCGTCATGGGAATAGCCGGCTGCATCCTCGGCCGTCGGCTCACTGTAGAAGGTGCTGACCGATACCCGGCCATGGCGTTGGGCAAGGGAGCGGACGTGTCTGTCCATCGCGTGCGTCGAGCTGTTGAGCGCTCCATGTACGAAATGCGCTTCGACTTCGGGATAATCGGCGGTGATCGCTTCCAGCATGCTGACCATCGGCGTAAGGCCCACGCCACCGGACAGCAGGATCATTTCGCTGGTCGGCTCCTCGGGCAGGTAGAAGTCTCCGGCAGGCGGAGTAACCTTCAAGACCGTGCCGACTTCGACGTGATCGTGAAGATAGCGCGAGGCGCCTTTGCCGTTTTCCTCCCGCTTGACCGATATACGATAGAAGTCTTGGTTCGGGCCGGATGAAATAGAATAATTCCGCTTCATCTTAACACCGTCCGGAAGGCTGAAATCGAAGGTCAGATACTGGCCGGCCCGATGCAAAGCCACCGCTTGTCCGTCGACCGGGCGCAGGACAAAGGATGTGACCACATCACTTTCCCTGATCTTCTTGGCGACCCTGAATTCGCGCCAACCGTTCCAGCCGCCTGCCCGTTTTTCGAGTTCGGCTCGTATCTGCTCCTCTCTTTCGATCAGAGTGTCGGCAAGGAACCAATAGGCTTCTCCCCAGGCATTGATCAGTTCCTCTGACGCGGCTTCGCCCAGAACCTCACGGATTGCCGCCAGCAATGATTTGGCGACATAGGGATAGTGTTCCGAGAGGATATGAAAACCGATGTGCTTGTGCGCGATCCTTTCGATGACGGGCACGAGAGGCGCGAGGTTATCGATATTCTGAGCGTAACCGACGATTGCCGCTGCCAGCGCGTGGACCTGGGAGCCATTCTCACCGTGATTGGCCTGATTGAAGAGCGCCTTGATATGTTCATCCTTGAAGAGCAGCCCGTACATCGTCCTGGTGATGTCGCTCGCATGGGCGGCGACCGCTGGCGCGCTCCGCTTCACCAATTCGATGGTACGCGGCGAAAGTGGCTTAGGCATATTTTTTCCTTTCAATGCTATCAATGTGGAGAGGATCGCGATCGAAGAATTCGATCTGAAATCGAACCGGGTCACGGAGCTCCAAGTGATGCTCCACCTCCGGCAAGACCCGGCCGATGCAGTCCGGGTTTAAGGAGGTCACCGTATACCCTGACACCAGACGCATGCTGCCCTTGAGAACCCGGATGAGCGCCCAGGTGCCGAACTTGACCCGATGGCTTTCGAGAAGCGCTGGCGGCACAGTCTTTTCATCGAAGATCTTTGTCGTCTTGTATGGCTTCGCTGCCGGTGACGCAGGCTTTTCGGCCCGCCACTCAAGCATCTCCCCCGTCAGCGCCAGATTCAGCCGCGAGGCAATCCGCCCCGCCTTGATCTGCATCTCCTGCGCGACCACCTGCGGCAACATCTCGTTCGTCGTCTCGCGCCAGATCGCGAGCCAGCGTTCGAACATCGCGGGCTCTATCTTGTCGGCATGGATCAGGTGCATCGCGACGGGATTGCCTTTGTATTTGCCCGAGGTCAGCATCAGCGAGGACCAGAATTCGGTCAGTCGCTGCAAATGCTCCGACCAATCCGCAACCACGGCGAAGACCGGACCAAGTGCAGGATCGCAGCGGACTTTCTCGTAAAACCGCTCCAACACCGGCAGGATCTGGTTCTCTTCCAACTTGTCCGCATCCATCGCATCACCCATAATCATGCATCTGGAATGCATGTATACGTCGCCGATAAAAGATGCTACTGAAATGCATCATTTCCCTTTGGGCGTTTTGACGCAGCTGCCATGAAGCTCACACGGTATACCGACTATGCGATCCGCGTGATGATTTACCTCGGGTCACACGAGGCAAAAATCTGTTCGATCAAGGAGGTTGCCGACGCCTATGGGATCTCCCAGAATCACCTCATGAAGGTGGTTCAGGATTTGGCAAAAGCCGGTTTCGTCGAATCGATCAGGGGCAGAAATGGCGGGATCCGGCTTGGCCGTCCGGCCGCCTCCATCAATCTCGGCAGTCTGCTCCGACATACCGAAGGTCTGGATGATATTCTCGAATGCTCTTCCTGCTCTATCAGGCCCGGCTGTGGCATGCCGCCTATCCTGCGAGAGGCGACGGCCGCTTTTGTCGGCGTTTTCGATCGGTATAGCGTCGCCGATATCATAGAACGCAAAGACGTGTTGAGGGCGTTCTTTGCCGCCGCATAATCTGCGGAGTTTCTGAATCCCCTGACCTTCAGGTACTTCCGCGCAATTCGACATGCGGCTCGATCAGCAGATGCCGGGCCTCCTCACGGCCATCAATCCTGCCGAGCAGTATTTCGGCTGCGGTTCTGCCCAACTCCGCGGCGTTCTGGTCCACGCTGGTCAGGCCAACGAGCGGCATGGCGGCCATCGGCGAATTGTCGTAACCGATAATCGCCAGATCTTCCGGAACCCTTATGCCGCTCATGCGCGCGGCGTTGATGAGCGGCACGGCATCAAGATCGGACCAGACGAAGACTGCACGGGGACGATCTCTCAGGGACAGGAAGTCATCGATCGCGGCGCGACGATCAGTCCCTACCAAAGGCAACCGGATAATGCGCGCCCCAAGACCCGCCGCCTTCATGCCGTCAAGATAGCCCCACTCGCGCTGGAGGGTGACAATGGTCGGCGGTGAATCGGCAAGCTCATAGCCAAGCATCGCGATATCCGTGTAGCCGCATCGCAATGCGGCTTCCACCGCCAGAGTGGCGCCCTGACGGTCATCAGAATTGACGGTGTCGTAGGTCTGGGCATGCGGCTCGTGATGGGCAATGACGACGATTGGGATCTGACGCGCATAGCGCTCCAGCACCTTGCCCGATATCCTCGGCGCAATGATCAGCACGCCATCCATCCGATTGTCGATCATCGATTCGATCATCGATGCCTCGATCGGGCTCGTGGAACGGCCGATCCCGATCAGCGCCTTGAAGCCATTCTCCGCCAACGTTGCGTTGGCCTCCTCGATGACACCTGCCAGGAATGGGTTCGACAATTCGACCACCAGCACGCCCACCGTCCGCGTGCGGCCGCGCATGGCGCGCGCTGCGACAGAAGGCCGATAATTCAGCTTTTCGATCGAGGTCTCGACCTTCGTTCTCAAGACCTCGCTGACGCCATAAGCGTTGCGCAAAACTTTCGACACCGCGGCGACGGAGACGCCGGCATCCTGCGCCACATCACGGATCGTGACCCTGTCCCTCGTCGCGTTAACGGCCTGATTTTTCATTCCAAATTGCCTCATTATCAAATGCCCGGAAATTATAGGCACAAAACCTCTTGCGCGGCAATCGAGAGTGTAGAATGATATACATAGAACGATACACACGAGTGGCCGCCGGAGGAATTGGCGGTTGAGGGAGGTTCTCAATGAAGACTGTTTCGGCCCACGGGGAGGATGGCCTTGCCGGTTCTGCGTTCCAGTTTACGGCATCGATGATCGGCCCGTCCTGCGATGGCGGCCAGGCAACGTCGGGCACATTCGTTTCGCGAGAATTCACGCTCGACGCCGTTCCTGCCGAAGCAGCGCTACGCATCTCGGCCCTTGGTCTCTACCGTGCTTTCCTCAACGGAAAGCGTGTAGGCACCGATCTTCTGACGCCGGGCTGGACCTGCTACGACGACCGGATCGCCTATCAGACCTATGATGTTACAAAGCTCCTGCGATCCGGCACCAATCGTGTCGAGATCTGGCTGGGTGACGGCTGGTACCGCAGCCAGCTGATGTGGGCCTCCAATCCGATCGTCAATTGCTGGGGCGACCGGGTAGCGGCAATCGCAGAATTGCGCGCCGGCGGCGAACTGCTCCTGAAGACGGATGACAGCTGGAAGAGCGGCTTCACGCCCGTTGTGCGCAACGGCATCTATTATGGCGAGGATTATGACGCCCGCATCCTCACCCGCGATAGCCACGGCACTGATATCCTCTCGTTCGACAAGGCTTTGCTCGTTCCGCACGAGACCGGTGCGGTCAAGGAGTTGGACGCTCTCTCGCCGATCGACAACTGGACGGAGGCCGATGGCCGGACCGTTTATGATTTCGGGCAGAACGCCGGAGCCTATATAAGGCTTCGCCTCAAGGGCGCTGCTGGAGCGCAGGTGCGCGTCGAGCATTCCGAAGTGCTCGGCCCGAACCGCTTCTTCGATAACCGCAACTACCGCAGCGCGCGGGCAGAACTCATCTATACGCTGTCGGGTGAAGGCGAAGAGGACTACGCGCCGCTCTTTACCTTCATGGGCTTCCGCTTTGCCCGAATTACCATAACCGGACAGGCCGAGGTGGTCGCGATCGCCATGGTGCCGGTTACCTCGGTGCCAACAAGCGCCGGCGGTTTCACGTCTGGCGTTGCAGCCGTCAACCGGCTTGTCGACAATACCATCTGGTCGCAGCGTTCGAATTTCATTGAAGTGCCCACCGATTGCCCGCAGCGCGACGAGCGCCTCGGTTGGACCGGCGACGCCCAGGTCTTTGCCGGAACCGCCTGCTGGCTTGCGGACAGCCAATCCTTTCTGAAGAAATATCTTCGCGATGTGATCCATGACCAGCGGGCCAACGGCGCAGTCTCGCATTTTTCACCCGATCCGACACGGCTGCATCCGATCGGCGGGCGAGGCGACTGGGCGGGATCCACCGGCTGGGGCGATGCGATCACCATCATTCCCTGGCAGCTTTACCTCCATTACGGCGACAGCGCCGTATTGGAAGAATGCTTCCCTGCAATGCTTCGCTGGCTCGATTACCTCTGGGGGATTTCGGATGGACCGGTCATCCGGCCGCCCGCCGTCTGGGGCGCACACGGCTTCACTTTCGGTGACTGGCTTCAGCCCGTCGGGGATAACCGAAAGCCACGACCGACCGTTGCAGATGATTGCGCAGCCACCCTCTATCACTTCATTTCAACGCAACTGACGGCAAAGATCGCGCGTATTCTCGGTGAGACCGTCGAAGCGGTGCGGCTCGAAAAACGTGCTGACGCGATCAAGGCAGCGTTCAAACACGAGTTCTTTTCGTCCTCCGGCCGCATCGCTCATAACGACCAGACCTCGTGGTCCCTGGCATTCCTCTATGGGCTCGTCCCACCCGAATACGAGGAGGCCGCTCGCGGCTATTTCCGCAGGGTGGCGGAAGATACCGATGACGTCATCGGTACGGGTTTCATCGGCACCCCTGCCCTTCTGCCGGCCCTGACCCGGCTCGGCATGCTGGACCTTGCCGAGAAGATGTTCCTCAACCGAAAGGTTCCCGGTTGGCTCTATCAGGTTGAACGTGGCGCGACATCGATTTGGGAGCGATGGGATGCGCTTGCCGAAGACGGTACGATCTACGATCCCGATATGAATAGCTACAATCACTATGCCTATGGCGCCGTCTGCCAATGGCTCTTCGAAGATGTCGCCGGAATCAAGCCGCTGGAGAACAAGCCGGGCTTCGAAGAAGTCGCCTTCGATCCCGCAATTCTGCCTGCTCTCTCGCCGGTTTCGGCCTGGCATGACACGCCCTTTGGCCGTATCGAGGCTGGATGGACCCTGGAGGAGGGTTCCGTCACCTGCCGCCTCGCACTGCCGGAGGGTGTCACTGCGCGCCTTGAGGGTAGAAGCGATCGCAAGTCGCTGCAGGCGAATGGCGCTCATGTCGAGCAAGGCAAAGAGATCAAGCTCGGCGCGGGGGAGCATAAAATTACGTTTTCCATCTGATGCGGCTTTTCGCGGGTCTTTGATCCGCGGGCAATCAGCCCAACGCATTCCGGTCTTCAAGAGGAGGAAATGACTATGCGAATGACGAAGTGCAGCATCCTTGCAGCCAGCATCATGGCTCTTGCGGCTGGAGTGGCACATGCGGATGTGACCCTCAGCGTCCTGATCGATACCAATCCGGAATCCATTGCCTCGTTCGATGCCGTTTCCAAGGCCTATATGGAAAAGCATCCGGACGTCACATTCGACGTCGAGCAGCGTGCCGGGGGATCTGAGGGTGACAATATCGTCAAGACCCGGCTCGCCACAGGCGAAATGGCCGATATTTTCCAGTATAACAGCGGCTCGCTCTTCCAGGCGTTGAAACCCCAGGAGACGATCGCCGATCTTTCCGATCTTCCGTCCGAAGCTGGCATTCTCGACAGTTTCAAGAAGGTCGTCACCAGCCCTGACGGGCATGTGCGCGGCCTTCCTTTTGGTCCCGCCATGGGCGGCGGCATCTTCTACAACAGAAAGATCTACGCCGATCTCGGCCTTACCCCGCCGAAGACCTGGGCGGAGTTCATGAGCAACAACGAGAAGATCAAGGCGGCCGGCAAGGTTGCCGTGGCTCAGACCTACGGCACGACCTGGACTTCTCAGCTCTTCGTGCTTGCCGACTTCTATAACGTCCAAGCCGAGGTCCCGAACTTCGCGAACGACTATACCGCCAACAAAATAAAATATGCCACCACGCCGGCAGCGCTTCGCGGCTTCGAACACCTCGAAGAGGTCGCGAAGGGTGGTTACCTCAATGCGGACTTTGGCGCAGCGACCTTTGACGACGGCATGCGTATGGTCACCACAGGCGAAGCCGCGCACTATCCGAACCTCACCTTCGGCATCGGCACCGTTCAGCAGAATTTCCCCGATACTCTGAAGGATCTGGGCTTCTTTGCCCAACCCGGGACGGATGCTGCCAAAAACGGCCTGACCGTCTGGATGCCCTCGGCGCTCTATGCTTCCGCAAAGTCCGAAAACCTCGAAGAGGCCAAGAAATTCCTCGATTTCGTCGGCTCCAAGGAAGCCTGCGACCTAATGGCGAAGGCCGTTCCCTCAGGTCCCTACCTCGTCAAGGGATGCGAACTTCCCAAAGACGTTCCGCCCGTCGTTTCCGACATGCTGCCCTATTTCAATACCGACGGGCATAATGGTCCGGCACTCGAATTTCTCTCACCGGTCAAGGGACCGGCCCTCGAGCAGATCACGGTCGAGGTCGGAACCGGCATACGCTCGGCCAAGGACGGCGCCGCCCTCTACGACCAGGATGTCGAGAAGCAGGCCAAGCAGCTTGGCCTGCCGAACTGGTAACCTTCCGGCCGATCCCCCATCCACGTCCGTCGATTTGGGTGGGGGACGCTTCATGGTGTCCGTATGAGAACACGCAAGTCACCCTATCCCTACTGGTTCGTCCTGCCGGCGGCGGTGATATTCACCGTCCTCTTTCTGGCTCCGACGATCGCCTCCTTCTGGTTCAGCCTCACGCGCTGGGATCTGTTCACCACACAGTTCATCGGCCTGGAGAACTACCGGCAATTCTTCCGCGAACCCTTTCTGATCCAGGGCCTCGTCAACACGATCATCTATGCCGTCCTGACCTCGGGCACGAAAACCGTCCTTGGTCTGCTGCTGGCGGTCCTCTTGACCTCCGGCCTCTGGGGACAAGGCCTGCTGCGCACCGTGATCTTCTTTCCGGTCCTGGTATCGACGATCGGAGTAGGCATCACCTTCTCGGTCCTCATGCATCCGACACGCGGGGTGATCAATGTCGCGCTCGCAGCCATTGGCATCCATGGCCCCGGCTGGCTGACCGATCCGGCTCTCGCGCTCTATTCCATCGTCTTCGTCGACCTCTGGAAGGGCATCGGGCTTGCCACCGTCATCTATATCGCCGGCCTCGCCTCGATCAGCCCCGACTATTATGAGGCCGCCCGCATCGATGGCGCCACCCGCACCCAGATGTTCTTCCGCGTCACCGTTCCGCTGGTCAGGCCCGCAACGGTGACGGTCGTGACGCTCTCGCTGATCGGCGGACTGAGAAGCTTCGACCTGATCTGGGCAATGACCCGCGGCGGCCCGGGCTTTTCCTCGGATGTGCTCGCAAGCGTCATCTACAAGCAGTACCAGGCGGGCTTTTACGGCCTTTCGACGGCCGGCAATGTCATCCTCTTCCTGCTTATCGGCCTCATTGTGCTGCCGCTGACGGCCTGGTTCAATCGCAAGGAGGTGGATCTATGAGCCGCCGCCAGCTCTACACCGGGATTGCGGCATTAGCCGCCTGCGGTGTGATCTTCGTGCTGCCTTTCATCTTCATCTTCATCACGGCCGCCAAGACGAAACAGGATGCGGCAACGCTGAGATTCAGCTGGCCGGTCGAGTGGCAGCTCTGGCAGAATTTCGTGGAGGTCGTGCAGACCCGCAACTACATGCTGCTGCTCGCCTACTTCAATTCGACCATCATCACCGTGGCCGCCGTCACCCTGCTGGTGCTGTTCGGCGCCATGGTCGGCTATGTGCTGCAGCGCCGCCCCTCGCGCTGGAATACCGTCATTTATGGCTGCGTGCTCGCCGGCTTGATGATCCCGCCGGCCATTGTTCCGACGATCTGGGTGCTGCAACTCCTCGGCCTCTTCAAGACCTTGTCCGGCATGGTGCTGATCCAGGTCGCCTATGGTCTCGGTTTCACGGTTCTCCTGTTTCGCAGCTTCATCGCAACGATCCCGCGGGACCTCGACGAGGCTGCGATCATAGACGGGGCAAAACCATTCCAGATCTTCTTTCGCGTCATCCTGCCGCTCTTGAAGCCGGTCACCGTGACTGTCATCGTCGTCCAATCGATCGCCATCTTCAACGATTTCACCAACCCGCTCTACTATCTGCCAGGCCGGGAAAACGTCACGGTGCAGCTGACGCTCTATAATTTCCAGGGACAGTTCCAGACCCAGTTCAACCTGCTGTTCATGAACATCCTTCTGGTGACCATCCCGCCCCTGATCGTCTTCATCTTCTTCAACCGCCAGATCGTCGCAGGCATGACCGCCGGTGCAGTCAAGGGATAAGCCATGACATCAGTTGTTCTCGAAAGTGTCCGTAAGAGCTTCGGCAGCCTGGAAGTGATGAAAGGTGTCGATCTCACTGTCGAGCCGGGCGAATTCTGCGTTTTCGTCGGGCCGTCGGGCTGCGGAAAATCGACCCTTCTGCGCATCATCTCCGGATTGGAGACGACGACATCAGGGCAAGTGTTCATCGACGGCAAGGACGTAACCGATGCCGAGCCTTCCGAGCGCGGCATCGCCATGGTTTTCCAGTCCTATGCACTCTACCCGCATCTAACGGTTGCGGAAAACATCGGCTTTGGCCTCTCGCTCGCCAGGCGACCCAAAGCAGAAATTGCCGAAAAGGTGAAGCAGACCGCCGACATTCTGCAGCTTTCGCATCTGCTCGATCGTAAGCCGAAAGCACTCTCAGGCGGTCAGCGCCAGCGTGTGGCGATCGGCCGGGCGATCATTCGCAACCCGAAAGTCTTTCTGTTTGACGAACCGCTGTCAAACCTCGACGCGTCACTCCGTTCGCAGATGCGCATCGAGCTGACCGAGCTTCATGCCAAGCTCGGCGCCACCATGATCTACGTCACCCATGATCAGGTCGAGGCGATGACGATGGCCGACAAGATCGTCGTCCTGAACGGCGGGCAGATCGAACAGGTCGGGACACCGATGGCGCTCTATAACAATCCTGCCAGCCCCTTCGTTGCCGGCTTCATCGGCTCGCCGAAGATGAACCTGTTCGAAGGAGAGATCGCTGCGCGAGAAAATTGCCGGACCTACGGTATCCGGCCCGAGCATATTGCGCTCTCACCGGCCGAGGGAAAGTGGCAGGGCAAGGTGCGCCATATCGAGCGGCTCGGCGCCGATACGGTGATCTATCTCGATGTGCCGGAGTTGCAGACACTTGTCGTGCGCACGGACGGCGATCGTCCGGTCAAGACAGGCGAAACGCAATTCGCCTCACCGCTCAGCGGCAAGGAACATAGGTTCTCCTGATCGCTATCGGACGATACGAAAATCGCTCGGCACCTCATCGAGCGTTGCCTCCTCCGCCTTCACGTCTGACACGGAGGAGCCGGCGGGACCGCTCCAGAAACGCTCGAGCATCGAGCCGGTGGCGCCTTGAGAACCGATAATCAAAGCGCTGACCGATCCGTCGGCTTCATTCCGCACCCAACCCGTCAAGCCGAGCTGGAGGGCCTGGCCGCGTGCCCAGGCGCGATAGCCTACGCCTTGCACGCCGCCGGTAATGCGTACACGAAAAGCATCCAGACTGGTCGTCATTTTGAAGTCCTCCTGACAACCGAATAACGATGTTCCAAGCGCGAGCGGTTCCGAGAGGCCGATTGAACGGCATCTCAACCGGCGACGGAGATATTTCCTATCACAGAGCGTATATCGCGCCGGAAGTCGGACGGGGACATACCGGCGATATTCCGGAACGACTTGTTGAAAGCACTGATCGACCCAAAACCACTGTCCATTGCGATCTGAAGCACATTTGAGCCCTCGCCCATCAACTGCGCCTGGGCATGCGAAAGACGTAGCAGATTGAGATATTTACTGATCGTCATGCCCGTCGTTTTCTTGAACAGGTTCATTGCATATTTCGGATGGAGATCGACCGCGCGAGCGATCTCGACGGTATCGATATCCTGCAAAAAATTGCTCGCAATGAAGTCACACATGCGAGCAACGCTGCGGGATAATTGTGCGTTGGGCTGCTCAAGTTCATCGGCGATATTTTCAGGCACCATCGAGTAGGAATCCAGGGCAATCCGCTCGATGCGCAGAAGCAATTCATCGACGGCATGCTGCGTCTTCCGTGGATCGCCGGACCTGGCATAATCGTACCAACGCGGAAAATTCGCCTCATCCGCTGCATCGGTCGAAGACGTCAGCAGGATCTCCCCCTTCATCAGACGCGTACCTATCGTTGGAGGCAGGCGCATCTTGAAGAAATAGACGAGCGGCAGATGCGCACCTGCATAAAGGGAATCATCCGAGGATTCGTTCATCTGATGCGGCTGCCCGCCCCAGAAGAGGCACATCTGGCCTGCCTCAAGACGAATATCGTGATCGTTCATCCTGTAATGGACACTACCGCGCATGATGTAATTGACTTCGACCTGGGCATGCCAGTGCGGCATCGCCATGACTGGCGGATGGGCATAAAACATCTGAAGCGCCATCGGCATGCCTTCAATCGTGCTGGCACCAGGCTGATAAACAGGTTTGCCGACGACCTTACTTTCCGCCAATTCCATATTCCCTTTTTATGAGACAGCCGTTCCCTCCGCGCTAGATTAGCCATGTTCGCTCAGCGACAGCAATTGAAAAGGGAGGATTTTCATGCGCTCTAAACTCATCACTGCAACGACAGCGCTTGTGCTGCTTGCGTCCGGATCCGCATATGCGCAATCCGCGACGCTTACCATCTGGAGCTGGAACGTCGCAGCTTCCGCTCTCAAATCAACGATCGAAGGCTTCAACAAGCAGTTTCCCGACATCAAGGTCGATGTCCAGGATCTCGGCAACCAGCAGGTCTTCGACAAGACGCTCGCCGCCTGCGCCGCCGGTGGCGACGGCCTTCCCGATATCGTGACAATCGAGAATTTCGAGGCGGAGATCTTCTGGAGCCGCTTCCCGGATTGCTTCGCCAATCTGAAGGATCTCGGCTACAACGCCGACATGCAGGCGAAATTCCCCGAGTTCAAGCGCACTGAACTCGAGGTCGGCGACGTCGCCTATGCCATGCCCTGGGATTCCGGCCCGGTCGCCGTCTTCTATCGCCGCGATTACTATGAAAAGGCCGGCGTCGATCCGAAGTCGATCGCCACTTGGGACGACTTCATTGCTGCCGGCAAGAAGATCTCTGCCGCCAATCCCGGTGTCGTGATGGGTCAGGCCGATTTCAATGGCGACAGCGAATGGTTCCGTATGCTCGCCAATGAACAAGGCTGCGGCTATTTCTCGACCGATGGCCAGTCGATCACCATCAACCAGCCGGCCTGCGTCCAGACGCTGGAAAAAGTGAAGGCGATGAAGGATGCCGGCACGCTGACAGCGGCAAACTGGGACGAGAAAATCTCCTCCAACACCGCAGGCAAGGTGGCAAGCCAGCTCTTCGGTGGCTGGTATGAAGGCACGGTCCGTTCCGGCTCTCCGGACCTGTCAGGCAAGTGGGGCGTCTATGCCATGCCCGGCATGACAGCGGACAGCCCACACGCTGCCAACCTCGGCGGCTCCTCGCTCGCCATCAACGCCAATTCGCAGAACAAGGAAGCAGCCTTCAAATATCTGACCTATGCGCTCACCACCAATGAGGGCCAGGTCACGATGCTGAAGTCGTTCGGCCTCGTGCCGTCGCTGCTTTCGGCCGTTCAGGATCCCTTCGTCAACGAGCCGCAGCCCTATTGGGGCGGCCAGAAGATCTGGGCCGACATTCTCGCGACCCTGCCGAAGATCGTACCGAGCCGCGGTACGGCCTTCCAGACGGATGCCGATGCCATCTACAAGACGACGCAGACGAAGTACTTCGCCGGCGGCTATCCCGATGCAAAGGCAGCCCTCGACGATGCCGCCAAGCAGATCGCATCGGCGACGGGTCTTTCGATCGCACAATGAATGGCAAGCCGGGCGCCAAAGCGCCCGGCCTCGCCTGCCGCGGGAGGCGGCGGGCACATTCGTTCGGTAAGGAGGATTCATGCCGATCAGAAACCGGAGCGCCTATGCGTTCCTTGCGCCCTATCTTCTGGTCTTCGCCGCCTTCTGGGTTTGGCCGATCATCAATTCATTTCTGATCTCGTTCCAGAATACGCGCATCAATCCATGGAAATTCAGCCTTCAGGCCAATTGGGGGCGTCTGTTCTCCGACCCGGCCTTCTACAATGCCGTCTATAACACGCTCATCATCCTGGTCATCCAGGTGCCGGTCATGATCGCCCTTGCGACCATAATGGCCGTGCTGCTCAATTCGCCGCTTTTGAAAGCGCGTGCCTTGTTCCGTTTCGCCTTTTTTGCGCCGGTCGTGGTTGGCGAGGTCGCCTATGCGGCCGTCTTCCGGCTGATGTTCAATCTCGATTTCGGCATCATCAACAAGCTGATCGGTGCAGCCGGCCTTGCGCCCGTTTCCTGGTTCGACAACGCCAATGCCGCCATGGTTGTCATCATCATCGCTGTGACCTGGCGATGGGCAGGCTACAACGCGATCATCATCCTGGCCGGCCTGCAATCGATTCCGGAAGATGTCTACGAGGCGGCCACGCTCGACCGCGTCAGCAAGGTACAGCAGTTCTTCCACATCACGCTGCCGCTCCTGAAACCGATCATTCTTTTCTGCGTGGTTCTGTCCGTCATCGGTACGATGCAGCTCTTCGCCGAGCCCTTCCTGATTACCAACCGCGGCGGACCCGGCGGAGGCACGGAAACGCTCGGGCTGCTGCTCTATCGCCAAGGCTTCACCTCTCTGAACTTCGGTTACGCCTCGGCGATCGCCTATACGATGGCAGCACTCGCGGTCGCGATCTCGCTCCTCAATCTCTGGCTCGGGAGGGAACCGAAATGAGATCCAAGTCGCAATCGCTTCTCCTGCGCCAGATCGCCCTGCACGCCTTCCTGCTGCCGCTCGCAATCATCTGGCTCTTTCCGCTGTGGATGATGTTCGTCTTCTCGACCATGCCCGATTACGGCATCTTCAGCCCGCAGATCGTGCTCTGGCCCTCGACCAATTTCGTCGCGAATTTCCAGAACCTGCAGGCGGACACGAACTTCATCGGTGCGATGGTGATCTCGATCGTCGTCGCCACCGTCTACACCGCCCTGTCCGTGTTCCTGACCTCCATGGCCGGCTGGGCGCTCGCCCGCTATCGCTTCGTCGGCCGTTCGCTTGTCATCGCCATTATCCTTGGCACGATCACCCTGCCCTATTTCGTCGTCGTCATTCCGCAATTCATCATGGTGGCGCGCGAATTCAAGCTCGCCAATACCTGGATCGCCCTCATCGTGCCGCCGCTCTTCAATTCGCTCGGCGTGCTGTTCATGCGGCAATCCTTTTCCATGATGCCGAATGACCTTTTCGATGCGGCCCGCGTCGAGGGCGTCAAGGAGTGGCAGATTTTCCTGCGCATCGCGCTGCCGCTCGCGCGCCCGACCATGGCGGCACTGGCGATCATCCTCTTCCTCGCCTCCTGGAACAATTATCTCTGGCCGCTGCTGATAAATTCGAAGCCGGGCATGATGACGGCTCCAGTGGCGCTCGGTGTGTTGATCGGCCTCACCAAGGTTTCCTGGGGCGGCATCATGGCGGGTGCAGTCCTTCTGACGGCGCCGATCCTCGTCGTCTTCGTGGCTCTGCAGCGTCACTTCATCGCCGGCATTGCGGCCGGCGCAATCAAATAATCGAGGGGCCTATGGCAGAGCTTTCATTCAATAATATCGTCAAACGTTACGGCGCGTTTGAAATCATTCATGGCGCCGACCTGGAGGTGAAGGACGGCGAGTTCGTCGTTTTCGTCGGCCCTTCCGGCTGCGGCAAGTCCACGCTCTTGCGCATGATTGCCGGCCTTGAGGATATCACCGGCGGCGAGCTGAAGATCGGCGGTCGTGTCGTCAACGATGTCGAGCCGGCCGACCGTGGCATCGCGATGGTCTTCCAATCCTATGCGCTCTATCCGCACCTGACCGTCGAGGAGAACCTGAGCTTCGGCCTGCGCATGAACGGCAACCCGAAGGCAGACACCGAACGGCGCGTGCGCCATGTCGCGGAGATCCTGCAGATCACGGAGTTGATGAAGCGCCGACCGAAGCAACTTTCCGGCGGCCAGCGCCAGCGCGTGGCGATCGGTCGAGCCATCGTGCGCGAACCGCAGGTCTTCCTGTTCGACGAGCCGCTGTCGAACCTCGACGCCGAACTGCGTGTGCAGATGCGCGTCGAGATCTCCAGGCTGCACAAGCAGCTCGGCACGACGATGATCTATGTGACACACGACCAGACGGAGGCGATGACGCTCGCCGACAAGATTGTCGTTCTGCGTGCCGGCAATATCGAACAGATCGGTGCACCGCTCGATCTCTATGATGATCCGGCCAACCAGTTCGTCGCCGGCTTCGTCGGTTCGCCGAAAATGAATTTCCTCAAGGCCGAGGTGGCCGAGGTACACGCGGGTAAGGCGACGGTCGTGCTCGCGGACGACAGAATGGTGCGCCTCGTGGTACCACTGCACGACCCATCCATCACATCGGGCACGCCCGTCACGCTCGGTATCCGGCCAGAGCATTTCGATGAGGCGGGTCGGGGCGAAGCGGATCTGACGGTTGCCGTCGATGTCGCCGAGCATCTCGGCAATACCAGCTACATCTACGCAAACTTTGGCGGCGAACAGCTCATCATCGAACAGCCGGAGTCCCGCAGCCTCGGCAAGACCGAGCGGCTGACGGTGTCGCTGTCCGCCGCCCGCACCTTCCTGTTCGATGCCGCCGGCAAGCGGCTTCGATAACGCGATCCCAAGACTGAAAGACGAAAGAGGATAGTCATGACTTCAGATAATCCGATCCGCTGGGGCATTATCGGCCCCGGCACCATCGCTCGTACCTTTGCCGATGGCGTCGCGCATTCGCGCACCGGCAAACTCGTGGCGATCGCCACCCGCAATCCCGACAAGCCCGGTCTTGCCGATGGCTTTCCGGGTGCGCGTATCGTCAAGGGTTACGAGGCACTGCTGAAGGACAACGAGGTCGATGCGATCTATATCGCCACACCTCATACCGGCCATGCCGAATGGGCCATCAAGGCGATCCGCGCCGGCAAGCATGTGCTGGTCGAAAAGCCGATCGCTCTCTCTGCCTATGATGCCGAGGCGATTTACTATGAGGCGAAGAAGGCAGGCGTCTTTGCCGGCGAAGCCTTCATGTATCGTGTCCATCCGCAGACCGAAAAGCTGGTCGAACTCGTCAAAAGCGGCACGATCGGTGAAATCCGCATCATCCGCTCCTCGTTCGGCTTCAGCATGGGCAGCTACAAACCGGAACACCGCCTGTTTGCCAATGAAACGGCCGGCGGCGGCATTCTCGATGTCGGCGGCTATCCGGTTTCCATGGCGCGGCTGATCGCGGGTGCGGCGGCCGGCAAGCCCTTCCTCGATCCGGAGAAGGTTTCGGGTGTCGCCCATCTCGGCCAATCCGGCGTCGACGAGTGGGCTTCGGCCGTGCTCAAATTCCCGAACGAGATCATCGCCGAAGTCTCGTGCTCGATCATGGCGCAACAGGACAATGTCTTGCGCATCATCGGCTCGCAGGGCCGTATCGAGGTGAAGGATTTCTGGTTCGCCTCCGGCCACAAAGGCGGGATCGGCAAGATCGAGATCTTCAAGAACGGCGAGCAGGAGACAATCGAAGTCAAGGAAGACCGCTGGCTTTACTCCTTCGAAGCGGATGCTGCCGGTGACGCGATCCGCGCCGGCGAGAAGGAATTCCGCTCCCCTGGCATGAATTGGGCGGACTCGATCAACAATCTGAAGGTGCTCGACCAATGGCGCGCTTCGGTTGGTCTCGAATATGGCGTCGAGAAAGCCGCCAAGCGCACCTTGAACATTGCCGGCAACGCCGTCAGGCGCGGCAGCTCCATTCCGCAGCGCCAGGTCCCCGGCATTTCCAAGCCGGCTTCGGTCGTCACCCTCGGTTTCGAATTCTTCCCGAATTTCGCAGCCGCCTCCCTGACGCTCGACACCTTCTATGAAGCCGGCGGCAATGTCTTCGACACTGCCTTCGTCTATGGCGGCGGCAAGACGGAGAGCATTTTTGGCGACTGGCATACGAGCCGTCAGGTGCCGCGCGAGGAGATCGTGCTGATCGGCAAGGGTGCCCACTCGCCGCTCTGCTATCCTGATGTCATCAGCAAGCAGCTCGACCAGTCTCTCAACCGCCTGAAGACAGACTATGTCGATATCTACTTCATGCATCGCGATAACATCGACGTGCCGGTCGGCGAATTCGTCGATGCCATGGATGCCGAGGTCAAGCGTGGCCGCATCCGCGGCATTTTCGGCGGCTCCAACTGGACGCGCGAACGTTTCGACGAGGCGACCGCCTATGCGAAGAAGAACGGCAAGGCAGCGCCCGCTGCCCTTTCCAATAACTTCTCGCTCGCCGAAATGCTCGATCCGATCTGGGCCGGCTGCGTGGCCGCATCTGATGACGGGTGGAAGAAGTGGCTGAACGAAAAGCAGATCCCCAACTTCGCCTGGTCGAGCCAGGGGCGTGGCTTCTTCACCGACCGGGCCGGCCGCGACAAGCGCGACGACGAGGAGATCGTGCGGTGCTGGTATTCGGATCGCAATTTCGAGCGGCGTGACCGGGCAATCGCGCTTGCCAAGGAGCTTGGACGGCATCCGATCCATATCGCGCTTGCCTATGTCATTGCCCAGCCCTTCCCGGTCATTCCGCTGATCGGGCCGCGCACGATCGCAGAACTGGAAGACAGCCTTTCGGCATTGGACATCAAGCTGACGCCCGAACAGGTGAAGTGGCTGGAAGCCTGATTGCCCCTCTAAGAGAATGTATGACGACAAGCGGCAGGCCTCAACGCCTGCCGCTTTTCTGTTGCGCGACGATGCAGGGGTCAATGACAACTAATCCACTAGTGTTGCATTCTCGCCATTGCCCTCAACCATAGGTCATCTAGTGTAGGCCCGTACCAGGGAGCAAGGCAATGACGCGAACGGTTTGGCCGAAGGAAGTGCTGACGTCGGACACGATGAACTTTCTCGACGGCATTCACCGGGACTGGTGCTCGGCCGCACGTTGCAGCCGTGACAGCGATCTCGGAATGGCAAAAGCGAAAGCGCTGGTCGACTGGTTCGAATTCGGGGTGCGGGATCGCGACGAATTGCTTGGTCTGCTGTCGGAAGATTTTTCCGGCGCCGCCTAAGACGCCCCACTTGTTTTTGCCGTATTGGCGCTACCTCACTCTGAACGATATCAGGAGGAGAGGCCCTTGCGTAAACATTTAGTATTATTCGGCATTATCCTGTTTCCAGCGACAGCTTTCGCCCAATCCCCGGATCTGGAGGCGACATGCCAATCAGTCGCCAAAGGTTTCTTCATGAGCGATCAGCTTTCGATCGGCACGGTTCAATCCTTCCCGGAACTCAAGCCACCGGGCGTTCGCATGACCTATTCGACGCGACCGGGAACTGCACCGGCGGAGATGACCGATACGTTCGAATGCGAATTCGACAAGGTCGACAAACCGCGTCAGCTTGCGCGGTTCTGCGTCTCGAATACCTGTTATTCACCAGGTGAGGATGATGCCGATCGAAAGCGCCGCTTCGAGGAAGCCCGAATTCTACTGGAGCGAACCGAGAAATAATCTACCTATGCGCGATTAGCGGCGCGTATGAATGTCACCGCTCTCACCGGCGCCCTGGAGCAAAGCAGCATCGTCGCGATCGTCTTCATCGATCAACTCCTGCATCGTCTCGTGTTCCTCATCCTCGCTGAACTCGTCGGATGCCTGCAGCCAGTGCCGAAGCGCCGCTCCTTCCGGACGGCCCTCCTGCTCCCAAATCTCGTAGGCGCGCTGCCGAATTGCTTCTTCCTTGTCCTTGGCCATCCTGTTACCTCCAATCGTCCCGAATCCGCCGGCGTTTCTCGTCAGTGGGCGACGCCGGTGATCGGATCGACGATCGGCCGTTCGCTTTCATCCCTGACGCCCGGCGGCTGGACGGTCGGAGGAGCAATAGACTCCTTGTCCGCACGATCTGGCGCTTCGGCAATCGGTCGGACATCACTGGGACGGCGCTGTTCGGCTTTGGCATTAGTATCCTTCGTGCCCATGACGCATCTCCTTTTTTTAGGAAACACCGGCATTCGTTCGAGGTTCCGCCGCAGAGTTCAAATGAGGGTCTTGCCAGGCCGCTCCGGCCGACTGGCAGGAGCGATATGGCTTAGCCGAGGACTTTCTCGGCTATCAGAACTTCTCGCTCGTATCGGCCTTGCCCTTGACCCAATAGCCTGAGGCCTTGATCCAGCTCAGCGGATAGCCGCGTTCTTCAGTGAGATAGGCACGGATTGCCCGCACCACCGACGCCTCGGCTGCAATCCAGACGAATGTCTGGGGAACGATGTCGATCCCAGCCAAGGCAGCAACCAGCGGTTCGGCGTTCGTCGCATCGGAGAGAGGACGGTAAACCCAGCGCGTTGTAAGTGCTGCAGCTGTCTCGAAGGATTGCTCCTCCTCCGGGGCCGCGACCGCGGCGATTGCCACAATGGTCGTATCGGCGCCGCTCTCCTCGATGCGCCGCCCGATGGCGGGCAAAGCCGTCTCATCGCCGATCAAAAGCCATCTCTTCACGCTGCCGGCAACCACGGCTGAGCCGCGCGGGCCACCAATCTCAAGAGGCATGCCGGGCTGGGCGTCGATCGCCCATTGCGTGACCGGACCGGCCTCGTGCAGGGCGAAGTCGAGCGTCAGGCTGCGGGCAGCATTATCATAGCGGCGCGGCGTGTAGTCCCGACGTTCCTCGACGCCCCCGGCGCCGGGTACGATGATCTTGATGTGATCATCAGGTGCGAGGCTGGTGAAATCGGCGAGGTCTTCACCCCTCAGCACGATGCGCCGCATGCCGGGCGTGATATCGGTCACGCTTTCGACCGTCAGCGAACGACGGCGCAATTCATGGCGAACCCGCTCGATCATGGGTGCAGGGAACGGGTGAATTGTGGATTGATTGTTATCCATCATGTCCTTCCGGGGCTTCGGGAACGATCCGCAGGACATAGTCGCGCAGATCGAAGCCGCAAAGCCGTTCGATCATACGCGTTGAGTGACGTTAACGCTTACGTGGCAGGAGCATCTCCAGCCAATGACGGTCTTTCCTTAACGAAGGCCGGAACAAGATGCAATAAAAACTTGAGTATCTAGCTCCATTTTAGAACATTGCCCGAACGCCAAATTCGACCCGCAACCCTAAATCTGTCGGATGCATGATTTTCACACGCGATCGGTATGGTTCTTGCAACGTTACCAATATCCTTACGTTGGGGAGACCAAGTGTAATGGAATGGAACACATACGAGCGCTTCCCCCCTCTGGTGCTGATGCTGGGTGGCCGGGAAAAATACAGGGTCCTCAGAACGTTGCGAGACGCCGCTGAGGTTTTAATAACGGACTGGCCGTCAGAGGACGGCGAGGAATATGTCGTGGCCGTCAAGGCCTGCGTCGATGCGATCAGCGGACAGATCGATGTCGGTGAATTGCAGGACGCCATCCGCCGTGCGGCAGCCGAAGCCGGCATTGCGATCTTGACGGTCGTGCACTGAAACCCGCCGCCCGTGGCTAACGCTGCGGACTGACAAAGGAAGCTTGCCGTCTCGCCTGAAAACCGCGACGATCTCGTCAGGCAGGGTTTGGCGATGATGAGATGCGGGATAGGCTTAACGGCTACGGCGCTGGTTTCCGCCGTGTGGGTTATCATGGCGCCCGCGGTCAGGGCCGCAGAGCCATCCGTTCCCGAACCGTCTTGCCTTTACCAGGGCAACGCTGATGACGGGCAAACGCTCTGCATTCGAAAAGATCATTTCAATACCGATCTCTGCGCCGTGATGGATCGTTTCGCAGCAACCCATAACATTCCGCCTGCCTTCTTTGCCCGCCTGATCTGGCGCGAAAGCTTGTTCCGCCCGGAAGCGGTCAGCCCGAAGGGCGCGGAGGGCATTGCGCAATTCATGCCGGGCACTGCCCGGCTGCGAGCCCTGGAAAACAGCTTCGATGTTGTCCAGGCGCTCAAAGCGTCGTCCGCCTACCTCGACGAACTCAGGCTTCGTTTCGGCAATCTCGGACTTGCCGCTGCCGCCTATAATGCCGGCGAATCCGGCCTCAGCCGGTTTCTCTCCTCCGGCCGCCTGCCGATCGAGACGCGCGACTATGTGTTTGCAATTACCCGGCAGACCGTCGAGACTTGGCGGGACAGCCCTCCGGAAGCCGCTGCGCCTGAGTTGCGTGACGGCATGCCGTTCCGTCAGGCATGCGTGGCGCTTGCCGAGACGCGGCAGATGAACGAGCCGGTCCTGACCGGATCAGCCGACTGGGCACCGTGGGGCGTACAGCTTGCCGCCCATTACAATCCGTCCGTGGCGGACCGGCTCTTCACCATATCGCTCACAAAGCTTCCCGAACCGCTGAACGCCGAACGCGCCCTGATCGTGCGCCAGAGGGGCGGAAACTTCGGCTATCGTCCACGCTATGCGGCGAGAATCGGCCGGGAGACACGGGCCGAAGCGACCAAGCTCTGCAGCACGATCCGCTCGGCCGGTGTTGCCTGCACTGTCTTCCGGAATCGCTGATCCGGAGCACATCGCGGCTCGCCCCTATCCGACAGTTTAGTGCCGATCTGCCGCCGGGCTTGCTATGTTCGTGAAGAGCTAGAGCGTCCTTTGTGCGTCCGAAGGGACGCACAGCGCTCTAGGATCCAGCCGCTTCCAAGCCAAAAAAGACTGCATTCTCAGTTGCTGCGATGTGGCCTGCTACGGCTGCACTGATCGTACATGTTCCTTCAAAGCACTGATAGAGCTTGTCGAGACTATTGGTAACTGAGGTTGGCGCTCGAAAAGAGTAAGGCGTCTGCCGGGGAGGAGATCCAGCAGACGCCCTCATCACGCGTGGCGCCGGGAGGAGGATGCCGCCACGTAGACGCTGGCTTGGGAGGAGGTAAGCCGCGTCTCGGACAAAGCGACGAGGGAGGAGTTTCATCGCTTCGTTGAACTGGTATGTAGGCCGATCGCTGCCGGTCTTCTAGGCATATATTTGCAAGGCTGCCATGCGCTATGCGTCAGAAGAAGAGCTCATATGATGCAAAAACGCGCCCGCCTTCATCAGGCGAGCGCGTCTGGCATTCATTGAAAACTGGTCTTAGCGGCCAATGGCTGCACGTGCGACGTCACGAATATCGCCACGAGCGATACCGAGGTCGTTCAGTTCACGGCTCGACATACGGCCAAGCTCAGCAACGGTTTGACGATACTTGCGCCAGTTGTTGAAGGTGCGTGCGATGCTCATTGTAATCCCCTTTCCGTGGGTCTAGCGACAGCTGCCAGATAGCGGCGCTTCGTTCGCTTTGATGAGGAACATATAATATCGGTCTACAGAAATGAGTAGCGTTCAGACTACAGCTCACCCATGCATGAGACGCATGGCAAGGCGGACTAATGGCCCTCTTCTTAGGCAGCTTTCCTATCCGTGAGTATAGTTGAAGAAGGCCCGCCGAAGCCCCACGTGATCCCGATCCTCCAAAGCCGATCAGGGGCAATTCGATGTCTAACTCAGTCTGCGAAACCTATCCTGGAATATGCAGTAAATCCCGTCTCGCTTACCCTCGTCCCGTCCGCCTGTTCCATCCCGCAAACGACAACGGACAAAATACGATCCGGCCACCCATCGTCATTCTATCCACCAGCCTTCCCGCGTCCGAAGCCAGACCGATGTCTGCCCTGGAAGTCGGATCGGTGATTTCGCTGCTAGGGCTGCTCGTCTTCGCCGCCCATGAAGAGATCGTGGCCGTCGCCCCCGCGGTCGCCTCCGCTCTCGAGCAGTTTCTCGCAAGTGCACCGGTCGCCCTCTGGTAGCGGCAACATCTTATCCTATTGCAAAGCTTGTCCGGATCACCCAAGTGAATTTGGGCAGCCCTAGATGACCTACCACCGGCCCCTCCGATTCCGCTGCATGGGTCAGGCCATGGCTCTCAATCTCCTGGATACGCCATCGGACCGTATCGACGAGATCAATCTCGGATATCAAACCGGACCAGAGGGATTGCTCGACATTCTCTCTGCCTTCCGCAATCTCGGCATTCACCACGTTGCTTTCAACCTGCTCGTCGACGGACGCAAGGCGATAGCCGATCTTGAGATCATCGCACGGGAAGTTTTGCCACGGCTGAACCAGGCCGCAGAACCGCAGGCGTCTCGATAGTCTCTGAGGTACGCGGTTAGCGGTCGAAGAAATTCTGCCAAGTCTTCTCGCCAATAAGGCAATCCGTTGTCGGCTGGTTCGTCGCAATTTTTCGGATCTGTACCGGCGGCTCGAGTCCGCTGATTTCCCAGACGAGCTTCCGGCGGACGGCAACGGCGAAATCCTCGATCTTGTGGACCGGCAAAACGAAGGAGCCGGGGCCGCCGATCACGCAATCTCCGTAATACTTGTCGAGCCCCTCGGGCACATCGGATGGCCGCAGCATGATGGCCAGTCCGTTGATGACGATGCCCGCCTCCAGAGCCGCATCGCGTGCAGGTGTGACAGGATCGCCAGAATTGTTGGGACCGTCGCCGGAAACGTCGATCACCTCACGATTTCCCTTATAGGGGCTTGCGGCAAGCATCGATGCGCCTTGAACGATCGCTGCGGATATGGATGTGCGGCGCTGGGTGGCAATTGGTCGCGCCTCCAGTTTGTCAGCAAAATCCATCGCATCCTTTTCCGTCTCGATTACCTGCCAATCGATGACGGAACCGGGCACGACATAGCCGGCCCATTCGAAATAGCTGACGGTGATCCGCCCGATCAGGCCTCCCTTCACCGCGTCGAAGAACTCCTTGTGCCGCAACGCCTGGACATAGCCCTCGCGCTGGATGCGGACCTCTTCAAAATCCATCGAGCGGGACGTATCGACGGCCAGCACTAGCTCGACGTCGACTTCATTTTGGCTTGATTGCGCGATCGTGGCGGCAGCGCCAGACAGGCTCGCGAGCATCGCAAGTGTCGTCAGCATCATCACTTCCCATCACTGCGTTCAGCTGAAGATTCTAGCATAGCCTGGCGTGACGGCGACTGCTGCCAGATTGCATTCTGTCAATTTTCAGTGATGTCGGGTGCCATCCGACAATCAGGCAGTATTTGTGGTGTCATGTCTGTGCGATCGGCTTCACCACTTGTGAAGAACTCACAGCCATTCTGCGGGACACTTGGCGATTCGCCCAGCAATGACGGAGATAGCATGCCGCTTCTGCAGTTTCCCGCCGACCGACGCGCAGCCGATATCAGGCGCTGTGCCGAGGCCCTTCAGAACCTTCACGGCGAGGCCGCCAACCGCTTCTGGCGGTCGGAGATGGCCGGGTTCGCAGCCAATTTGAGAGACCAGGGCTGCAGCGATCACGAACTCTCGCGGCAGGCCGCCCTGTTCATGGATGCGGTGCAGATGGAACTTCAAGTCGTCTACGCCGCAGCAGCAGAGCGATAAGAACTATTATTTGGGAATGCGGTTGTAGAAGGATTGCGGGTCGTAAACGCACTCGTAGTCGAGCACGCACATTTCCCCATTGGCCGCTCGTACTCTGGCCACGCTGTATTTGTCGCCCAGCCGGCATCGCGCCGGCGGGTAACGGAAGCTCCGGCCTCCAATGCCCATGCGAACGAAGACAGCCTTTTTCTGCTGGATAATCTGTGCGAGCTCGCGGCAGGAATGGTCGCGCGCATTGACCTCCACCGCGTCGAGCGCAAAGGCAGCTGTAGGGAGCAAGAGGGCAGCCACTAAAATCAAACTTCTCATAAGACCTCCTGATGCGGGCGGTTTAGCAACAGCACCTGCGGCTTCGATCGCAACAGCAGGCGCTGATGTCGCGCGATAAAGGTAGGATTTGGGATGGCAAATCAGATCGATCCATCCACATTGAAGACGTGCCGGCCTCAGATCTTGCCGCGCGTGGCAAAGACCAGCGTCTTCAGTTGTTCTTCGTCGTGAACGCCCTGACGGTAGAGTTCGATAATGATTGCAGCCGACCGGCTCACCTCCTCGTCGTCATCGGCAAGACCGAACGCGGCCTTCAGCAAATCCAGCACATTCTGGCATGTGGCGAGGTCATCCGATGTCAGCGCTTCGTCCCGAGGTTTGATGTAACAGTTGGTCATAATGCGCTCGCTTGTTGGGTCTGACATCTTCCCATCACAGACATTACTATCGCGCTTCGATCGACAGCGACAGATATCCAGCGTCGAAGCCGACAATCTTCCGCAGCTTGCCCCTGAAGGGACCATAACTGTCAGTCTATTTGCCAGCATTTAAAAATGACACAACCGGCTGCCGCTTCGAGATGTCTGCAGACGGCTTCCTCGACCGAACGCATTGGACTGGATTATCTCCTGGGGGGTGCACCGCGATCTGAGGGATTATTCTCGAATGCCGCCGACCTTGTGCGCGGCGAGGCCGGGCCACAGAGAGGAAGGTTGACGTATGCGGCTTACTTCGCCGGCGGCGCGATGGATTCGACCATCGGCACATCACCTTTCGGCAGCACATAGACTAAGCACGGATGCTTCAATCCCCGCCAACGCCTTGATCTGCAGCCGTCGGCGACTTTCGGCGTTTCGCCCTCCTTCCATCCGTGCGGCATTTTTGACCGGAACCGAAGCCGATGATCCGGCGTTGGTTTCAGGTTTTCAAAATGAAAGACATTGCCGTGCCCCAGAACCAGCCCGCCGCCGCCGGGCAAGATCAGCTCTCCGATCCTGCAAAAAACGAAGCCCTGACCAAAGAGGTTGAAAAGAACGCCGAAGCCGAGAAGCGCCCCTCCATTGTCAGGCGTCATCCGATGGCGACCCTGCTCGTCGTTCTTGTGCTTGTTGTTGTTGCTGTCGCCGGCTATTTCATCTGGCTGATCTATTTCCATCCCTATGAGACGACGGACGACGCCTTCGTCGATGCCCGCAGCTTCTCGGTCGCTGCCAAGGTGTCGGGTTATGTCTCGGATGTTCCCCTCTCCGATAACAAGCATGTCGACGTCGGCGCAGTCATTGCCAAAATCGATCCCCGCGACTACCAGATCGCACTGGACCAGGCGCACGGCCAGGTCGATGTCGCAAAGGCAGCGATTTCCAGCGCCGAAGCGCAGATTGCCGCCGCAGCCGCAGCGATCGACGAAGCCAAGGCGCAGCAGACCTCGGCGGAAGCCGCCCTTCAGTATGCGCAGGATGAAAGCGACCGGCAGCAGCAACTGGTAAAAAGCGGTGCCGGCTCAGAACAGGCCGCACAGCAGGCAGCGTCCACGTTGAGGCAGGATAGAGCAAGTACCGCTCAGGCGCAGGCAAGTGTCATCTCGGCCATCAAGAACAAAGCGGCCGCCGAAGCACAACGAGCAAGTGCCGTTGCCAGTCTGCATCAGGCAGAAGCGCAGGTCGAAGCGGCCGAACAGAATCTCAGCTATACAACGATCACGGCTGCGCAGCCCGGCCGTGTCGTCAAGCTCAGCGGCTCGAAAGGGCAATATGTCCAGGCTGGACAGGCTGTCTCCATGTTCGTGCCCGACGAGATCTGGGTAACGGCCAATTTCAAGGAAACACAGCTGACGGACATGCGGCCGGGCCAACCTGTCGATGTGACGATCGACGCCTATCCGGATCATGTCCTTCGTGGCCGGATCGATTCCGTCCAGCCCGGATCGGGCACCGCCTTTTCACTGCTTCCAGCTGAAAACGCCACCGGCAACTATGTGAAGGTCATACAGCGTGTGCCGGTCAAGATCGTCGTCGATAACTGGCCGAAGGATGTGGCGATCGGTCCTGGCATGTCCGTAGTGCCGACGGTAACCGTGCGTCCGAGGAACTGACATGAGTAATGCCACAACGGCGGATGGCACGCCCGCATCCGGTGCAAGAGTTGCCAATCCGTGGCTGATCGCGCTGGTCGTTTCGCTCGCGACCTTCATGGAGGTCCTGGATACGACGATTGCCAATGTGGCACTGCGCTACATCTCCGGCGGTCTTGCCGTAAGCGCCGACGAGGCGTCATGGGTCGTCACGACCTATCTCGTTTCCAACGCCATCATTCTCGTCGCCAGCAGCTTCATTGCCAAACGTTACGGAAGACGGCGCTTCTACCTTATGTGCCTTGCGACCTTCACCATTGCCTCTCTCTGCTGCGGCCTTGCGTGGAACCTGGAATCCCTGCTGATTTTCCGCATGATCCAGGGTTTTGCGGGCGGCGGCATGGTGCCGATCTCCCAATCGATCCTCGCCGATTCCTTCCCGCCATCGAAGCGCAGCCAGGCTTTTGCCCTGTTCGGCGTCGCCGTGGTCGTCGCTCCCGTGGTCGGCCCGACGCTCGGCGGCTACCTCTCTGACAATTTCTCCTGGCACTGGTGCTTCCTAATCAACGGACCGGTCGGCCTTTTCGCCTTCATCCTTGTCTACTTTCTCGTGGACGAACCGGATTCACTGCGCCAGGAACGCGCACGGATGCGCCGGCAAGGCGTGCGTTTCGATATTGTCGGCTTCCTGCTGGTCGCGACCTTTCTCGGGGCGCTCGAACTGGTTCTCGACCGTGGCCAGACGGAAGACTGGTTCGGCTCGAACTTCATCATTGCCGCCACGGCAATCTGCATCTCAGCTTTTCTTCTTGCGATCCCATGGCTGATGAAAACGGCCAATCCTGTTGTCGACGTGCGCTTGCTTGCAAGCCGACAATTCGGTTCCTGTTTCATTGTCATGCTGGCGACGGGGGCGATCCTAATCGCCACGACCCAGTTCATCCCGCAGGTCCTGCAGCAGAATTTCGGCTATACGGCGACCTGGGCCGGGCTTGCGCTTTCGCCCGGCGGCCTGGTCACGATGTTCATGATGTTCGTGGCGGGACGGATCTCCAACAAAATCCAGCCGAAATATCTGATCGCCATCGGCACCGCGATCATTGCCGCCGCCATGTATGACATGACACGCCTCAACGCCGACCTGAACTTCGGTTTCTTCGTCTGGTCGCGCATCTATCTCGGCTTCGGCCTGCCGCTGATCTTCATCCCGATGACCGCAGCCTCCTATGATGGCCTGAGGCCGGACCAGACGGACCAGGCATCGGCCCTCATCAATGCAGCGCGCAACACAGGTGGTTCGATCGGCGTTGCGATCGCATCAAACGTGCTCGCCCACCGGGAACAGTGGCATCAGAGCCGATTGGTCGAGCACATCATCCCCTCCGATCCCACCTACAACCAAGCCCTGCAGGGCGCGACCCAATATTTTGCCGATAGAGGGACCGGAGCGATCGATGCGCAATCGCAGGCCATGGCCTGGATCGGCCAGCAGGTGCAGATCCAGGCAAGCTATCTCGCCTATATCGATGTTTTCCACACGCTGATGTGGCTATCGCTCGCGGTTCTGCCGCTCGCTTTCATCCTGCGCAAAATCGACCTTGGCGAGGGTTCGGGCCATCAGGGCGGACATTGATCTGCCTGATGTCAGCAACTTCTTGTATATCCCCCAATCTGGGGGTTCATTCGAATCGCCGCATGTACTATGTATGCGACGTGATATTCACACGAGACAGGTACTGATGACCCCAGAAATGTCCGGCTTTGAATGCACTCGCGGCAATGCCGTTTCCGGCAAGCTCAAGCTTTCAAGCAAACTGCCCTACTTTATCGTCGCAGGACTTGCTGTGGCCGTGTGGGCAAACTCTGACGAACGACCGCACGATACGGAAGTGGCAGCCAAGCAAGCTGCACCGGCTTCGCTCGCCCGATAAGCACGGCGACGGCTCGGCCGACGAGCGGCCGAGAATATAGCAATCAGATCTATCGCTGGTGCGTGATGGTCGAGCCGTGTCCCGCTGTGGGTTACTGCGGGAACCCGATCAGCCGAAACCAGATCTCAAATTCTGATGCCACTCGTCTCATCAAAGAGATGCACTTGCGCCGGATCGACGGTGACGCCGATCGTCTGGCCCGGCTGAACCGATCCCCTGCCCGTTTCAACAATCGTCATTTCGGGCGTCGTTGCAGCGGTGATGAAGGTCGAGGAACCCGTGGATTCGACGACTGCGACCGGTACGTCAAAACTCCCCTGCCCCTGATTGGTGATGCCTATATGCTCGGGGCGGATTCCGGCGGTGACCCTGCGACCTGGCTGTATCTGATGGTCGATGGCGATCTGCTGCCTGAGCGCCCCGAGATCGAGCGTGAGGCTTTTTCCATCCTCGCCGGCAATCGCCGGAATGAAGTTCATCGCGGGCGAGCCGATGAAACCGGCGACGAATTTGTTGGCAGGCTTGTCGTAAAGATCGAGCGGCCTGCCCTGCTGCTCGATGATGCCATCGCGCATGACGACGACGTGATCCGCCATGGTCATCGCCTCGATCTGGTCATGCGTCACATAGACCGAGGTCGCATGCAGACGATCGTGCAGCGCGCGGATCTCTTTGCGCATATGGACGCGCAGGGCCGCATCGAGATTGGACAGCGGCTCGTCGAAGAGGAAGGCCTTCGGGTGGCGGATGATGGCGCGGCTCATGGCGACGCGCTGGCGTTGACCACCGGAAAGCTCACGCGGATAGCGCTTCAGCAGATGCGAAAGGCCTGTGGTGGCTGCGACCTCCTCGGCTGCCTTCTTCGCCTCCGCCTTTGCAACGCCGCGCATGCGCAGGCTGTAGGTGAGGTTTTCCTCAACGGTCATATGCGGATAGAGCGCATAGGACTGGAATACCATGGCGACATCGCGTTTACGCGGCGGCACTCCGTTCATCAGCTCGCCGGCAATCTTCAGGCTGCCATCGGAGATGGTTTCCAGCCCGGCGAGCGAGCGCAGCAGCGTCGACTTGCCGCAGCCGGAAGGGCCTACAAGCGCGACGAAGGTCCCCTTGGCGATGGAGAGGTCGATATTCTTCAAGGCATGGAAGGCGCCGTAATATTTGTTGACGCCGGCAAGCTCGATCTGAGGGGTCATTTGAGGGCTCCCGAGGTGAGGCCGGATACGATGCGGCGCTGCAAAAGAACAAAGATGGCAAGGATCGGCGTCACATACATCGTGGCGTAGGCCATGATGTTGTTCCATTCATTGGTGTTCGGCCCCATGAAGGAGTTGAGCCCGACGCTCGCCGGCTGAAGCTCGGCCGCCTGGATCATCGACTTGGAATAGACGAACTCGCCAAAGGCTTGCATGAAGATGAGAATGGCGCTGACCAGAATGCCGTTGCGGGCAAGCGGCAGCACGATGTTGAAGAAGGCGCCGACACGCGAATTGCCGTCGACGAGGGCCGCCTCTTCGAGCTCCATCGGAACCGCCATGAAGGTAGCGCGTACCAGCACCACGAAGAACGGCATGCTCTTTGCGGCGATGGCAATGATGACGGCGAGCCTTGGATAATTCAGCATGCCAATCTGGGAGAAGCCGACGAAGATCGGCGTGATCATCAGCGAAGCCGGCAGGACCTGCAGCATAAGGATCAGGAAGAGACCTATATCCACCCAGATATTGCGATAGCGCGCCAGCACATAGGCGCAGCCGACACCGAGCACCGTAATGATGACGACCGCGCCGATCGCAATCACCAGCGAGTTCCAGAGATAGAGCCCCATGTTCCGGCTTTCCCAGACATAGGTATAGGTGCCCCACTGCGGCGAGGCCGGCCAGAAGCTCGGGGGTGTGGCAAACATCTCCGAGCCGCTTTTCAGCGCAGTGATGTACATCCAATAGAGCGGGAAAAGATAGATCGCCGCCATGATAATGGCGATCACGAGCATCAATCGATTGCGTGCAGTCTCGCTCATCCGCGCACCTCATGGCGGGTTGAGCGCACGTAGACGACAGAGGCAAACATCACGAAGACGATCATGATGACGGAAATGGTCGCGCCCTTGGCGAAATCATATTGGCGGAAAGACAAATCCCAGGCCCAGTATTGCGTGACGTTGGAGGAATTGTTCGGTCCACCCGAGGTGATGGCGGCAAAGAGGTCGAACTGCTGCAGCGTAAAGATCAGGCCGAGCGCGATGATGGCGCCGATCGTCGAGCGCATCATCGGCAGCGTGATCGTCCAGAAGCGCTGCCACGCCGTGGCGCCGTCAAGTTCGGCGGCCTCATAGAGATCGCCCGGAATGCCGGAAAGGCCGACGGAAAGCAGGATCATGTTGAAGGACGTGCCAAGCCAGATATTGGCGATGATGACGGCGTAAAGCGAATAATGCGGGTCTGAACGCCAGAAGATATTGCCGGAGATGATGCCGCTTTCCTTCAGGATGAAATTCAGCACGCCGAAATCGCCCGAGAGGATCCAGTTCCAGATCGCGCCGACGACAAGACCGGGCATCACCCAGGAGACGAGGAACAGGCCACGCAGCCAGGATGCACCGGGGAAATTGACCCAAAAGAACAGCGCCAGGCCGAAGCCGATCAGGAACTGGCCGGCGATCGAACCGACGACGAAGATCGCCGTATTGTAGAGGATCGGCAGCGTTTCCGGTTGCGCGAAAAGATCCGTGTAGTTCTTGAAGCCCACCCAGGGGCGCGAGAAGGTGCCGAGGCTGAACATATCAACCTCCTGAAAGCTCATCACGACATTGTAGATGAGTGGCAGACCTGCCATCAGAAACAGAAAGCCAAGCGGAAAGGCGACAAGCACGATATCGAAACCGCGGCCATCCCTGACGCTGGAAAGGATCCTTCTCATGGGTCCTCCGATGCTCCGAACGGGGCTGCCTAGCTGATGCCGCAGCAGCCCCTGCCGGGAGGAAAAGATGGGATGGCCGACGGCCATCCGGTGATGCCAGTTAGCCGAGGACTGCCTTGATCTTGTCAGCAGCCTGATCCAGCGCGTCCTTGGCGCTCATCTGGCCGGTGAGTGCTGCCTGGATGGCATCCTGGATAGCCTTGGAGATCTTCGGCCACTGCGGATGCGGACCGCGCGGCTTGGCGTATTTCAGCTGCTCGAGGAAGACCTTCAGCGCGGCATCCTTCAGCGGCTGGCCGGTCTCAGGGATGGAGATGTCGGAACGGGCCGGCAGTTGGCCGAAGTTCTTGAACATCTTGTCATCCTGGGATGCGAAATATTCGAGCGCCTTGAAGGCTTCGGCCGGATGCTTGCTGGTCGAGAAGATCGCCCAGTTGAAGTCACCCATTGCCGAAGAGCGCTCCGCACCTTCCTTCGGAATCGGCAGCAGCGTTACACCCCAGTCGAACTTGGCTTCCTGCACCATGCGGTCCAGCTCCCAGGGGCCGGAGATTGCCATGGCGGCATTGCCGGAATTGAACGTGCCGGTCGAATCCCACTGGCCGCGGGTCAGCGTATCAGGCGAGGCGAGCTTCTCGTCCATGATCGTCTTCCAGACTTCGAGCGCCTTGACCGCGCCATCGGCATTGATGTGCTCGTAGCTGCCGCCGCCCATCTGCGCCCAGGGCAGAAACTGGAAAGTGCCTTCCTCATTTGCCTTTGCCGAGAAGGCAAGACCGTAGACGTTCTTGGCCGGATCGGTCAGCTTGCGTGCATCCTCGACAAGTTCGTCCCAGGTCTGAGGCGGCTTGTTCGGATCGAGGCCTTTCGCCTTGAACATGTCCTTGTTGTAATAGAGCGCAATCGTGTTTGTCGCCTTCGGCACGCCGAAATATTTGCCGTCCCACTCGACCGATTTCAGCGGTCCCGGGAAATAATTCTCAGGCTTGATGACCTTCGAATTCTTGATCATGTCGGAGATATCAAGGAAGGCGCCGCGCGAGGAAAACAGCGCGTGCTCGGGATTGTCGACAGCGATGATGTCGGGCGCCTGGCCGGTAGCATAGGCGCGCATCGCTTCGGTAACGACGTCGTCGAACTGGATCAGGCGATATTCGATGGTGATGCCGTTATGCTGGTCGTTGAATTCCTTGACCAGGTTCGGCGCCGGCTGAGTGTCCTTGTCCAGCGACCAGAGCGTCAGTTTGACGTCTTCCGCCTTGGCGGACAAGCCGAAGAGCGAAACGCCAGCAAGCGCCAGCGCGCCCAGAACTGCAAATTTGCGGATAGCCATGGTTCTCCTCCTTTGTGGTTATCCTTTGAAATGGCCGGCATGTCCTCCGTGCCGGCCATGTTTCCTCACACCGGATCGACGACGAAATCGCCGCCCCGGGCATGCTTCAGATGATTGAATGCATAGACCTGGCCGGTCATTTCCAGGGCGTCACGATAGACTGGGTCATGCCAGCCTTCGATATCGATGGAGCCGGACCAGCCGGCAAGCCGCAGCTCGGAAATGATGTCGGTCCAGTTGCTGTCGCCGAAGCCCGGCGTGCGCATGAAGACGAACTTTTCCTTGCCGAAGATGCCGTGTTCCTTGATCACATCCCAGCGGATGGTCGCGTCCTTGCCGTGGACGTGGAAGATCTTGCTCGCCCATTTGCGGATCTGCGGCAGCGGCTCGATCAGATAGACCATCTGATGGCACGGCTCCCATTCCAGGCCGATATTATCGTCGGGCGTCTCGTTGAAGATCAGCTCCCAGGCATCGGGATTATGGGCAATGTTCCAGTCGCCGGTCGCCCAGTTGCCATCCATGGCGCAATTTTCGAAGGCGATCTTGATCCCCTTGTCGGCGGCGCGCTTGGCGAGTTCGCTCCAGACCTGCTTGTAACGCGGCAGGCTCTCAGTCAGCGGCTTGTTGCGGATGCGGCCGGTAAAGCCCGCGACGCAGGTGGCGCCGAAGTGATGGGCGTTATCGATGCAATCCTTCCATCCCTGCAGCGTCTGCAGGTCCATATCCGTCTCCTCCAGCGGATTGCCGAACATGCCAAGCGTCGAGATGGTGATGTCGCGATCACCGATCGCTTCCACGCTGCGCTTGCCGAGTTCTGCAAGATCCTGGCCGTTGGTGGTCTGCCAGAAGAAGGGCTCGAAGCTTTCGAAACCCATGTCGGCAATCTGGGCAATGCGCTTGTCGGCACCGCCCTTTGAGGCGCTGACCATAGTACCTATACGAATGGCTTTGGCGGGGTTGCTCACGTCATCTATCCTTATGCTGAAATTTCAACACGTCGTCCGGTCTTGGCGCTTTCGATCGCACCGAAGACCATGGCGAGGCTTCTGATATTGTCGGAACTGGCCGTCTCCGGCCGTTTGCCGGTACGGATCGCCTCGACGAAGCTTGCAATCACGCTGGCATGGCCATGTGTTTCTTCCACACGCTCGGGCGCGGGAACTTCGACGGGTGAAAAGCCATGAAGCAGGCCCGTCTCGTCGCCAGAGGTTGCCGCCTTGAACCCGTCCTCGCCGTCCCAGGTCAGCATGCCCTTCGAGCCGACGATCCGCCACTGGCTTTCCCAACTCGTGCGCTCGCCCTCCGCACACCAGGAGCCGCGATAGGTGAAGACCACATCGTCAGAGAATTCGAAGGTCGCATTGGCCGAAGCGCCATGCCGATACCAGGATCCTTTGGGATTACGCTCAACACAATAGACGGCGAGCGGCTTCTTGCCGGCCACGTAGCGGGCGGCATCGAAAGTATGGATCGCCATGTCAAGGAGCAGGACATTGTCCATCTCTTCACGGAAGCCGCCAAAATGCGGAGCGATGAAGAAGTCGCAATGAATGCCGGTCAGCTCGCCGATTGCACCGCTTTCGACGAAGCGACGCAGGCGGCGCACACCGGAAATGAAGCGACGGTTCTGAATGATCGCATGAATCTTGCCGGTTTCGGCTGCGAGATCGATGAGTGCTGTGCCTTCGACGAGCGAAGTCGCCATTGGCTTTTCGCTGAGCACATGGCAGCCGGCCTTCATAGCCGTTGAGACGACATTAAAGCGAGCAGTCGGAATGACGACATCGAAGACGATATCTGCTTTAGTCTCGGCGATAACAGCAGCAAGATCGGTGCCGATGCGAGCCGCGCTCAAGCCGAATTCCTCGGCGAGCTTTTCGGCAGCGGCCGGATTGACGTCGACGAGGCCGACGACCTCGATTGCCTCGGCAAGATCAGGTGTTTCCTTGATAGCGCGCAGCCAGCCTTTGGACATAGCTCCGCACCCGCACAGAACGGCATTCAATTTCACGATTTCCTCCAGCGGTGCGCTTCAGATTCCTCCCGAAACGCCTTCCGTAAACGTTTACGATACTAAGCGGAAACGTTTGCTGCTGTCAATGCCAGCATGGTTCGTCAAAATGCTGCGGAAAATCACAATGCGAACGGGCGCTTAGGCAAAACCTTCGGCGATGCAGCAACAAAATTTTTTTCAAACCCCGCAAAAATACATTCCGTCTTGACGGCAAATGCTTTCCGTAAACGTTTTCCCATGGCAATAAGAGGAGATGATCCGCCCGGAAGAAAGATCGCCAGATGAAGGGTATCCGCCAGCTCGCAGAACATCTCGATATATCGATCGGGACGGTTTCGCGCGCGCTGAACGGCAAGGCCGATGTCAACGAGGAGACCCGCAAACGCGTGCTGGCTGCTGCCGAAGAATTCGGTTACGTGGCCAATCAATCCGGCCGCAGCCTGCGTCAGGGAACAACCAACGTCATCGGCCTGATGATTGAATCCAGCAAGGAGACGGTCGAAAACAGCGACAACTTCTTCCTCGGCGTCACCGGTGGGCTGCAGAGCGTGCTCTCGCGACATAAGCTCGATCTCGTCATGCTCCCCTGCCCCAGCGACGAAGACCCTTATGAATATCTGAAGCGCATGGTGGCGCGCCGTGTCGTCGATGCCATGATCATTTCCGCCACCCAACGCATCGACAAACGTATCGATCTGCTCGTCAAGGCGAAGATTCCCTTCGTCGCACTCGGTCGCAGCTCTTCCGGCGGCGGCAACTTCACCTGGATCGACCTTGATTTCGAAGGCGTCGCGACCTGCGCCGTCGACCGGCTGGTCGCGAAGGGGCATCGCCGCATTGCGATTGCCGCACCGTCAGGGGAGATCAATCTCGGCTATATCTTTGTCGATGCTTACCGGAAGGCTCTGGAGAAGCACGGAATTGCCTATGATCCGAAGCTGGTGATCCGCGTGAAATCCAGTGAACAGGGCGGCTATCAGGCCGGCGACGAACTGCTGCGGATCGAGGACAAACCGACAGCGATCATTCTGATCTACGAACTGATGGCGATCGGCCTCTACCGCCGCCTGGTCGAAGCCGGCATCGTCCCCGGCCGCGATCTCGCCGTCATCGGCTTCCGCGAGGAACCCCGCGCCAAGTTCCTACAGCCGACCCTCACCTGCTTCCGCATGTCGTTGCCCGACCTCGGCGCAGCACTTGCCGAAACCCTGCTTGCGGGGATGCCTGCCTATTCGGAAACCTACCGCGATGGAGTGCGTAACCGCATCTGGCCGTTGGAGCTTGTGCCCGCGGAAAGTGATGCCTTTTTCCTGGGATCCAAAACGTGACGCAATGCGCGTCACGCCATCCGCGTTCTTGATTAGAAACTAACGCGGCAACTGAAAACCGTCTGTGCGGCCCGTTTCATCCGCACTGGCCGATTTCGATCAAAGTTCGTACCATACTCTCGGGTTGTCGCCGGACTGGATCATCAGCCAGCGCAGATCCGTATCCTTCCAGCCCTTGATCGCGTTTGAGCGGTTGTCGAGTACCAGATCGCCTTGATCGGTCTTGACGACGAGAACGGCATGGCCTTCGCCATAGGGTGTCTTGGTAACGGCAATACGCAGCGCCTTCGGCGACCAGCCCATGGCGATGAGATGATCACGCTTCGTCAGCGCGAAATCCTCGCAATCGCCGGATTTCACATTCACCTGCCAAACATCGCCCTGATCCGGGCGGTCGTTGATCGGGCGGATCGAGCCGTTGACCGAGGCATTGACCGATCGAAGCTGCTTGCTTGCGAACGCGCTTAGCGAAACCTCAGAAGCTCCGCCGCGTGCCACGCACTCATTGGGATTTTGCGCGCAGAACATCACATGCGCGAAAGGTGCTGTAGTTCGGCGCTTTTCAGAAATATAGCTGAATGCCGGCGCTGCCTTCAATCCGCGGGCAATACCGCCGGGACCGGCCGCCTGCGCGGTCTGAACCGCAAACAGAGATGCAAGCGTCACCGCAGCAACCAATGCGTGCTTAAGCATTTTCTTACCCCGTTTCGACGACCGCTTTGCGGTCGAATGTCCATGCCGGTTGAAATCCGGCTTCCATTGGTCGAAGCTCTATCCAACTCCAGCCAATGACGGGGACCATACAGAGGCAGCGCTCTCGATCGCTTTAAATCGTTCTCAACAATTTTAACGAAGTGCGTTTTTTGAAGCGATCGAATGTTGTGGCCAATTCTGGTGTGATTGTCGCACCAGCGCCGCACGGGATTGCAAAGGTCGCGTAATTCTTGCAGACACAAGCACAGCGGCGCCGGAGGGGCGGCCGACCTTTCAAAGTTTGGCCGTGTCTGTGACGGATAGATTGAAGACCATAATTGCCGGCCTCTACAGCACGGTAGTGTTGGCTGCTGTCATTCCGTTCGGCCTGGTCGACGCAAAGCCTTTCGCAGCCGTCGCAATCTGCATGTTCGCGCTGGGTCTTGCGGCACTCCTGCTTTTCGGTGAGCCCCGGCGTGCTCGCTGGGTCTTCGTCTCGGCGCTGCTTCTTTTCATCATCACCTCGGCCTGGATCGTCATCCAGACTGTCCGCATCCCGTGGCCATCCCTCGTCAATCCGATCTGGAAGGATGCTGACGCGCTCGCCGGCACCTCGAGAGACACGATATCAGTCGCGCCGGCCGACACACTCGCGTCGCTTCTGTATATAGCGCTGCCCGTCATGACTTTTTTGACCGGGCTCATCATCGCCGATACGGACAGGCGGGCGCGGCGTATTCTAATGATGCTCGCCGTTGGCGCAGGTTTGATCTCGCTCTTCGGACTTGGCCAGTTTCTGCTCTTTCCGAAGATGCTGCTGACCGAAAGCAAGCGCTATTATCTCGACAGCCTTACTGCAGTCTTCGTCAACCGCAACACGGCGGCGACCTTCCTGGGGCTGAGTTTTCTGATACTCGCGACATTTGCCTCGGAAAACGGCCGCGCCTATTTCGGCTTTTCATCCGCGCCATCAGGCAGTTTCAACGAGGGCCTCCGTTTCTGGATTTTCGCCGGCCTCGGCCTTTCCTGCCTGACCGCGCTCATGCTCACACAGTCCCGTGCCGGACTGTTTGCAACAGGCCTCGGCTCGATCTTTTACCTCCCTTATCTCGCCGGCCAGTGGAAAAGCAGACGCTCCAGGCTGTCCCCTCAAGCGGGCACCTCGGTGACCCGAAGATGGTTCACGGTGGCCGGAGCGATCGCCCTTGTTCTCGTTTTCGCGACTATTTTCGGCGGTAGAGCCATCCTGCGTGCAGATCAGCGAGGCACTGATGACGATCGCTTCTGCGTCTGGTCCGATACGATACACGCCCTCTCGCAGAACTGGCTGCAGGGAACCGGATTCGGCACATTCCGCACGGTTTTTTCAGCCTATCGAACGCCCGATTGCGGAATTGGCGGCATTGTCGACAGGGCGCACAGCTCCTACCTCGAGGGCTTTCTGACATTGGGAATAATATTCCCTGTCGTCGTCTGCCTGATCTTTTTTGTGCTCATGCGCGCCTTCTGGAGCGGTTATCAGGCCCGCCGTCGGCTCAGACATTACTCAATTTTGGGTTGCTCAGGCACTTTGCTGACGGCGGTTCATTCCGCCGTCGACTTTTCGATTCAGATACCCGGTTTTGCCGTATTCTTCTCCGCATTTCTCGCGACGATTATCTCCATTTGCTGCGGGCGCGAAGAAAGGGCCAGTGAAAACAAGAAGGACCTGCCATCCGGCGTGAGAATCGAGCGCCCAGCGGAGATCCTTGGAATATGACGATTTAAAGGCCGGCTGCACATAAAATCGCCACTAAAGAAGATCAGAATATTCGTTTGAGTTGCATGCGAATTACCACAGAATCTTAACGTATCAACTCTCTCTAATTTACCATAACTGGAACAAACCATGTTGCCCTATTGCCACAATAACCTTCTGTTAGGTATGCAGTATCTGACAGAGTCCGATATTTACTTGTCATTTAAGTTGCCACCGGGCTAGACGGTGCTAGTGCTATTACCAAGTAGGGTCACGATGGGCATTCCTGTAACTCGACGCGGCAGCATCATTGTATCGATGCTGATCGCGCTTTCCAGCTGCACTTCTCTCCCTAGGTCCGGTCCGGACCATACGGATATTGACCGCGATGCAGCAATTAAGGTCACGACACCCGAGCGCAAGGTTGGAATCGACTATGCTCTGATCGATCTCAACAAGGGGATTCTGCCCTATTTCGACAAGATCCCGTCAAGCACTTTGCGGGGTGGGTTCGGCGGTGGCCGCGGGGGTGCTCCGGACATCCCAATCGGTTTTGGCGATGTCGTGCAGGTTTCAATTTTCGAAGCTCAGTCCGGCGGTCTCTTCATCCCGTCCGACGCGGGCAGCCGTCCGGGCAACTACATCACTCTGCCTCAGCAGACGATCGACAAGGCCGGCACGATCAGCATTCCCTATGCAGGCCGCGTTCCCGCTGCCGGCCGCATGAAGGAGGAAGTCGAACAGGATATCGAAGACAAGCTGGCGAGCCGTGCGATCGAGCCTCAGGTCGTTCTCACGACCATTACGAGCCGCTCTTCGGAAGTGGCAGTCGTCGGTGACGTTAACAATCCGCAAAAGGTCGTTCTCTCGCCGGCCGGTGATCGCATTCTCGATGCGATTTCCCAGGCAGGTGGCCTTACGACTCCGAATATCGAGACCAACGTCACGCTGCAGCGTCGCGGTAAAACGGCAACCATCGCTTACGAAACTCTACTGAAGAACCCGTCCGAAAACATCTACCTTGCGCCGGGCGACACGGTTTCAGTCGAGCACGAGCGCCGCACATTCATCGCGCTTGGCGCCTCCGGCACGAACAACCGCATCGACTTCGAGGATTCGAACCTCACCCTTGGCGAAGCCATGGCAAAGGCCGGTGGCCTCCTCGATAGCCGTGCCGATCCGCGTGAAGTCGTAGTTTATCGCAAGGTCGACCGCAGCACTCTTCAACGCCTAAATATCGACACCAGCCGCTTTAAGAGCGACCAGGTACCGGTCATCTTCCGAGCGAACCTGCGCGATCCGGCGACCCTTTTCGCGGTTCAGGAGTTCCGCATGGCCGACAAGGACGTCATGTACATCTCCAACGCTCACACTGTTGAGCTCGTGAAGTTCCTCGATATCCTGAACTCGGTTACATCCACCGTGAGGGGCGTTTCTAACGATGCCCTCGATACGCGCGATGCAGTCCGAGATCTTGGGGATTAAATATATTAAACGATACTTTGAGCACCTGACGTTGAACGGACTGGCGCTCATCGGAGCTTATGTTATAAGCTCCGTTATCTTTTGGAGGCTGGGAATGGTAAAGGCAGGGAAAAATATATTGAAAGGTACGGCTGTCTTTGCATTCGGCGCCCTTTGCTTTGCGACGTCGTCCTTTGCAGGCAACTGCTTTTCAGGTCCGGGCGCAGCAAGTGGCTCGCAGATGGACGCCTTCAATGCGACGCCGGCAAGCATTCTCGCGGGCAATCCGTCCGACAGCGTGCTCAGTGGCTCGGTTCGCGATCTTGCCGCAACCGAAACGAACGTCACGGCAACGCTGTTGACGCTGGCAGCCGATCCAGCAACAACGGATGCTCAAAGAGCAGCTATCGGCGCCGGCCTTGGGCGCGCCGTCAACGTTTGCCGTCCGCAGCACTCCGATCTCGCCGACGAGATTGCGGCAGCTGTAGCAGCAGCAATCGTCAGCAACCCTGCGCTCGGTAGCTTCCGCACAGCATTTGAAGCTTCGCTGACTGGCCAGACCGCTGTTGCGGCTCTCGGCGGTGCGGGCCCTGCAGGTGGCGGTGATATCAGCGGCCCTGGTGCGTCAGGTTTGGGTGGACCCGCTGATGGCGCGGATGGCGGCGGCGCCATCCAGAGCGGGGGTTCGCTCCAGACGGGCGCTTCAGGCGGCGGCAATTTTACGACTATCATCAACAACTCTGTCAGCGGCAGCATCTAATCCGCTTTCTAAATTCATGTAATGCTATCAGGAGAGGCCGTTCGGCCTCCCTTCTTCTCCCTTCAACATTTAAAGAAAAGCTCCTATCTCGCGCGAGTTGTTGCCGGCAGTGGAGCCGATCGTTCCTGCAGCAGGTCGGACCGGTAGGACATGCCTCAGCGCGCCAAGGCAAGCGGACAAACACGGCGAAGGGCCACGGCCCCGGTTGCGCTGTCACTTCTCTCTCCCCTAGCTGTTCTTTTTAGTCTGACGGTCATTGCATTACTGGCCTTCGCCGTTACCAATATCAGGCAGTCAGCGCGCTTTGCTGATATCTTTCTCGTCGCCGAAAGGCTTGAACAATCCGGACAGATCAGCCCTGAAACGCTCGCAAGGACGGCAGCCGACACCGACATGATCGTCTCCGGCGACTATTGCCGCTCGGATATCGTCATGGCAGGCACGACACTCGTGCTGAACAGACTGGATACGGCCAACGAGATCACGGGTTACGAGGCCTGGGCCAAGGCTGCGGACGACGCCGAGCGATATATGCGCCATGCTGTCTCCTGCATGCCGAGCGAAAGCAATCTCTGGCTCAGGCTTGCGATCGTTCGTGCTGTGATCGCTCAGGAGCCAAAATCCATTGCCCGGCTGATGACGATGTCAGCCCGGCTCGCTCCTTCGGACGAACTCGCCCTTCTCGCCCGCGTCTATTTCTGGAATCATCTGAACGTAGCAACACTTGAAAATGCACGAACCACGGTCGAAGGCGACGTCAGCCTTCTCCTGAAGCTTGGAGATTCACGGAAAGTCGCGCCGGCATTGACCAGAATCAGCGCCGCCCTGCTGCCCTATGTGAAGCAGGCCGCCACACAATTGCCGGCCAACAAGAAGGGCTCACTCACCTGGTTCGGCTTCAATCCTGACAAACAGCCGTAAGCAGTCGCTTCAGCTGAGCACGACCGCTTGTCGGTTCACGATGCGCAGCACCGTCAACCTACCCGTGGCGAACGCGCCGGTGTCGATTGCAATACGGCCATTACCAAAAAACGGTCGAGCAACCGGCGTATGACCATGCACCACAAGCAAAGGCAGCTCAGGGCCTCGCGTTAGAAAGGGCTCGCGAATCCAGAATAGATCACGGTCTCTTTGTTCAGGTAGAGCAATACCCGGCCTAATCCCGGCATGCACGAAAACGATATCCCCCACTGTGACCATTGACGGCATTTCAGCTAATAATTTTCTGTGGTGAGCTGGAACGGCATCGTTGATTGCGCGCTCTACCGCCCCATTGTTGCCATGCTTCAGCAAATAGGCGACGTCGATCCCGTATGATTTCAGCGTTTCCGAGCCAGCGAAGCGATGCCAGCTCGGAAGCAGATCCGGCTCCTCAAGCAATCGCAGAAATGCGTCGTCGTGATTACCGCACAAGGCGACTTGCATGATATTGGCTGGGGTTGGATTGCTAAGGTGCTCGATAACATCTTTAGAGGATAAGCCGCGGTCTACATAATCCCCAAGCATTACTATTAGTGCAGTGCCCGTATATCTCGAAAAATCATCGAATATCTTCTGCTTTGCTTCAAGAAGGCTGCTGTGACAGCCATGCACGTCACCTATAGCGTAGATAACAGAGAAATCGGCCGGATCGAAATGGAGCCTTTGCCGGGTTTGCTCGCGGACCGCCGGCAGAGCCCTGCCCTTACCTATGAGCTTCTGGAACACCCCAAATAAGGTTGGCTTTATAAAGCTTTGATGGCGCTTCACGTGAGAATTCGACATTCTATTTTGATCCTCAAGGCCTCGTGCCGTACTATGCGCGTCAGTTGGAGCCTATAGCGCGCATAAAACAACCTCACAACTTTCGCAGACGGCAGATATAAATTAACACAAAGTTAAAATATATTTTGCAGTCAATATGAATAATTAGCTATGATTCATCGAAAAATACTATCAATAACTACCACTGTCTTGCGTATTGTCTCTATATATCCAAATATTTCCCAAAAATTACTGATGAGTACAGGCTTTCATTGATATAGGATCCGCTGCCCGACCATCAATACACGCCTATCCTACGCACAGACTGTGAGAAAAAGCTAAATTCCTCTCACAAAATTCAGGCAAGTTGGGGTGTCACAGTGGCGTTGCCGAATGCTAAGATAGTCATTAGAAATCGCAGCCGCGAAGACACGGTGTCAATGCGGCCTGATGCGAGTTGACGGTATTGAAGCCGGGCGCTTTGTCTCGGCTCGAGCTTAAACATTGATTGACACTACTCCTTCATGTAGCGTGCGCCCACTTTCGATTGGCTTCCTGGAAGCATTTGATTAAGTGCACCTACAGACCTTTCACCGATATGACTCAACTCAACGGAGGCCTCGGATTGCTTTCACCAGATAAGGTCACGGAACATGCGAACGAAGAGTGGGAGCACTCTGAATCGCGGGACGCTATCGATGTTGAAAAGTTGATAGCGATCGCGGCACGTCAATGGCGTCCTGTTGCAATCTCTGCATTTCTGTTTCTCGTATTGGGAATTATCTACATTGTAACCGCAGTTCCGAAATATACTGCTTCATCAAGCGTGCTCATCGACCGCGGCAATAGCGAACTCCTGAGCCAACTTTCCAACGCTGGCGTCCCAGTGGAGGATGACTCGTCTGTGTTGAGCGAAGTCGAGCTTTTCAACTCCGACACAATAAGCTCGGCAGTTATCGACAAGTTGAAGCTGCTGGATAACCCGGAATTTACCTCGCCGGATAACTCGCCGATCAGCATGCTTCGTTCACTGCTCAAGTTCCGCAGTTGGTTTGCAAGCGAGGACGCCGATGATGTCGATTCCAAGCGGCGTGACGCGGCGCAAAAGCTTACCGACAATATGGACGTCGAACGTATCGGTCGCACCTATGCTCTTTCGGTAAGTTACACCTCGACCTCGCCAGATTTGGCGGCCAAGATTGCAGGCTCAATTGCTGATGCCTACCTCGTGGATAAGCTGAACTCGAAATACGAAGCGACACGACGCGCGAGTAATTGGCTTCAGGAACGCATAGACGAACTGCGACAAAAGGCACTCGAGTCAGATCTTGCAGTCCAGAAATTCCGTACCGCAAACGGCTTGTTCAACACTGGCGGCCAATACCAGCTTCTCAGCGACCAACAGCTTTCGGAATTGACGACCCAACTTATCTCCGCGCAAGCCGAAACAGCAAAGGCGCAAGCAAAATATGACCGGGTCAAATCAATCATCGACAACAAGCGTACGGATGCAATCGTAACCGACGTCCTTGATAATTCGATTTCCAACGACCTGCGTAAAAAGTATCTCGAGGCATCAAAGGTCGAGGCGGACATATCTGCCCGCTTGGGACCAGATCACATTCAAGCAGTCCGTTTGCGAAGCGAAATGGCCGAATATCAACGGTTGATGTTCGAAGAATTAAATCGAATCGCGGAAAGCTATCAAAGCGAACTTCAGGTTGCGCAAACACGTGAAAAATCGCTTCAGGACAACGTTACGCAAGCGACAAGCGTGACGGCCGCCGCAGGCGAAACGCAAGTTCAGTTGCGTGAACTCGAACGCACCGCCGATACGTATCGGAATCTTTATCAAACCTTCCTCGCCCGCTACCAAGAGGCAACCCAACAGCAGTCCTTCCCCATCACGGAAGCGCGCATCATTACCAAACCGCAGGTGCCGACGTCCGCCAGCGCACCGAAAAAGCCCCTGGTGCTTGCCCTTGCGCTGGTACTTGGCTCACTCTTCGGCGGTGGCATCGGAGCCTACCGCGAGTTTCGCGACCGCTTCTTCCGGACGGGTGATCAGGTTCGCGATGTATTGTCGCTGGAATATATCGGCCATGTGCCTGCTGTCGACGCGAAGGAAGCCGCCAACGGAGCCAGCGAGGTGGAGTCGACCCGCGGGCTGCAAACCGGCAACGGGATCACCAATTACGTGGTCAATCACCCGCTGTCGGCCTTCGCCGAAACGATGCGTAGCGCGAAGATCGCTGTCGACATGGAAAATCCGAGCTCACGCAGCAAGGTCATCGGCGTCATCTCCAGCCTCCCTGGCGAAGGCAAGTCGACCATCGCCATCAACCTTGCGCAGCTCCTTGCAATGCAGGGTTCACGCACACTGCTGATCGACGCCGACCTTCGCAACCCGGGTGCAACACGCGCCATCGGACGCCATGCGGAACAGGGCATTCTGGAAGCATTGCTGGAAGGCAGGCCGCTGAAGGACGTGCTGCTGCTCGACAGCAAGACCAGGCTCGCCTTCCTGCCGGCCGTCGTCAAGCGCCGTGTACCGCACTCCTCCGATCTGCTTTCCTCGTCCATCATGGCCAACATGCTGGATGAGCTGAAGGCACACTTCGACTATATCGTTCTCGACTTGCCTCCGCTTGGTCCGGTCGTCGATGCCCGCGCGATCAGCCCGATGCTCGATGCTTCGCTGGCTGTCATTGAATGGGGCCGTACATCGCGGCGTGTTGTTCGCACAACCTTCGCAGTTCAGCCCGAACTCATGCAAAAGTGCATCGGTGTCGTGCTGAACAAGGTCGATACGGAAAAGCTGAAGCTTTATCGTTCCTATGGTTCCGGCGAGTACTATTACAACCGCTACTCCGCCTACTATCACGAATCGTAAGAACGCCTTTCGAGCAGAGCCTGAAATGGATTATGCGGCGAATTTCGCCGCATAATTTTTTTTAGTCACATCGGTTCCGAAAAGAACCTGCCGATGGCCTCGATCTCATTCGGCCGGATGTCATGCCCGCCGGAGTGCCATTCCGTCTGCACCTGTGCCTTCTGCCCCTCGAAATAGGCGGAAAGTGCTTCGGTTAGCGCGACGGGCGAGATTGGATCGCGCTGGCCCGCCGTAATCAATATCCTGCGGCCGCTGAGATCTGGATTGGCATGCGGCCGGAAAGGGATGAGCGGATGGAGCAGAGCTGCCGCGTCGAACAGGCCCTTCTCGATAAGCAAGTTCGCCAGAATGTTGGCGCCGTTTGAAAATCCTAACCCGAGAATTCTGGATGCGCCATGTGCCGACGCCAGATCCTGGACGTAACCACTCATCTTATCCGTCGCCCGAGCAAGGTCAGCCATGTCATAGACCCCCTCACCGGTTCGCTTGAAAAAGCGCGCCGCCCCATATTCGGAAACATCGCCGCGCGGCGAAACGATCGTTGCCTCCGGTAGCAACCGCCTGCCGAAATCGAAGAACTGGTTCTCGTCGCCACCCGTCCCGTGAAACACGAAAAGGATGGGCTTTCCGGGTGCACCGGCATGCAGCCGGTGCACATAGCCGTTGTTCGTCATCGTCTTACCTCCGCTTAGGCTTCGAGCGGCTGCAGGTGCTGCTCGATGAGAGCACGCAGATGGGCATGCTGCTGCGGCAGCTTCAATGCTTCGCCGAGATGAGCCGTATCCTCATCGCGATCGAAGCCGGGTTCGTTGGTAGCGATCTCGAACAACACGCCGCCAGGCGTGCGGAAATAGATTGCCCAGAAGTAATCGCGGTCGATGACCGGGGTGACCTGATAGCCTGTGTCCATCAAGGCCTTGCGCACCTCGAGCTGTTTCTCGCGATTCTCGACGGCGAAAGCGACATGGTGGACGGAACCGGCGCCTGGGAGCGCACGGGCAATGTTGGGCATGGTTTCGAGATCGACGAGATGCGCGCCGTTGCCGCCGGGAATGATGAGACGCTTGACGCCGTCACGCTCTTCCTGAACCTCATAACCCATGAACTTCAGAAGTTCGGCCGTGGCGCCGTCATCTCTCAGCCGCATGGCAACGGAGTGGAACCCTCGGATGGCATGATCCTCACTGACACCGCCATGCGTCCAGGGAGCGCGGGTATCGTCCTTGACCTCGACGAGCGCGAAGCCGTCGCCGTCGGGACCAGCAAAATTCAGGCGCTTTTCACCAAACGATTCTTCCGCCTTCAGGCCGGTGACATTGAGCTTCGTCAGGCGATCACTCCAGAAGCCGAGCGAGCCCTGCGGAACCGAGTAGACCGTGGTGCCGACTTCACCTGTGCCCGGACGCCCTTGCGCCATCTTCGGGAACGGGAAATAGGTCATGATCGTGCCCGGGGAGCCGGTTTCGTCACCATAGTAGAGGTGATAGACGTCGGGAGCGTCGAAATTGACGGTCTTCTTGACGCGGCGCAGGCCCAGCGCATTGGTGAAGAACTGGTTGTTGGTCCGGGCGTCCTCCGCCATCGATGTAACGTGGTGCAGACCCTTGATTTGATCGAGCATTTGAGACCTCTTTCTGCCCGCATCAGGCGGGCTTTCGATGGGTCATAGATGAGCTTTTCGAGCCGGTTCTCATAGTCCGGCAAGCCGACACGCATTGTCTCTGTTTTGTGAACGACAATGCGACAGCGTTCAAGGATTGACGGGAAGCCGCCAATCAATAGGTTCACGGCCATGCGATTGCAAAAACGCGTTTGCCTTGGAGAAATGCCGGGATCCGAAAAAACCGTTATGGGCCGAAAGCGGCGACGGATGTGGCGCCTTCAGCACCAGATGCCGCCTTGCATCGACAAAGGCCGCCTTCTTTTGAGCATAGGAGCCCCAGAGCATGAAAACGACGGCTTCGCATTCGTCGTTCACATTGCGAATCACGGCATCGGTAAACCGCTCCCAGCCTTTGCCCTGATGCGAGGCGGCCTGAGATTCCTCCACCGTCAGCACGCTGTTGAGGAGAAGCACGCCCTGTTGTGCCCAATGTTCCAGGAAGCCGTGCCGTGCTGGCGAAATTCCCAGATCCGTCTCCATCTCCTTGTAAATGTTGACGAGCGACGGCGGAATACGCACGCCGGGGCGGACGCTGAAGCAGAGCCCGTGAGCTTGGCCGATGCCATGATAGGGATCCTGTCCGAGAATCACGACCTTAACTTTCGCAAGCGGCGTCAGATCCAGAGCGCGAAAATACTCCCCGCCCTTCGGGAAAATTCGTCTGCCAAGCTGCTTCTGCTCCACGAGAAAGATCTTGAGCTGCTGCATGTAGGGACTTGCAAACTCGCCGGCGAGCGCCGCTTTCCAACTCTCTTCAAGTGTGACTGATGTGTCGTTCACGACGCAAACCTCTCGGATCGGTGCAGCCTATGTACGGAAGCCGTTCTAGCAAAATTATGCAGGGCCACAATACGCGACGGTTGCGGCCGCTATGCCTCGCCATCTCGCAGATGCGAAGAGTGTTCCGGCTGTCATAAATTGGAAATTCTCTACCATTACCAAAAGTGCTGGTAACGATACGCAAATGATGGCAATACTTTGCTATGCCGTCTGCCGTTTTAACTATGCCCTAATTTTGCTGTTTACCTAAGCAAATCAGCACAGTAGAAATCGGTTGCTCACAGCGCGAGGGTGTTTCGTATGAAGTTTGGGACAAGCGGCCTTCGCGGCCTCTCGGTGGATCTCACGGGACGCGCATCGGCGCTTTATGCCGTGGCCTTCGGCAAATATTTGCTGCAGAGCAACAAAGCTGCGAAGGGCGATGTCATCCTGATTGGCCGTGATTTTCGGGAGTCCAGCCCGGAGATTGCCGGCAACTGCGCCGGCGCCCTTGCGAGTCTCGGCTTCAAAGTTCTCGACTGCGGCACCGTCCCGACACCGGCGCTTGCGCTTTATGGCCTGGAAAGAAAGGCCGCTTGCCTGATGATAACGGGTTCGCATATCCCGGCGGACCGCAACGGCATCAAATTCTACCGTCCCGACGGCGAGATCGACAAGACGGACGAAGCCGCTATTACGCACTTTGCCGCCGAAATCGAAGCTTCCGGCGAGGCTGTGGTGAGCGCACCGGCTGCAATGGAAGATCACTCTGCCCCGTGCTTGCAGCTCTTCTTTGAGCGCAATGCTGCTCTCCTGCCGACAAGCGCATTTCTAGGTATGAAGATCGGCATCTATCAGCACAGCACGGTCGCCCGTGACCTGATGGTCGATATTCTCGCCCATTATGGCGCCGAGGTCGTCGCCCTTGGTCGGTCCGAAACCTTCATTCCCGTCGATACCGAAGCCGTTTCCGAAGAGACGATCGCCCTTTTAAAGAGCTGGGCCTCCACCCATGGCCTTGATGCGATTGTTTCCACCGATGGCGACGGCGACCGTCCGCTGGTTGCCGACGAAACCGGGACGCCATTGCGCGGAGACCTTCTGGGATTGATATCAGCCAATTTCCTCGGTGCCGGCACCGTCGTCACGCCGGTCACTTCCAATTCAGGAATTGAAGCGGCAGGATCTTTCAGAGTCATTCGCACCCGCGTCGGCTCTCCCTACGTTATCGCGGGCATGGAAGAGGCCGTTGCCGCAGGCAAGGATCTCGTGATGGGCTTCGAGGCGAATGGTGGGCTCCTGACGGCAACGCCCTTCGATATCAACGGCCGCAGCGTGCGAGCACTGCCCACGCGCGATTGCTTCTTGCCGATGCTGGCAACGCTTTCACTCGCCGCAATCCGCAAGGAGCCGCTTTCGATCGTTGCGGCCTCATATAAACTGCCCTTTGCGGCGGCCGACCGTCTTGAGAATTTCCCGGTCGAAACGAGCGCAGCCTTGATGACCTACCTGCGTGGATCCGACGCCAATCTCACAGAATTCCTGCGGCCTATTGGCGAGGTCGGTTCGAAAAGCGATATTGACGGCTTGCGCGTGACGTTGCGCGATGGCCGTATCATTCATTTTCGTCCGTCCGGCAATGCGCCGGAAATGCGCTGCTACGTGGAAGCCGAAGGAGAGGCCGCCGCCTTAGAACTTTTGAATGCGGGATTGACCCGAATTAAGCGCTGGGCAGAAGCCCGGTAACCAACCATGCGACAAACCTGGCCGTTCATTTCAAGGAAGAGTATCCGATGACACAGAAAATCGTCCCCGTGATCATGGCTGGCGGCAAGGGCACGCGCCTTTGGCCCCTCTCGCGCGCAACCGCGCCGAAGCAGTTCATCCAATTTGTTGGGGACAAGACGCTGTTTCAGGAAACCTTGGTCCGCGTTTCCGATCCGGCGCTTTACGAAGCCCCTGTTGTTGTGACGAATGAGGACTTTCGCTTCCTCGTTGCGGAACAGGCCCGCGAACTCGATATTCCGCTCGCTGCGGTATTGTTGGAGCCTGTAGCCCGTAACACAGCTGCGGCAGTGGCAGCGGCTGCAAGCCTGGCCTCCGAACAATTCGGCAAGGAAGCTATCATCCAGATGCTGGCGTCCGATCATGAAATCCTGGCAGACCAAGCCTATTTCGACGCCATCCGCACGGCACGGGATGCGGCTCTCAAGGGCAAGCTCGTCACTTTCGGCATCACGCCGACGGAGCCGGCGACCGGTTATGGTTACATTGAGATCGGCAAGCAGCTGCCGAGCGGCGCGCATGAGGTCAAGCGCTTCGTCGAAAAGCCGGCACGCGAGAAGGCCGAGCAAATGCTGGCTGCAGGTGGCTTTTACTGGAACTCTGGCATCTTCATGTTCCCGGTTGCCGAACTGCTTTCCGAAATGCAGGATTATGCACCTGATGTGCTGAAAGCAGCGGAAAAGGCACTTTCCAAAGCGATGCGTGATCTCGATTTTACGCGTCTCGATGCCGAACACTTCGCAAAGAGCCCCGACATCTCCATCGATTATGCTGTCATGGAAAAGACGTCCAAGGCGGCGGTCGTGCCCTCCGCCTTCAGGTGGTCGGACATGGGCAGCTGGGATGCAGTATGGAAAACCGGCGTTCAGGATGAAAACGGCAATATTGCCGCCGCCAACACGACTGTTGTCAACACCCGCAACTCGCTCGTCATGACCCATGGCGTTCATCTTGCCGTCCAAGGCATGGACGATGTCGCCGTCATCGCCAGCGAGGATGCTGTTTATGTCGGACCGTTGAAGGAGAGCCAGGAAGTCGGCAAGCTCGTCAAGCTGCTTGCCGGCCAGAAGAAGACGTCGAAGCTGACCGAGACGCACCCCACGTCCTATCGTCCGTGGGGCGGCTACACCTCCATCTTCAATGGCGATCGGTTCCAGGTGAAGCGTATCTTCGTAACGCCCGGCAAGAAGCTGTCGCTGCAGAAGCACCATCATCGCTCCGAGCACTGGATCGTGGTGAAGGGAACCGCCGAAGTTACGATCGGCGACAATGTGCAGATGCTGCGCGAAAACGAGTCGGTCTATATCCCGCTCGGTGAGGTCCATCGCCTCGCAAATCCCGGCAAGATTCTGCTGGAACTCATCGAAGTTCAGACAGGCTCCTATCTCGGCGAAGACGATATCATCCGTATCGTTGACGAGTTCGGCAGAACCTGAGCCTAAGCTTTTTGGCGGTATTGAACTTGGTTCTCCGCCCCTGTAACACGGATAGTGGTCCGCCTTGATGGCCGGACCACTTTTTGTTGAATGAAGGTTACGCCATGCGCATTGTGATGATTGGTTCGGGTTATGTTGGGCTCGTCTCGGGCGCCTGCTTTGCAGATTTCGGCCACCACGTTACCTGCGTCGACAAATCCGAAGCGAAGATCAACGCTCTCGAAGCAGGCGAAGTGCCGATCTATGAGCCCGGCCTCGAAGCCATTATCCAGCAGAATCGCAGCGCCGGTCGCCTCGATTTCTCGAAGAACCTCGCCCCTTCTGTTGGCGAAGCCGACGTGGTTTTCATCGCCGTCGGCACGCCGTCTCGCCGCGGAGACGGCCATGCGGACCTGAGCTATGTCTATGCAGCGGCGCGAGAAATCGCCGCCGCCGTCAGGGGCTTCACGGTGGTCGTGACTAAATCCACCGTGCCGGTCGGTACCGGAGACGAAATCGAACGTATCTTTCGAGATGAATTTCCGGAAAAGGATATTTCCGTCGTCTCCAATCCTGAATTCCTGCGCGAGGGCGCGGCTATTACCGACTTTAAACGCCCCGATCGTATCGTGATCGGCACCGAGGATACGCGTGCTGTAGAGGTTATGCGCGAGGTTTACCGCCCGCTTTACCTCAATGAAGCGCCGCTTTATTTCTGCGAACGCCGCACCTCCGAACTTATCAAATACGCCGCCAACGCTTTCCTGGCGATGAAGATCACCTTCATCAACGAGATTGCCGACCTATCCGAGAAGATCGGTGCCGACGTCCAGAAGGTTGCCAAAGGCATCGGCATGGACAAGCGTATCGGTGACAAGTTTCTGCATGCAGGACCCGGCTACGGCGGCTCATGCTTCCCCAAGGATACGCTCGCTCTCGTCAAGACCGCGCAGGATTTTGACAGCCCGGTACGCCTGATCGAGACGACCGTTGCGATCAACGACAATCGCAAGCGCGCGATGGGCCGCAAGGTCATCGCCGCCTGCGATGGCGACGTGCGCGGCAAGAAGATTGCTGTCCTCGGCCTTACCTTCAAGCCGAACACTGACGACATGCGCGATGCGCCGTCGCTCACGATCATCCAGGCTCTGCTCGATGGTGGCGCAACGGTGCATGCCTACGACCCGGAGGGCATGGATGCGGCAAAGGATATGCTCGGCCCGGTCATCTATGGCAACGATCCATACGAGATCGCCGCGGGTGCCGATGCAATCGTCATCGTCACCGAATGGGACGAATTCCGCGCGCTCGACCTCAAGCGCCTCAAGACCATCATGAAAAAGCCAGTTATCGTGGACCTCCGAAACATTTATCCGGTCAACGAAGTGACCAAGTATGGCTTCGGCTATTTTGCTGTCGGCAGGAAACCCGAAAAAGTTTAAGGCGGCTCCAGTTCACCACTGGAAGGCGAGCTGGCAGGCGTAAAATGAGCCTGTCACGCTATATCGCAATCTGCAGAAGATGCATGATACGCCCTCCCCTTTGCCAGGCTGCAAGGGTGATGAATACGGCTGTTCAAGCTAGTATCTACAATCTTGAAAATCCGCCGCTCTGCTGAGGCCGGTAAGTTACATGGGGTTGGCCGCTCTTCGACCTGCCAATCCCACAGCGTTCTTTTGCGAACGGCTGACGCGTTTCACAGATTCCAAGCCGGACGGGGATCGGTACTTTTGCGGATGATGATTGGAGAGAATTTCGCGACAAGCGTCTCTGTCGCGTTCTTGTTCCAGTGAAGGCGGATCGGCCGCAGCGAGCTTCGGAAATAATCCGCCGGCGCTGCGACGTCGTCAGTTCCAAGCAATTTAAACCGCGGTATCGTTGCCCGCCCGGACAATGGCGCCGTCAATCGCGGGCCATCTTGCGTGGTGTTGAGACGCACGACCATACCGCCAACGACCGAATAACGGCATATGGCCGGGCGGCTATTGGCCTCAAGGCTAAACTCCAGCCCGAGCCAGCTATTGCTCGACGATAATTCATAATCGAATCCCGCCTCGACCCAATCCCCCTCATGGAGACCAAGTTTCTCAAGATCCATATCGGCCCAAGACAGCGTCAAAGTACACACGCGAGAGTCGTTGGCGTTATCTGCCGGGTTGATCGTGAATACCTGCCTCTCGATACCGTCAGCTAGAGGCTCCTTTGATCCGATGATCGCGTCATTCTGACCGCTGCCGCGTCTTGCCACAAGGCCATCTGCAACGACGCCAGTCACGCCTGACCGTTTTCCAGCACCTCCCGAAAAACCACCAAGTGGCGACAGGTTGGCCAACTTCACATCCCTGCTATAAAAGTCGCCTTCCGTCACCATATCGCGCAATATTGGCAGGAGCACGGAGTAGCGCAGCCATTGCCCGTCGGTATTCAGGTGAACGCCGTCTTCCGTAATGGCGACACCTTGCTGAATTGCCTTCGCGAGCACGTCACGATCATCCACAACCCTGATACCTTCACGGCTGCCAATCGAAACCAGATATTCGGCAAGGCCGCTGTTAAGCACGTGCCGAGCGTCGTCTGCCGTCCAAGTCCCTTTTGTCTTGCCTATTCTATCGACGGGCAACAGGCAGATAACCCATACCCCTGCGTCCCGGAGAGGCTTCAACAAGGCCTCGTAACGTTCGATTGCCTCTTCCAGGGTGAGGTTATCGCTTGCGATATCATTGGTCGCAATATCCAGGAGAACGATATCCGGCTTCCGCTCGAGGCACCACGGCAATCGCGCCAAAGTCTGCGGCATGTGCTCCCCGCCACGCCCCGATATCGCCCCAGCGAGCCTTGCAGTCGGGGCGGCCGCAGTCGGAACTTTAGGATCGTACCAGCAATCGAGGTCGAAACGGTTATCTATGTTGCGAAGCGGCCCGATGGTTCCGAGCCAGTTTGCGGTGACAGTATCGATGCGCGGCGTCGGGCTTCCGGGATAGATTACGGTATAGCCGCTGTTGGCGACGAAGCTATGTCCTATTGCCATGACCTTCGCGCCGGTCTTGAGCGGCAGAGACGGTAGCGCACGAGATGAGGACGAGGGTAGTGCATAAGAGTTTCCGACGAGACAGGCGCCGGTTGCGGCCAATGTTCCAGTCAAAAAGCGACGGCGAGTGATTGACGTAAGATATGATCGCAAATTCACAGCAAAACACCTTTTACTCTTAACTGATCGACGCACGAGAGATCACCGCAAGCTCGACATTTCTATGACCGAGGATCGGGATCTCTCTGAAACGACCGGCGAAAAAATCTCTGCTACCAGGAAAGTGCAAGTATGCGGGGCGCGAATCACCGTGCTGAAGGATGATGTTTGCATTCACGCCTAGGACAGATATTTCTCGCCGTTGAACCAACTTTGAACATCGGGAGGATGAACAAACCGCACTGCGTTCCGTGTGGCCGCTTCAATGGTCACATGCTGCTCGCCAAGTAAAATGTCATCGACCGGATGAGAGCATTTCCATATAAGAGTGCCGCCGCGGGTCGAACCCCGTCGTCTCCTAACGCTCCAGGCTGAAGCACGCAGTCGGTCTCAGCCACCTCTTTCAAGCCACCGCAAAACAGCCTCTAGCAGACCGCAGATTGCCAGATTTCCTTTGATCATCCCCCTTGCGAAACCGTCGCAGTTGGACGACTGCCTCTTCGCATTTGCGGCAAACTTCGAGTTTGGATAAGCTTTCGCGGATAGGGTTTTTCATGCCTCGAAAGCAACGCCAAGAATATCAGAGGAAATTCCAGCGGTGATGACAGAGCATTGTCGGAGTTGGACAAAAACAGGAACCCTGCATACGCCAAGATGGCAACGACATTCGGTCGCCGGCCTCGGAAACTTGCCTTGAGCACTGCGGCAGTAAGCAGCACATAAAAGATGATCATGCCAGGAGTGCCGAGTTCGACAGACAGTCGAATGTAATCATTATGAGCAGCGGCAGAACCGGTGAGGATCTCAACTTCGTGTGGCGTTATGAAAAACTGATGTCCGAAGCCAATACCCGTATACGGAAATTCGGCAATGACGGTTCGCAGGTAGTCCCACATGATAAATCGACCGTTATCGCCACTTTGGGTAAGTCGGGTCGCGAAACTCTTCCAGAAAATAGCCAATATAGCGAGCCCGCCTACCGAGCCTAAAACGACTAACGACAATTTGGTCGTAATGGTGATTCCTCGCTGGATGAGAACTGAAGCCCCTGTCACCACGACGCAGACAGCCAAGGTCGCTCTGCCGCCAGCCGCAAGCAGAACCAGCAGATTGACGACAACCAGTATCGCGTAAGCTTTCCGGCCCGAGAGAATGAGCTGCACCGCCGCAAATACGCCGCACATACCCAACGCCGACGTGAAGGCGGCCGCAGACAAGGAGCCCAAATACCGGGAGAGACCTGTCGCGAACTCGATCGCGGTCATCGGCTTCATGCCCGTAAAATGATAGGCAAATCCCAAGACCGCGCATAAGAGGGGTAGATATGCGGTCGCCTTCCAAATCGCTTGTTGATCCTTAAATCCCGTTTTGCCTGCCAATAGTGCAAACAAAATTATGATCTGATTGAGAGAGGCAAAAAAGATCGACCAGCTGAAACCCTTATAGGGAGTTGCGACGGCAAGAACAAAAACAAGAAATATCTGTCCGAAAAGAAGGAATAGGATGCTCTTATCCGCTCCTTTTCGCAAAAGAATCGCCAAAGCGGCCAGCAAAAAAGCAGTCTTTTCGACCGCATTGCTACCTGAGAAGTGCAGCGCTCCACCGATATTGAAGACCAACAATACCAACGACGCTATATAAATTGCTCTAAATGCCATTCACCGCTTCCACTTTAACCGCGAGTCCAATCTCCGCGAAAATCACGCGCACCTTCCTATTGAATCTGAAAAATCAGTCTCAGACCTGGCATTCAACGACCGGATCCAGCTGCCGGAAGACCCCGTTTTCCTGTCCGCCAAATGTCGAGTGATGACGCCTTGAATTGCTGCAGCAAGGTCGAAACATTTGATGGATCGTCATGCTTGACGCCGGAGCATTTCCGTTTTTCTCCGAGCCGCGGAAATGCTCCATCTCTTGTTTTTCATGCAATTCCGGACGCAAAACCGCTGCGCACTTTTGCTGAAGTTGCCCTAGCACGTCCCGCGATCCTCCATGGTTTGTTCCATGCCGTCAAGAGTTCGAAACAGGGCACGTCGCATCCGAACGCTGGCGCAATATCGAAGAAATATATGTCAGCGTGATGGCTGAAGACGCTTCGCGCGCTGCAGCTCCTGTCAGATGTATGCCGCGGCACCTGCTGAGGCAATCCCGGTTCGCGAAGCCACCATAGACTGGCAACAAACATCTCATGACAATAAAAAAGGGCATATCTCGGGATATGCCCTTATTGCAAATGCTGCTTCCAGAAAAACGTCAGACTTGAGGAAGACGTTGGAGCATAAACCATACAAACCGGCACAAGGGTGCCGATCAGTGATTATGCGAACAGGAAGTCGGAGGCGTGAAGATCCGCCATGTTAACGTTTTCGAGCGTTATCACGTGATCGGGATCAAGGGTGATGACCGTGTTTGCACCGACCTGATCCATATGATCGTGGATGAAGGCATAGTTATACTGGCTGACGCCGAAGGCACCGAACTTCAGCTTGTCCTCACCAACGGTGAAGTCTGCGATTCGATCCGAGCCATTTTCGAAAACGAAGGTGTCGTTGCCCGAGCCGCCAACGAGATAATTGTTACCTGCGCCGCCAAAAAGGAAGTCGTCGCCAGCGCCACCATAGACGCTGTCATCGCCATCGCCGCCGTAGACGAAATCATTGCCGGCGTCGCCAAGGACCTTATCGTTACCGACGCCGCCGTAGACGTAGTCGTTGCCGTCGCCGCCGTGGACGATGTCGTTGCCTTCATCGCCATAGACACGGTCGTTGCCCGCGTCACCGTTGATACGGTCATCGCCGATGCCGCCACGGACGGTGTCATTGTCGTCGCCGCCGCTCAGATAATCATTGCCAGCGCCGCCATAAAGCTTGTCGGCACCAGTACCGCCGAAAACGACGTCGTTACCCTCGCCGGAGACAACGACATCATTGCCGTCGCCGCCGTAGATAACGTCGTCGCCCTGTCCGGAATTGATAGCATCGTCGCCGGCACCACCGTAAATGTGGTCTGAACCGTTGCCGCTGGTGATAGAATCGTTGCCGTCGCCCCCGAGTATCTTATCACCACCGTTGCCAGAATAGATAACGTCCGCACCGTCACGTCCACGGATCTCATCGGCTAAAGCAGAACCTTTGAGAGTGTCGTCTGAACTGGTACCCAGAACGTATGCCATTTCAATTCTCCCTTTGAAACAAAATCAACACATTTATATTGAAGCGCTACTCGCTTTCGCCGACTTGAGTATTGGATATTTAATATATTGTAAACCCTGACGGCGAGCAAAAATGCCTATTGCAAAAATATACTTAACTCATGTTCTCCCGTTAAAATTGCATGCAAAAACACTGCATTTAAAGGCCTTAGAGCCCATGAAATACTTTCATGATAGTGTCGCACATGCGAGGTCTTACGATTCACCTTGTATTTCCCAATGCTCCCATTGAGCCGGCACGGCTTTAATTGAAGGAATCCCTAATATTAGGCGCCCATCGACTAGCCGCGGCTTAGGGAAATAGGCACCATACCCAAGGAATTGACCGCAAGCGGAGGACTCTGCCGTTGCAGCAGCAAGCGATTGAGAAAAGACCGGGCGACAGATCTCGGGACGCTGCTGACCATAACATCAGAAGGAAGGCGTTCATTTTTCCGCGCCAGAAGCCATCGGCCAGCCCAGGTGGTCATCACCGGAATCGGCTCCGATTCCCCCGACTTTTAAAGGTTTAAAATAGGCAGAAGGCTGCTTTGACGTCTGCACGCACCCACCCTGAAAGTTGAGTTCAAAACACGACTACCCTTGTGCAGCCTTTTTTGGGTGCATCCTCCCGATGCTTGCCTCCTTCGGAACTATTGCGGGTAGTTTTGCAGGCAGCCAGCCGTCCATTTGCTGCACCGCACACTTCCCATCCTGGAGAATTCGGCGCGCTCGGAACCATCTCGAATCGATACGGCAAACGTGTAAAAATTAATTCAACTCAACGCAAAAGCGTACATTAAGCCTCTGAATATAAAGGGTTTTTTGCGGACGAGTGGCCCCAATCCCAGCGCTTCCTTAAAAAAATCCCTTGGTGGGGTATTTCGAAAATGTCATATGCCCTATACAAACATGATCGAAATTGGTCATCGACGGAACGTTCATTTTTTTGCGGTTGCGTAATCGATGTAAATTTTTGACTATCGCCGCAAAGTCACAAACAGCAGGAGCGTGCGAATGAAAATTGCAATCTTTGGCCTTGGCTATGTCGGCCTCACAGGTGCCGGATGCCTGCTCAAAGAAGGTCATTCAATCGTCGGCGTGGAACCTCACGAAGACAAGGTAAAACTCATCCTTTCAGGCCATTCTCCAATTTATGAGCCAGGGCTTGACGACCTCTTGGCGATGGGTCTGGCCGATAATCGCCTGACTGTTGTTTCGCAGGTGGGCAAATTGCTCTCGGAATGCGACCTGGCGATTGTTTGCGTTGGCACGCCGAGCGCAGCAGACGGCTCGCACAATATGACGTTCATCGCAGAGGTCTCGCGCCAGATCGCTCTTGGCGTAGATCCCTCCCGCGAAAAGCCGCTAACGGTCGTTTTCCGCAGCACGATCCGGCCGGGATCCATTGACGGGCTGATCGCGCCGATCTTCAGGGCCCATCTCGGCAAGGACTTCGCCAGGGCGGTAGAAATTGTCTACAATCCGGAATTCCTGCGTGAATCCGTTGCGATCAAGGATTACTTCAATCCGCCGAAGATCGTTGTCGGCACCCAAAATGGCCAGCCGTCGGACCGCATGACCGAACTCTATAAGAACATCGATGCGCCGATGTTCGTCACCGGCTATCGCGAAGCCGAATTTACCAAATTCGTCGACAACACCTGGCACGCCGTCAAGGTTGCGTTTGCAAACGAAATCGGGCGCGTTTGCGTTCAACTCGACATCGACCCGCAGACAGTACACAAGATATTCGTCTCGGATACAAAGCTGAACATCTCGCCTTACTACATGCGTCCTGGCGGCCCGTTTGGCGGCTCCTGCCTTCCCAAGGACGTCAGAGCCTTGGCGCATATCTCCGAGGAAGTAGGCGCGTTCAATCACCTGGTCGATTCACTGCTGCGTTCGAACGAAGCGCATAAGCGCTTTATCTTCGACTATGTTACGCGCGATATTGCTCCGAAGGCAAACATCCTCATGCTTGGACTGGCCTTCAAGGCGGAAAGCGACGACCTGCGCGAAAGTCCTCAGCTTAACCTTGCGCATAAGTTGATCACAGCCGGCTACAAGCTCAGCATTTACGATCCAGCCGTCAAACCGACGCAATTGCTAGGTCAAAATATGGGCTATGCTTTCTCCCATCTTCCGTCCATCTCCGAGATCATGGTTTCGAAGGAGGACGCAGAGGGCACCGAATACGACCTGGTGATCGATACAAACGGCAGTTTGGCAAAGATAGACGTGAAAGCCGCAAGGACGGTTGACACAAATACCTTGCACTAGAGAAAAAACAGAAAACCTCATCGGCCTCTTCGGAGGCCGACTCTTTGAGAAATACCAAGAGTAGGCAATCGATGGCAATTCAAGAAACATTCGATACAGCCCTTGATGACGCAGCAGACGTCAGCGCTTTGCCCCTGAAAGGCCGAAAAGTGCTGATCATCGTGGAGAACTTGCCAGTTCCCTTCGACCGTCGCGTCTGGCAGGAGGCCCGAACTTTGACGGCCGCCGGTGCACAGGTTTGCGTCATCTGCCCGACAGGAAAAGGCTTCACGGAACGCTACGAATGCATCGAAGGCATCCACGTTTACCGGCACCCTCTTCCGCTTGATGCAAGCGGTGCGCTGGGCTACCTGCTGGAGTATGGAGTTGCCCTCTTTTGGGAAACTGTTCTGGCTTGGAAGATTTTCTTCCGTCACGGCTTCGATACTGTTCACGGCTGCAATCCGCCGGATCTTATTTTTCTGGTTGCCTTGCAGTTCCGGCTTTTTGGCGTCCCCTATATCTTTGATCACCACGACATCAATCCCGAACTCTACGAGGCAAAGTACGAAAAGCGCGGCTTCTTCTGGAGGCTGATGTGCTGCTTCGAATGGATCACGTTTAAAAGCGCGCGTGTCGTCATCTCGACAAATGAGAGCTACCGGGAAATCGCCCAGGTCCGCGGGGGCAAGAAAGCCGACGACATTTACGTTGTCAGAAGTGGTCCCGACCTTTCTCGTTTCGTCGCCGTCGAACCCAACCAGTCGCTCAAGAAGGGCCGGAAATATCTGGTCGGTTACGTTGGCGTCATGGGGGCCCAGGAAGGCGTCGACATTCTTCTCGATGCCGTTGCGCACATTAAAAACCAGATGGGCCGCGATGACATTCAGTTCGTTCTGGTCGGCGGCGGCCCAAGCGCCAAGGGCTTGGCGGCCGATGCCGAAAGGATGGGCCTTTCGGAATGCGTAACCTTCACCGGACGCGTCTCCGACCACGATCTTCTCGAAGTGCTTTCAACGGCGGATGTCTGCGTCAATCCCGATCGCGTCAACCCGATGAACGATAAGTCGACGATGAACAAGATCATCGAATATATGGCACTCGGCAAACCGATCGTTCAGTTCGACGTAACGGAAGGCAGGCGCAGTGCCGAAGAGGCCTCGCTTTACGCAAAGGCCAACGATGCGAAGGATTTCGCTGAGAAAATCGTAGCCCTCCTTGAGAATCCGGAAGAGCGTGCGCGAATGGGCGCTATCGGTAGGGAGCGCGTCGCAAGCAGCCTTGCCTGGCCTTATCAGATCCCCAACCTGATCGCTGCCTACAAGAAGGTAAAGCGTCAGGCCTGAGCCTTTTAACAAACACAAAGAAAAGCCGCATGAGTTACCTACCCATGCGGCTTTTTTGTTGTTGGTCTCCGAACTGGTGTGGGAAAGCCGCTCAAGCGGCGTGTTCCCTGCTCCACCGCAGCAATCTCAAATACTTTCCGGATTGAGACCGATTAGCTTTCAAATACCGCGTCGGCTATTCCTCACGGAACGTGTGGTTCATTTGGTCCGTCAATGGCTTGGTCAAATAGGATATGACCGAGCGGTCGGCCACCTTGATGAAGATTTCGGCCGGCATGCCGGGATAAAGCGCCATGCCCTGCAGTTTCGCGAGGCTCTCCGGTTCCGGTTTGATGCGCACCGGATAAAATTTTGCGCCCGTGCGTTCGTCGGTAACCACGTCGGGAGATATCGAAAGAACCTTGCCCTGAACTTCAGGTGTGGTGCGCTGATCAAAAGCGGTAAATCGGACATCAACATCCTGATCGACATGCACCTGATCAATATTGCGCGTCGCGATCTTGCCCTCCACTGTCAGCGCGCGATTGTCCGGCGCCAGCAGCATGAGTGGTTCACCCGGATTAACGACGCCGCCAACCGTATGGACAGAAAGCTGGTAGACCCTGCCGGTCAGCGGCGCCTTTACATCCAATCGCTGGAGCTGGTCGAGAGCTGCAATCCGCCGCTCCTCCATCTCCGCGATCTTCCCCTCGACATCCGTCAGATCCTTGGAATTGTCGGCACTTTGATCAGCATCGAGTTGCAGTATCTGCAGGCTGATCTCGGCAATCTTGCCTTCGGCCTGCGCACGGGCAGCGACCCGGCCGCCGCGATTGCCGTCGAGATCGGCTTTCTCACGTTTCAGGCTGTTGATCTTCTGCATGGTGACAAGCTTTCTCGCATAAAGCTCTTCCGTTGCAGCGAGTTCCTCATCGACGAGCGCTGTGGCATCATCAATCGCCTGCAATTGTATGGTGTCGCCCTTGATCTCTTCGGCGAGCTGAGCCGTTTTCTCGTCAAGCTGCTTCTTGCGCCCCACCATCGAAGACTGGCGTGTCTTGAACAGCTGCATTTCGCCGTCGATCAGCAGCTTGTTTGCCTCCAGATCAACGCCCTTTGCCTCCAGCTCATCCAGCGAAAAACTGGAAGCCCCAAGACGCTCTGCCTGAAGTCGGCTTCGGCGAACATAAAGCTGGGCAAGGCTGCTGTTGATGATACCGAGATTGGCCTTCACCGACGTCCCGTCGAGACGCAGCAATACATCGCCGGCTTCCACATGCTCGCCTTCGCTGACGGAGATCTCCGAAACGATACCGCCGACAAGGTGCTGGATCTTCTTGACGTTGTCATCGATGATGACAGTCGCGTCACCGACGACGGCATTCGAAAGCGTCGTCGTGGCGGCCCAGCCGCCGATGCTTCCGACAAGCACGAATGCCATTGCGATGACAGTCATGGCATGGCGTCGAAGCGAACGTTGAGATTGCGACATCACCACGGCCTACTGCTCCTGCGAGTCGCCGACGACCTTGAGCGTCGGCGATCGTTCTGCATGGATTGGCTTGACGTCGCGGCGCAAAATGCGCGCGAGCACCTCGTCCTTCGGTCCAAATGCTACGAGCTTTCCTTCATTCATCATCAGCACCAGATCGCAGCCTTCAAGTGCGCTCGGGCGATGCGCCACGATGAAGACGATGCCACCGCGCCGCCTTACCGAAAGGATGGCTTCGGCCAGCGCCGCCTCGCCCTCTCCGTCCAGATTTGAATTCGGCTCATCCAGAACGACAAGAAAAGGATCCTTGTAAAGCGCTCGCGCCAGCGCGATGCGCTGCCGCTGACCGGCAGACAGCATCGAGCCGCTCGGGCCGATCTGAGTTTCATAGCCCTTTGGAAATCGCAGGATCATCTCATGCACGCCTGCGATTTCAGCCGCAGCAATCACCGCTGCTGGCTCAGGCGCCGGCTGAAAGCGCGAAATGTTTTCGGCAACCGTGCCGGAGAAAAGCTCGATATCCTGTGGGAGATAACCGATATGCGTGCCGAGATCGTCGTCATCCCACTGGTCGAGTGTGGCGCCGTCGAGGCGAACGGCCCCACGGTAAGAGGGCCAGATACCCGTAACGGCGCGTGCAAGCGACGACTTGCCGGAGGCACTGGGGCCGATCACACCTACCGCGCTGCCCGCGTTGATCGAGAAACTGACGCCGGAAATAGTAATCTCCTGCCTGCCGGGAGGCCCGCTGATAAGCTGTTCAACGGCCAACTGACGGTAAGGAGCGCGTAACTTGAGCGGGGCTTCGTTCTCAGGCAGATCGCGAAAGGCGTCCCTAAGCCGTTTCCACGCTTGCTGGGCCGAAACAAATCCGCGCCAGTTGGCGATTGCCTGCTCCACCGGCGCGAGGGACCGGGAGGTCAGGATCGATGACGCGATGATGATGCCGCCAGAGGCCTGATTTTCAATGACCAGAACTGCCCCGGTCGCAAGGACCGCCGATTGGAGCACCGCGCGGAAAATCTTCGAGATGGTCGAATAGACGTTGCCTGTATCGGACGCCGCCCGCGATGTCATCCGATAGGCATCGTTCTGATCCAGCCATCGCCCAGCCAGATCCTTTCTCATGCCCATGGCCTGGACGACTTCAGCGTTTCGCTGGGCAGCCTGCAGGAATGTATTCCGCCGGTTGCCAAGTTCCGTCGCCTGCTTTGACGAGGACTGAGCGCTTCTATGTGTCAGGAATGTCAGAGCGATCAAAACAAGCGCACCGCCAATGGCAATGAAGCCTATGATCGGATGAAACATGAAGCAGATCGCAATATAGAGCGGCATCCACGGCAGGTCCAAAAATGCCGCCGGGCCCGCGCTGGAGAGAAAGCTGCGGATCTGGTCGAAATCGCGGAGCATCTGCAATCCGTCGCCTTCGACTTTTGTTTTGACGGGTGCCTTCATGACGGCCTTGAAAACACGCGAGCCCAGCACTTCATCGAAGACACCGGAGATGCGGATCAGCATGCGGCTGCGCATGACTTCAAAGACGCCCTGAAAAATATAGAGAAGCAGCGCCAGCAGCGAAAGGGCAATCAGCGACGGGATGCTACGGCTGGGAATAACCCGGTCGTAGACCTGCAGCATGAAGAACGAACCTGTGAGATAGAGAATGTTGATCAGCGCGCTTGCCAGCGCGACTGCCACCAGAGCGCTTTTGCAACGCGAAAAGGCCTCAGCCCCCGTATCCTTCTTCGGCTGCCGGATGAAGCCTGCTACAACATTATTCAACCTTCGACACCCTCTAAATAGCGCCTTCCGAGACCCAGCAGGCGATTTACTCTCACTCGCCCTCAGAACGTCTCTGAAGACATACGATACGACGTTACTGGAGTTACATCTCATGCCACAGAAATTACCGTGAAATAAATAGACAGTGACGTAAAATTGCTCCGTAAGTTAACGCCGATACTCTCATCGGTCAGTATTCCGCTGGCCTTGAGAGGGCTCGAAAGAGATAAGAAACCATTTTACCGCGGCCTTTTGGGCTGAAATATGCTGCCAGACGAACCAGTTGCTGTGACGACGAAGCCACCTCTCACGACCGCCGCGGCTATCAGCCGCGGAATCCGGCGCCTGACTAAAACAACCGATTTCGTCAATAAGACAGCAGCACGTCATCATAGCTGAAGAACGCTTTGTTGGCCCCGATAAAGGCTATGTCCTGTGCAGCTTTTTCACCGGAGCCATCTGCATCATAGGATACGACACCGCTTGCCGAATTATAGATTATCTGCGGGCCGGCGCCCGTCGCCAACGCGCCAAGTTTGCCGACCACTAAAAACGCAGAGGGATCGAGAACATGGTCGCCGTTCGCGTCGAGGCCTGCAAATATTGACTGCGACAAGGCTATCTTGTCGTCATCGCTGAAATCCCAGACCGAATCTTTGTTCGCGGCACCCATCTCGGAGAAATAGAAGGTGTCGGCCCCACCACCTCCATAAAGAGAGTCGATGCCTCCGGCGCCGGCAATGGTGTTGCTTTGCGCGTTACCGGTGATCAGATTGGAAAGAGCGTTGCCGATCCCGTTGATTTCAGCGCTTCCGCTAAGCCGCAGGTTCTCAACGAAGGATTCATTGCGAAGATCCACGCTGACACTTGACCATATCGAGTCTTTGCCACCATCTGCCAGTTCCCCCGTGACGTGATCTCGCGCGTCGTTGAAGACATAGGTGTCATCACCGGCAGAACCGTAATAGATATCGGCACCCTTGGCCGCGGCAAAGCTGTCAGCTTTATCCGTACCCGTGTGTGGCGTAGGAGTTGGTAACGACGCCGAAGGATCGTCAGCGTTCCATTGCGTCGTCGCCGAAAGTGACGTCTGGAGATTGCGCGTATCGAAGCCCGACGCACTTGCATTCTGAAGCGTGGCCAGCGTCGACCAGCCTTGGCCATCATTGGCCTGCACGACGGCAGATGTCCCACTCTGGATGACGCGGATATGGCCGTCGGCAATAAGGTCGCTTCCGCTGCCCCAGCCCAGTCGGGCGGCGAGCACCGAAACATCGATAACATCGCCATTACCGCCAACTTGAAAGTCGCTGATGATATCGCCGCCTTCACTCAGCGCATGATAAGCAAAGCGGTCATGTCCGGCACCACCGGTCAGAACATCAGCCTTGTCGCCGCCCCACAGATAATCATCGCCGCCGCCGCCGGACAGATTGTCAGCGCCGAGGCCACCGAGAAGTTTGTCCGCGGCCGCCGTGCCGACGAGCGTATCGTCGCCAGGCACCACGTTGGTCAGAATCAGCGTGTTGATGAATTTAACCATGGATTCGGGGATGTTATATCCCTCGAGATAACTCTCGAAGGTGCTGTTCTGGACAATATTCGCCTCCGGCGAATTCGATATCATGAACGCGTAGTTCTTGATTTCCCGCAATATCAGGTTGTCGACAAGCGAGTTGCGACCATCTCCGTCGCCATATTCATAGAACTGTATGCCGTAGGCATCCCCAGCACTTCCGCTGTTTGTAAAGGCGTTTCCTATGCCGCGAAAATCTCCGAACATTCTGGAGTTGAAGGAGAGATCGTCCGTATAGACCCCGTTTCGGCTTTCGGAATGGAAATCGTACGCTGAATTCGCCCCGTCGTAGACGACCGAATTTTTGGCGAGGAAACCGATCTCAGCGCCATAGCTCGCCGCACTTGAGGCATTCAGAGCCGTTCCTATTCCCTGGACGACAACGCCCTGGCCGACATGTTCGGCAAAAAGGCCATCGATCTGGGTGCTGAGCGACGAACCTGTATGAATGCCACAGTAGAGATTGGTGGCCTTAATGTCGGTCAGAGCGGCGTTTACGTTGTTGACGACGTTGATGCCGAAGCCGCCGTCTTTCACGTTGACATTTTCCACGACGGCATCAACCAGATTGCGTAGATGAAGAAGATCGGCAGTCGCTGAGTTATATTCGGCTGCTGCCCCATCTATCGTACCGTTCTTGATCGTAAATTTTCCCTCGGCATAGACCGTGGCGCGGACATTCGTCGCATAGAGGTTCTGCTCTACCAGCGAGCCCTCCAGGGTGACGGTGTTGCCATTAATGGCGATTACCTTGGCTGCCTGGCCAAGCTTGGTCGTCTGGCCGGCGTCGCCCGGGTCGATATGGTCTCCAGGCAGATTGTCGTCGGCGGTTACCTTTATCCAACTGCCTACCGTAACGTTCTGCGGCAAGGATGCGTAGGTGACCGTCGCATTGTTCATCGCGTCAGATCCGAGCGCGACAGTTTGCAGTGGCGATTCCGCGCCGAAGACACCGAGAACCCGTTCGGAGCTTGTAGCTTGATGCAGCGTGCCGCCGTTGAGATCTATGGTAACGTCGTCTGCTCCAACCGAAGCGTAAATCGCCTTGCTGACGGTGATGTCAGCGTCCTTCGCAAGGACAACTGTTCCACCCCCGTTGGCAACGGTTGCAAGCGCTTTGCGCAATTCGGTTTCACCGGCTGTGGCATCGAGATAGATTGTCGTGGGCATTTGAAACTCCTGCATCAACTGAACGGCAGGGGACAGCCTTCAGGAGCAGGGTTAAGATCAGCATTCAAAAATCGTTAAAGGTTTAATCAACTGAGATTTTTCTGAATTATCTTCACAAAACACATCTAAACCGGGCGAAATGCTCTCTATGCGCGAGCTATTTTAATTTAATCGCAATATTAGAAATAAGGGAAACATACCCCGACCGACCAGTCCTGTCGGTTCGGTTGACGGACAGAACAGACAGCGGCGCTTTGAAAAAGACATGATCGTTGCTGACGCCGAGAGGTCCGAGCCAGGCCGGCCATGTCGCCGGCTCAGGATAGACGCTGCTCAACCTGTTGTTGCCAAGGAACCAGCGCATGTCTGCGACGATGACGGGCGCACTGAAATCTCCGGCAAGCAGCACAGGTTCATTCGTCGCCCGCAGGATACGAGTGATGTTGAAGAGTTCGAAACTGTGAAACGTATCGAACCATGTCTTCGAAAGCCGGGTTGCAAAAACACGCACACGCCGGCCTTCAATCGAAAGAGTAGCGGCGATCAATTCGCTTCCTACCGGACTCAACTGCTGAAAGCGGATATCCGAAAGCGGTCGACGCGCCAGAAGCATGACGGAGCAGCGTGAATTATTTGAATCGTCGCAACCGACGCGAAATGGATAGGATTGACGCATCAGATCCCGCCGACCGACAAGCGAGCCTGTGGTGGTCATGACGAGGACATCGGCATCCGCCTCTTCGATCGTTTGCTTCAGCGCGGCATCTCCCGCCGCATCATCGAAGATGTTGATCGAGAGCAGGCGCAGGGCAGTCACTGCGTCCGGTGCCGGCGCTCGAGCAAACGTCCCGAGCATGAACATGGCGTGAGCGGCGAACAAGACGGAAGCGATGCCGAGCAACAGACCATACCAGTGCCGTACGAAGAGACTGGAGAGAAGAACTATCGCCAGGCATAGCGCGCAGATCTGCATCTGCAACGCGCCGACGATTGCCAGAGGCCACGTATCGTACACATACCGAAGGCAAACGATGAACAGTACGATTGAAACCACGGTGCATGCGACGCAAAAGACGATATGTCTCATTCATTGAATCCTGCGATGCGGAAAATGCTTCAAATAGAAGGAGGTCAGGTAGGACGATAAGAGCGCCCGTTCTGTCGGCAGCAAGGCGCTTGCAGAAATTGCCGTTAGCATCATGCGAAATGGCAGCAAAAATCCAATGGTTTTTCTTGCACCGCACACAAAGCGGCTTCCACTAACCTGTCGTCCATGCTTTATAGGCCCCGCGTTCGGCACCGATGAACTGAAACGTTCGCGCAACAAGGAGAGGGTGTTTAATGGCACGCAGCTTGAACAAATTTCTCTGGCTGAGATCCCTTCTGGTAAAAGCTAAGTACCATTACTACACGAAGGTCTGGGGGATGAACATCCATCCGACGGCTACGTTCTCGTTGAGCGTTCGCCTGGACAAGACATATCCCAAGGGCATCCATGTGGGCGAGAAGTCGTATGTCGCGTTCGACGTTGCCATCCTGACTCATGATAGAACACGCGGCGTCTATCGTAACACAAAGATCGGCAAGCACTGCTTCATCGGGGCCAGGAGCATCATTCTGCCCGGTGTCGAGATTGGCGACGATTGCGTCATCGGCTCCGGCAGCGTCGTAACCAAGAACATTCCGTCGCGCTGCATTGCAGCCGGCAATCCGGCAACCGTCATTCGCGAAAATATCGAAGTCGGGCCGTATGGTCGCTTCCTTTTTGCTGACATCCCTGAAGCCCAAAGAGCGGCAGATCAAAAAAAGAGTGGCACGATCGTGCGGAAGGCATAACGCCAGCCTTACTTCGTGTCCTCGTCCCCGATCAGACGCGTCGAAGGCAGGGCGATGAACGTATTGGTCATCGGCCGCAAGGGCTTCGCTATAGCGTCGAGCTTTTCGGCGAGTTCCGGATCGCGATGCTTGAAATGTGGTAACAGGACATCGATCCACGTAACCATCCCTGGCTCGACTTCCTGGCGATATCCTGTTCGCGTCTCCAGTTGCTCGGGGTGGAGATACATGGTGGCAGCGAATCCGGCGGCCGATTGCAGCTTCTTCTCCTGATCGGCATCGAGCGCAATATCATTGGCATCGGCGAGCCGCACGAGGATCGCAATCGCGTCCATGGCAAAATTCTGATATTTCAGCGCGCGTCCGCCGCGGGCAAGCTCACGCGGCAACCCGCCGTCCTCCGGGACCTCGTCTAGCGCCGACTTCAATATATCCATCGACCAGTTGAACCGCTTGCGATCCTGTAAATGTACCGCCATCAGACCAACGGCAGCAGCAGCCCAGTATCGATGATTGCTGTTGCCGTCGAGCCACGCATATTTGCGCTCACGGGGGGCGGGCGTGAATTCCGCTACGATCATATCCGAAAGCTTGGCGAACCAGGCTTTGATTGGAACATCAGCAGAGCTGGCCGGTGGTGAGACTTCTTCAGCCACTGCATAAGCGTTGGAGAAGGAAATGCTGGTCCAGCCTCCGACGAGAACCGCCTGACGATGCCCGAGCGGATCATTGTCCTCGACACTGCCAAGCAAAGCATCTGCACTAGCCCAGACGCGCATCTGCCGGATGATGCAGTTGGCGGCATTCCTGCCTTGTCCAGGCATGTCGAGCGCCGCCTCCATCATTTCCAGCATTTTTTTCGTGACGGCACCTGTCGGCCATAGACGCTTCACGTAGGCCTTCATGGCAGCCGGGTCGACCTCTGACTGGGTCTGACTTGGTTTATAAAAACCAAATAGCTTGCTCATATCGACCAGTGGAGCAACTGGAACTGAGCAGACGAACGGTCGGGCTCCTTTGGCAGAACCGTCCTCCTGCGTATTGGCGGGCACGCTCTCGAACAGGTATCGGAGCGGCGGCTCGGCAGCCGCGGGCGTTGCGAATAAGAGAAGGCCAGAAAAGAACCACGAAACTGTGAAATTAAAAGGTCCAGCTTTCCGCGAAACCATCGACATATCACTCTCCAACTCCGGTGATCGAAACTGCCGGTTGTCGCAATATCCATAAACGTGTGTTTGCAGCGAAGTTAAGCTGTATGGGTTATTTTCTACTTTTCAACCCAGATCTCAATGTCTATGTTGCACCGCAAGATGGGGCTCGCCAGCCGAGCCGCTCGCTGAGGGCTCGCAGCTCCACTGACATGTTCCCGAACAATAGAGTAGTCATGCCGAAAATTACGCTTTTCTCGACAAGCAATCTGAGGCAAGGCCGCTCCGAGCACCTCCAGAGGATGGTTGACTCGATTGCGCGTGCCAAGGTCGAAGATCCATCGATAGACGTCCATCTATATCTTCTTCTGCAGAATGTTCCTGATGATGCCGTCGATCCCGAATTTCCGGACTGGATCAGCACACGGCGAATCAATCATCAGATTTCGCTCTCGGCGGCCCGCAACCTGCTTATGCGAGAGGTCGTGAAAGCTGGCGTCGTCACTGCCGACGGCATATATGCCTTCCCCGATGACGATTGCTGGTATCCCGAGAAATTTCTGACCCTGGTCGCCGGTCTCTTTCGCGATAAGCCGGAGATTGATTTCTGGTTCTGCCGCTATAGCTCGACCCCGGAGACAAAGAGCGCATTGACAACGGAAAAACCTGCTTTGCAGAAAGTGATATCGCGAGCGTCGTCGAACACGTTCTTCTTCCGTGGGAGATTGCTGCCCGAACTGCAGACATTCGACGAGGCACTGGGGGTCGGCGCGCGTCTGAACGGCGGCGAGGACACGGATTACGCAATTCGCGCTTTCTACCTTGCCCGTAGCACTCTTTTCACCGACGCTCCGCTCGTCGGACATCGTGATCACGATTCGAGCCTTAAGCCCAAATATTTCCCTGGCACGCTTTACGCCATTGCGGCCCACAAGACGCGAAGCATCCCCGGCATCATCGCGTTTGTACGCAAACTTCTTGTCGGGGCGTCCTTGGTCGCGAGCGGCAAGCTGACGTTGTCAGGCTATATTGCTGCGGTGCGGAATGCATAGTCGCAGGGGAAGGCTTTCGTCTCCGTTCGCTGGCAAAACGAGGCGCCGATGAATCGCAGTTCGGTTATATGGTCGGCTGTCCGCAACTGGGGACCACGCTTCGGCACGATTATCACATTTTTCGTGCTGGCACGTATTCTCGACAAGACCGAAATCGGCATGTTTGCGGCCGCGTATGCGCTTGTGTCGCTTACCGAATTATTTGCCGATAACGGTTTTGGTGATGCTATCGTCCGCACGCAGGACGTCACACGCGGAATTGCCACGAGCATTCTGATCCTGAACTTCGTCCTTGCCCTCGCCATTTATGTCCTGCTGACAGTTTTCTCGACCGAAATCGGCGATATTCTTGGCGTTACCGGCATTGAACCGGTGTTGCAGCTCGTGGGGCTGTCGCTGATCCTGAACAGCTTCGGCTATGTCCCGCAGGCCTTGCTACGCAAGGAATTTCAATTCAAACGCCTCGCCTTTCGCTCTTTGGCATCAACCGTCATCGGTGCGCTGACTGGGCTGGCAATGGCGTTCCTGGGGTTCGGCGTCTACAGCATGGTTGGCCAGCTGCTGGCAACGACGGTGATAAACGTCGTCTTCCTGTGGTACCCTGTGGTCTTGCGGCCAGCATCTCCCCAGTTCACCGGAATCGGTCATATTCTACATTTTGCCTTCGGCGTCTTTGGGTCGCGGGTTCTGAATTATGCTTCCCTGCGAATGATCGAGATCGTTATTCCGATCTTCTTCGGGCCGGCGGCGCTTGCCCTCTACATCATGGGCTCGCGCGTTCCAGCTGTGGTAGCGCAGATGCTGACGGCCGTGATGGTGGACGTCAACCTTCCTCACTTATCGCGTCTGGTTGATAATCCTCCGCAAATGAAGGAAGCGTTCTATTCAAGCTTACGCTCGCTTTCGATGATTTCCGCTCCCGCTTTTATCTCCATTGCGGCGCTTTCTCCGGAAATTGCCCGAATTTGCTTTGGCAGTAACGGGATCGATTCAGAGCTCATTATGTTCCCGGCCGCCATACTGGGCGCTGCCCAGTCGATCGGTTATAGCAATGAGGTCATGCTCAACGCATGGGGCCTGCCACGTATCGTTTTGCGCATGCAGGTTTGCGCGGCAGTGCTCATTGCGATCATGCTGACGGTGCTTCAGCACAGCACCGTGTTTACGCTTGTCACAGTTTACGTCTGCTGCCACATCGTCGTCATATCGATAGGTATTCTTTACGGATCGCGAAAAACCCACGTTTCACTGAAGACGATGTTCGGTAAGTGTGGCTCGTTTTTCCTGGCATCCTTCGCCGGCCTGGCCGTGGTTTATTTGGTAAGAGCCTATGCGATGCCCGCCTCGCCCGCACTGCTGCGGGCGGTAATCCTGGCACCCCTCTTCGTGATGGTTTATGTCGCAGCTATTGGGGTGCTTGATCGAGACGCGCTGCGTAGTTGGCTGAATAAGGCAAGAAAAATTAGAGCCTGGAAACAAGCGTAATTTCCGAGGAGAGCGCGTCATGTTTAGAGAAATTGCCCAAGATTATCGAAGCCACAAGAGAGCCTTGATTGCACAGGGTTTTTGGGCACTTGCTTTCCACAGATATGGAAGCACTGTCCGTTCTATCAAATTTGCGCCAATACGCATACCGCTAAAGATCGTGCATTTTTTCCTCATAAAATTTTCTGAAGTGTTTTTCGGAATCTACATAGGAGCAAATGCGAAGATTGGTTCTCGATGCGTCATCGAGCATTTCGGCTCAATCATCATTCATTCCGAAGTACGGATCGGTGACGATGTTCGCCTTCGGCAAGGGGTGACGATCGGCAATAAATCGGCAGATAAGCCGAATGAAGTGCCGATCCTGGGCAATGGCGTGGACGTGGGTGCCGGCGCAAAAATTCTCGGCCCTGTCATCATTGGCGAAGGAGCTGTCATCGGCGCGAACGCGGTTGTCGTTAGAGACGTTCCGGCAGGAGCAATCGCAGTCGGCGTACCCGCCGCAATTAAGTATCGAAAGACACCAGATACGGCCAAGACTCCAACCGCAATTGAACACCAGGACAGGTAGGCTGCAATTACCAATCCATGGGGGAACTACCTAACCGGTTCGTGCGCGTTTGTCTGTCGGCGGAGCGGATTCACTCAGCACATGTTCCGGCTATCGCCTTTATAATCGTCGGCACCATAACCTTGGCCGCAGTCGAAGCAACAGGATGAGCCCCATCCGGTATGGCCGTCGATAATTCCTCCGCCGGCAACATCAGCCAACCGTTGCTGTGATCGATGATTGCAACGCTCCGTTCGGCCGCGACGCTGCGATGAGCCGAAATATAACTGCTCAGAAAGGGTCTGATCGCACCCCTTAAACCCGACATCGGATTCATTACCATCATGTAGATCCGTGCATCGGGTAGCCCGGTCTTCAGCCTTTCAAGAATGGTCGAGAAATTCCCGCGGCTGCGGCTGACGCTCATCCAGCGATTCAGCGCGGCATCATTCGCGTAGAACTCAACAAGCACGATGTCAGGCTTTTCGGTGATTACACGTTCTACTGAAGATAATCCCCACTCCGTCGTCGCTCCGCTCTTTGCCACGATGGCAATGTCAACCGCACGACGAAGGCACCGCTCAAGACCTTCTTCAAGGCTTGCCTGCCAGCCCCCCCGCGCAGTCAGCGACGTTCCAAACGTCACAATCTTCAGAGGCGCAGCCGTCACATCAGCAACCGACAAAAGAAAGATAACAAGGAGACCTGCAGAAAATCTCATCAGCCATTGGAACCGGCGGCTACGACCGCAGATGGCGCGCGGCGCTTTTTCAATTGCATGAGCCTTTCCTCGAAGAAGATAAAGGAAATGATAGATACGATCATCGTGAGGACGAAGGCTGTCGCTATCTGCATGATCAGGAAAATCGTTCCCTCCCGCATTCCCGTCAGCAATGCGACGAGGCGCCCGGACGGACCGAGCAAGAGATTGTGAAATAGATAAAAGCCGTAGCTTACAACGCCGACACCACGGATCAACGGAATCTCAAGAAATCGAGTGGCAGTCGAATTCTGGCAAACCGTTAAGAGCATGATCAGCAATCCGGACAGAAGCGGCGCTATGATCAAAGCGGCGTTCGGATGGCCGTTCAGGATGAAATAGAGGTGCTGCAGAACCAGGACGGTCCCGAGAGCGGTGATCAGCAATCCGGAAAATCGAAGGTCAATCGAGCCAAGCCGTCTGGCGGCCAGCCCAAAAAGCCCGCCTACCGCAATGGCATAAAAACCCGACAACGAATTCACGCGAAATTCGAGTTCGTCGTCGAATACCCACCAGCAGGAAACCACAAGCAGCACAAGCAGAGAAACCAACATACCGGAGCGCCAGAACCGCGATGGCAGCCAGATGAACAGAAGCGGGAAAAACACGTAGAATTGCTGCTCTACGGAAAGGGTCCACAGGTGAGATAGTGGTCCCAGCCAGTCATGCCTGACGAAGCCGATGTAGACATTCGTCGTATAGGTCAGAATCCAACCGACACTGCCGTAGAATTTATTGACATTGTCGCCCGAAACCAAGGTCACAGTCGACAGGAATATCAGCGCAAGTGTCAGATAGTAGATCGGGAATATTCGCAAAGCTCTATTGCGCATAAACAGAACGATCTCGGTCGGACCATCGGATGTGCCCGCTTCGACCCGCTGCCGCGCTTTGAAGAGGATCGGCACGATAAGAAAACCGCTCAAGGCAAAGAATACCCAGACCGCAAGCGTGCCCGTTTCCTGAGCTTTGGTTAATCCGGCGTGGTCAGTGAGCACAAAGAGAACGCATATTGCCCGTAGGCCATCGAGACCTCTAATGGCCTTGGCAGCACCAAATACCCTTTGATAGATTTCGTGCATATTCGTTCCTTGCGCGCGTTTATAGGAATTGGAAAAATGAACCTAATGCTCCGTTGCTGAGTTACGGTGCCAACTTCAGCGCGTTCCCAGCAGCATGCGGTTCCGGAGCCCTTTTGCGAAGGACGAGCGATGGAACGCTCGCGCGTTTTCTATTCAATCGAGCCAAGAGTAGCAACCGAAAACCCCGCCCAACATTATTTCACCCTTAGGCCCGAATTCAGCCAATCACACCTGACATCCCGCCCGCAGGCCCTCCGCTTCCTTTGAGAAGAACAGTTGCTAAGCCTGGATCTCAAGCGAGAGCACATCAACTGAGCCGGTCGAGCGCAAGTGTGATCGCACGTCTTCTTCTCACTCCATGGCGGCTGCGATCGGTCGCAACGAACCGATACGACTGATCACATATTTGACGATGATCGGCCCTACAACGCCTGCAATGGTCGCGCCAACGAGGAGAAGAAGCGCCTGATCGCTGACCGAGAAGAACCGTCCGAAAACAGCCTTCACTCCACCGACGAAAATCGTATTCAGCAGATAAATGGCAAAAGCGTTCTGGCCGATGAATTCCAGGAACCGGCTCTGGTTGAAAAGCCGCGATCGGATCAGTCCGTGAAATACGACGAGAGACGTCATACCAACGAGGAAGTAACGCCATTCGGAATTGAACGAGATGTAGAGAAGGACGAGGAAGACGGCGACGGCTGGAATGAAATACCGCTCGACGAAAGACTCCCAGACGTCCTTATGTAGGCAGGCAACGCAGCCTGCCATGAAGAAGGCATAAAACATGAAGATGCGATTGATGTAGACGTAGTCCAATATCGCATCGTTGTAGAACATAAACACATGCAGGCCGAACATGATGATCGAAGCAGCAAACAGAATGTTCAGGCTCACATTCATGCGCGAAAAGAGAAACGTCGTACCGATCGAGAAATAGAAGAGGACGATCAGGTACCATACGAACATCGACGGGCTCTGCTCGGTGTGGATAAAGACGTGCTGAACCGAGAGCAGCAGGTCGTTGACGGGCTTGTCGACCGAGACGAACTGTCCTGCAGAGAACTTTGCGAAAATGACGATCGCCGCCATGATGAAGAACGGAATAAGCAGCCGCTTTGCGCGTTTCGCCGTATAGGTCGCCAGCGAACCCTTCAGCTTGTGAGCACCGACATAGACGAAGACATAGCCGCTCAGGAACATGAAGAGCGGCATGTGGAAAGCATAGATCGCCTGCCGCAGATCAATCGCCCATATAGGGAAAGCGGCGTCGTAGGTATGTCCCCAGACGACAAGGATGATGGCCAATCCTTTGAGACGCTCGATATCCGCCAGCCATTTCCGCTGCGGTCTGGCCGCAGGCTGCTGGGTTGCATTCATCTGCGACGCATTCGCCGTGTCTTCTTGCTGGGGCATATGATCTCTGTTTGCACTTGAAGATGAAAGACGGGCAGACAGCGGGATATCATGTCGCCGGTGACCTTGGAAGCATAATCTACCGCAGTGCACACAAAGCCGGCCGAGAACAGCGGCCGCTGCAGTGCGACCTTTTTCCACAGGAAGGCTCTTCCACGCGCCAGAATGGCTAGGCGGATATCCATCCCCCGCTCACGCTTTATGAGCGGGCGGGCCCTCGGTCACCAAAACTTCACACAGCCTTCAAGAAACTGTCTCGTCTGCGCGCTAATCGTCGCCAAAACGGATTGCAATTTTTTTTGCAGAGGAGAAAATTATGTCAGACAAATTGCAGAATACGGCTGTCGTCAGCCTTGTCGCTCTGATGTCCATGGTCGGCTCGGCGCATGCCGATACGACCGTAAAGTTCTGGCACAGCTTCAGCAAATCGTCCGGCGAGGCGCTCAACAAGATCATTACCAACTTTGAAGCCGCCAATCCCGGTATTCATATCGAGGGCGAGTTTGTGGGCGATTACAATGATATCGTCGCCAAGCTGCAGGCCGCCATTCCCGCCAAACGTGCGCCGGATGCCGTCATCATGGAAGTCACCCGCTACGGCCTCTTTGCCGACCGCGGCGCCCTGACCGACCTTACGCCCTATTTCAACGCAGACCCGCTGAAGGACGACCTTTACGACTATGCGCGTGAGGTCGGCGTCTATAACGGCAAGAACTACATCGTGCCGTTCAACTCCTCGACGCCGGTCCTCTATTACAACAAGGACATCCTGGCGCGCGCCGGCTTCACGACGGAGCCGCCGCTGAAGACTTTCGCAGATATTCTTGCCGTTTCGAAGACAATCACCGAGAAGCTCGGTTCGGAAGGCATCACCGGCATTGCAGCCCCTGGCCAGTTTGCGCGCTGGGGTCTCGTCATGTCCAATGACAGCGAGCTCATCGATTCCAAGACCAACGATATCCTGCTCGACTCGCCCAATACGATCGAAGCCTATCAGTGGATGGCCTCACTCGTGCATGACCAGAAGGTCGCCTCCCCGGATGGCGTCACCGATGAAGATGTTGGCCGCGACGCTTTCTTCGCCGGCAAGGTCGGCATCTCCCTGAATTCGACGGGCGATTACGGCGGCGCCAAGAAGGCACTCGGCGACAAGCTGGAAGTGCGTCCGATGCCCTGCAATAAGGTCTGCTCGGTTCCAATCGGCGGCGCCGGTATCGGTATCCTCTCAACCTCTTCGAAGGATGTTCAGGACGCCGCTTATAAGTTCATCAGCTATGCCGCCTCGCCGGAAGCCAATTCCATCTGGTTTGCCGCAACCGGCTACCTGCCGATCAACAAGAAGAGTGCCGCCCAGCCGGCTGCCATCGAAGCGCTTGCCAAGAAGCAGGGCATCGACGTCGCCATCAAGCAGCTCGAATTCGCCCATGGCCGCGCCCGTCCGCCCGTCGTCACCTGGATGCGCGCGACCGAATACAAGATGTGGGAAGCCATGGCGCTCGGCCAGCGCGACGTCACTGACACGATGAAGGATTTCGCCGCGCAGACGCGCGACGAAGCCAAGCGTTCCAGCAACTAAGCCCCTCCCTCGATCCAATACGGCGGGCCTTGAACGGCCCGCCGTCTCAACTGTTCCGGTCCCATGCTGCGCAAACTCACACCTTATCTTCTCGTCGCACCGCTGATGATCTTCATCACGGTCTTCACCTATATTCCCGTCATCACCAGCGTGAACCTCAGCTTCCGGCACTGGGACTTCCTGTCGCCGACAATGCCTTTCGTCGGCTTGGAGAATTACCGCCTGCTTTTGAACTCCCGCGACTTCTGGAACTCCTTGCAGGTAACCGCGATCTTCGCGCTGTTTTCGGTGCCGATCCGGCTGGCGCTGGCGCTTGCCGTTGCAAGCTATCTCGTGCGCGAAACCTTGCCCTCACGACTCCTGCGCGGTGCGCTGTTTCTCCCTTCTGTAACCTCGACAGTTTCGATCGCCGTTGTCTTCTCCTGGGTCTTCGCCACCGATTACGGCATGGTCAATGCGGCGCTGACCTCACTCGGCCTCGCCAAGGTGCAATGGCTGCAGGATCCGCAGCTTGCGCTCTGGGTGCTGATAACAGTCAATACGTGGAAGCAGCTCGGTTACGATATCGTCATCTATATTGCCGGCCTGCAGGCGGTGCCGCAGGAACTTTATGATGCCGCCGCCGTAGATGGTGGCAGGCGCTTCCATGTATTCCGGCGCGTGACCGTGCCCTTGGTCATGCCGACCACTTATTTCCTGCTGGTGATTTCGGTGATTGAAGCCTTCCAGGTCTTTACCATCGTCAACATCATGACCCGCGGCGGCCCGGCAGGTGCGACTGATATGCTCGTTAATCTGCTCTATCGTGTGGGTTTTACCCTTTTCGATATCGGCAGGGGATCGGCGCTCGCCGTCCTGCTCTTCATCTTCCTGATCGTGCTCGCGCTGATCAAATCCTTCGTCATCGGCCGGAGGGTCCACTATGAAGCTTAAGAATCGTCTGGTGACCGGGCTCGCGCTTGTTGCCGGCCTGATCTTCCTGTCGCCTGTGCTCTACTCGATCTGGATGTCCTTCGAGACAGCGCAGTCCTATTACACTGGCCAGTACGAGTTCACCCTCGACAACTATGTCCGCGCCGTCGCCGAATACAATTTCGCCCGCTATCTCTTGAACAGCATCATCGTGTCGGGGCTGGTGACGCTGCTCGGAATTACGGTCGCAACCATGGCCGCCTTCGCCTTCGCGCGCTATCAGTTCCGCGGCGGCAACCTGCTCTTTGGCGCAACCGTCGCCACGCTGATGATCCCGAGCCACATCAGCCTGATCCCGAACTATCTGACACTCGCCAAGGCCGGCTTGCTCGATACCTATGCCGGGCTCATCCTGCCGGCGATCTCGAATGGCTTTGCCGCCTTCTTCCTGCGCCAATATATCAAGGGCATCCCGAAAGCGCTGGACGAGGCCGCCTATATGGACGGCGCAACGCCGTTGCAGGTGCTGTGGCGGGTCATCGTGCCGATTGCAAAACCCGCCATCTTTTCGATGGGCCTCTACATCTTCATCACCGAATGGAACAACTACATCTGGCCGCTCGTCGCCGTCGGCAAGGAAGACCTCTACACGCTGCAGATCGGTCTCGCTCGCCTTTATCGCATCAATCCCGGCGAAGGTCTGGTCGATTGGCCACTCGTCATGGCGGCCTGCACCCTCAGCATGCTGCCCGTGCTGCTCGGCTTCCTGCTGGTCGAGCGCCATCTCGTGCGCGGCATCACGCTCGGCGCGATCAAATAATCATGAACAAGGACAAGCATAGAATGGCACGCATCGCTTCGCATCGCGGCGGCACTCTGGAATTCGGCGACAGCACGACACACGGTTTTGCCGCAACGGCAAGAATGGCGCTGGAAGAGGTTGAATTCGACGTCCATCCGACAGCCGACGGCGCGATCATGGTTCATCACGATGCTACCCTTGACGGCACGACGGACCGCAGCGGCGTGATCGCAGCGATGAGCGAGGCGGAGGTCCGCGCCGCCGTCATCAACTACGGCGCCGGCGGACATCCGATCTCGCTTGCCGAACTCTGCGCCATCTATGCCGACAGCGCGGTTGACTTCCGCTGCGAGATCAAGCCGGGGGTCGATGGTCGCCCTTATGAGAATTTCGTACCGCATGTCGTAGAGACCCTCGCCCGCCACGGTATGCTCGAAAGGACGATTTTCTCCTCCTTTCTGGTGGAATCGCAGGATGCGCTTTCAGCGGCAACCAGCCGGCCGAAACTCTGGCTCGTCAGCCCGCCAGTGCTGCGTCAGCTCGGGGCAGCGGCCGTTATCGACGTCGCGAAGGCCCATAATATCCCGGAAATCGGTGTCCACGTGGACACTGCCGATACGACATTGATGGCTGAAGTTGAAGCCGCGGGGCTCGATTTTGGTTGCTGGGCGGCCCACTCCGCCAGGCAGATCGAAAAGGTGCTGGCACTTGGTGTAAAAGTCTTCACGACAGATCGCCCAAGCCTTGCCATCGCCATCCGCAATCGCTTCGAAGCGGAGACTGCCCAATGAGCGGCATCGTCGTGCGCGATATCAGAAAATCCTACGTCGGCGGCCCTCAAGTTCTGCACGGCGTCTCCATGGATATCAAGTCAGGCGAGTTCGTCGTCATCGTCGGCCCGTCGGGTTGCGGCAAGTCCACCCTGCTGCGCCTCATTGCCGGGCTGGAACGCTGCGAAGAGGGCGATATCGAAATCGGCGGCCGGCGTGCGAATGATCTCGCCCCACAAGATCGCGACATCGCCATGATCTTCCAGAACTATGCGCTCTATCCGCACATGACTGTGCGCGAGAATATTGCCTTCGGCTTGGAACTGCGCGGCATGCCGAAAGCCGAGCGCAATGCGCGGGCTCAAGATGTGGCAAAGACGTTGCAGCTCGAAGCCTATCTCGATCGCAAGCCGGGTGCCCTTTCCGGCGGCCAGCGTCAGCGTGTAGCAATGGGCCGGGCCATGGCGCGCAACAGTTCGATCTTCCTGATGGACGAACCGCTGTCGAACCTCGACAACGCGCTGCGGGTCGCGATGCGCACCGAAATCAAGGAACTGCATCGCCAGCTTGGCGCAACCATCGTCTATGTCACGCATGACCAGACCGAGGCGCTTTCACTGGCCGACAGGATTGCGGTGATGAAGGACGGCGATCTCCTACAATTCGACACACCCGAAGTGATCTATGACCAGCCACAGAACCGCTTTGTCGCCGGCTTCCTGGGTGTTCCCGCAATGAATTTCCTGCCTGTCGAACATCTTCCCGGCTGGCAGGGCCGGCTGGGACTGACGGCCGGATTAAGACCCGAATCCATGGCGATCCGCGCCGAAGAACCTGCGGAGCCTGCCCTGCCCGTCCGGCTCATGCTGTCGGAGATGACAGGGTCTGATATCATCCTGCATTGCGACAGCCCGGCCGGACGCATCACGCTCACCAGCCCGCGTAAGGATGTACCGCGCCATGCCGACAACTTCTGGGTCATGTGCGACCTTGACCAGGCCGTGTTTTTCGATAACCAGAGCGGGAGCCGCGTCGATCTTTCAGCCGGAGATCGTTGAATTTAGGCGCCGCTGATCGTTCCGGTTTGGAAAACCGCAAGAAGTGATGCAATGGAAAGACAAAGCGAGATTCCGCAACTTCTCGGCGATCTTATCAGCCGCAACTCGACGAAGCTCACCGAGGCCGATACGCGCCTTCTCGACGTGATGATGCAGGATCCTATCCGCGCGGCGATGGAAAACGGCAGGGCGGTCTCCTTCCGCGCCGGAGTGCACCCGGCCTCGGCGGTGCGGCTGGCACGCCGCCTTGGCTTTAAAGGCTATCCGGAATTCCGGACCTTTCTGCAGGCGAACCTCATCGAAGGCGGCGGCGATTTTGAAAGCCCGGTCGCCCGCATGGCCGCCCGTCTCGTTCGGGCGGAAGACGGCGGTGTGCTTTCCTCCGTTCTCGATAGCGAGATTGCTGCCCTCCAGCAGGTGCGCAACGCCGTCTCCGACGCCGATATCAGAGGTTTTTCGGAAGTGCTGCGCGATTGCCGGCGGGTCTTCGTCTTCGGGCGTGGTCATTCTGCCGCCTTAGCCTCGCTCATCGCGCTGAGGCTCAATCGCTCGGGCTATCCGGCAGTCGATCTCGCCAGCCAGATGCATCTGATCGCCGAAGCGCTGGCGACTTTGGGACCTGGCGACGTGGTCTGGCTGCTCGCCTTCCGCAAAGCCTCGCCGCTCATCCACCAGATCCGAAAGATCGCCGCAGAAAGAGGCGCCAAGGTCCTGGCGCTGACTGATCTGCTTAGCGCCCGCATCGATCCTGCACCCGACCGGCAGATCTCGGTTTCCCGCGGCGAAGCCGGCGAGTCCCAATCGCTTGTCGTTCCCATGACGATCGCCAACGCCGTCATTCTCGACCTGGCCGCTATCGATGACGGCCGTTCGCTGCGGGCGCTTGGTACCTTCAAGGCTTTCCGCGCGGACTGCGGTCTCTCACCGGTGATCCTGTAAGGCCAGAAATCCGCCACCGTGAGAGACGTGGGACTGTCCCGGGAGACATTTCGGTCTCCCGGATAAATAAGCTCGAACCTCAAGCCGCCCGGGCGGCCTTGGCGGGGATCTCGACGTCGATTTCGAGGATCGAGACGTTCTCGCCGCGATCGATCCTGATCTGCAGGCGATCGCCTTCGATTTCGACATGCTTGGCGATGACAGCAAGGATCTCCTCTCGGAGGATCGAAACGAGGTCCGATCCGGGAGAAATGCGTTCATGTGCCAGAAGCAGTTGCAGACGCTCACGTGCGACCGGCGCAGTTTTCTTTTTCTGAAAGAAATCGAATACGCTCATGCTGCCCTCCGTCCGAAGATCTTGCCAAACAGACCACGCTTCTCGCCAGGGATCGAAACCGGAAGAACCTCACCATTAAGGCGGCGGACCGCTTCGAAATAGGCCTTGGCCGGGGCACTGCTCTGATCTGCAAGCGTCACCGGAGCGCCAAGGTTGGACGCACGCAACACATCCATGCTTTCCGGGATGATACCGAGCAGCGGGATCGACAGGATCTCGAGCACGTCATCCACTTTCAGCATATCGCCGCGTTCGGCACGGGTGACATCGTAGCGGGTGAGAAGCAGATGCTTTTCGATGCGCTCGCCGCGCTCCGCCTTTTCCGTCTTGGCATCCAGAAGACCGATGATGCGATCGGAATCGCGTACCGAGGAAACTTCCGGATTGGTGACGATAACAGCGATATCGGCGTGCCGCATAGCAAGCGTTGCACCACGTTCGATACCGGCCGGGCTGTCGCAGATGACCCAGTCGAAATGCTTCTTAAGCTCGGTGATGACGCGCTCGACGCCTTCTTCGGTAAGGCAGTCCTTGTCGCGGGTCTGGGATGCCGGCAGCAGGAAAAGCGTTTCGAGGCGCTTGTCACGGATCAGCGCCTGGGTCAGCTTGGCGTCGCCCTGAATGACATTGATCATGTCATAGACGACCCTGCGCTCGGCGCCCATGACGAGATCGAGGTTGCGAAGACCAACGTCGAAATCGACGACCACGACCTTCTCGTTTCTTTGCGCCAGCGCGGCCCCCAACGCTGCAGTCGAGGTTGTCTTGCCAACGCCACCCTTACCCGAGGTTACAACAATGACCTTTCCCATATCCCTCTCCTGTTTGAACCATTCACCCGTTAAATTAGTCGCGACGCCATGATCGCATCATTCTCAAGCCATAATTGCGCAGGCTGGCCGCGCAGTTCCGCCGGCAGATCGTCAGCGGTCTTGTAAATCCCGTCGATCGCCAGAAGCTCGGCCTCCAGCTTGCGGCAGAAGATTCGCGCCGCCGAATTGCCGATCGATCCGGCGAGTGCGCGTCCACGAAGCGCACCATAAACGTGGATCGAACCACCAGCGATCACTTCAGCTCCCGAAGCGATGGATCCGATAACCGTTACGTCCCCTTCGGGGAAAACGATCGATTGACCGGAGCGCACCGGCTCATGCAGCACCAGCGAAGACGGAGCGGCACGAACAACCGGTGCAACGACTTCCCGCACTTCGGCCGGCTGCGCCTTAGCTGGCTTCTGCGCTTGCGCCTGGGCATCAGCTGCGGGCATCTCCACGTCAGCAGCCGGGCGCCCACCAACCATGCCCGGTGGCATGCTGGCGTCGAGCTGCGATGGCCGTGCGCCTTCAATACCCATCACCCTGACGCCACGCTGCCCGAGAGCCGCAACCATTTCCTTGAGGGCGACACGATCGAGCCCGAGTTCACTGACATCCAGAACCACCGGCCTGCCGAGGAAAAACCCAGCGGAACGCGCAGCGAGGTCGTCGAGGCGCACAAGCCAGTCCTCGAATGGCAGATCGGGCGTCAGCACGACCGCAAGAAACGATCTGCCTTTGATGCGAATGGAGCGCGCTTCGGTTAACACGTTAGTAAACTTGGTTAATTTCGGTTTAAAAGCTTTAGCTGCTTCATGGTTAACAAATCGTTAACGCAGAGCTGATGGAGCCAAAAAATGGCTACCTGAAACGGTACCGAACAATCCACTGAACGTCGTACCTCATGCGGGTTATACTTCAGCCTTTTGCTCGAAAAATCAGGGCCTTGCTTGATTTTTTGGGGCAATGGAAACGGAAAAGCCTTCGGTCGAATGAGGGCCATGCTCTTGCTAAGCTCGCATCTTCGCTCGCAGAGTACCGACGCCTGTATGACAGACTCACATCAATGACGCGGAGAAGAAATGACGAGCTTTTTGATTTCGGGACCGGAAACGGCAAGTTTCACCGTCCTCCTTGCTCATGGTGCAGGCGGAGCGATGGATTCTGCGTCGATGACCGATCTATCGAAAGCGCTCGCAGACGGCGGCTTCAAGGTGGCGCGATTCGAATTTGCCTATATGGCCCAGCGTCGTCAGACCGGTGCGGTAAAGCCGCCTCCTCGTGCAGACCATCTGCTCGGCGAATATCGCGCAGCGATCGGTGAACTCAATGCCGGCAACCTGGTCATCGGGGGCAAGTCGATGGGCGGTCGTGTCGCAAGCATGATCGCAGACGAGACTTTGGCGGCGAAGAAAATCCGGGGCCTGCTTTGCCTCGGATATCCGTTTCACCCGCCGGGAAAGCCGGACCAGCTTCGCACCGCGCATCTGGAAAGCCTGCAAACGCCGACACTGATCTGCCAGGGAACGCGTGATCCCTTCGGATCAAGGGAAGAGGTCGCAACCTACTCGCTCTCAGATCAGATCGATCTGCTCTGGCTGGAAGATGGCGACCACGATCTCAAGCCGCGCAAGAAAATCTCCGGATATTCCGCTGGCGACCATATGCGGCGATTGTCCGAATATACGGCAGCCTGGGTAGGGCGGCTGTAGCGAATAGATCAACACCCGCATGACGCGATATTCCTGCTGATATCAACCGCTTCCTCAATATTTAAGCTTATTCGGTAAACATTTTAAAAGGTTTGCTTGATCGAATGCGCCCTCGCGCATCCGCGCGGAAATCAGTTCCTGAACAAAGCGGCTATCAACTGAACATGCGCTTTGTCATCGGCGGGAAATTAGGTATGAGCGCGATCGAAGGCAGGAAGATTGACAGCAATCTTTCCATCTATCTTGATCTGCTGCGGCTAGGCGCAGCCGTTGTCGTATTTCTCTCCCATGCGCATGTTTTCCTGCTCCCCTCCATCAAGATCGGACCTCTTGGTTGGGGACGGGAGGCAGTCGCAGTTTTCTTTGTTCTCTCAGGATTTGTCATCAGCTACGTCGGGCAAGTGAGCGAAAAGGAGTGGCGCGTATATCTCGTCGCTCGTCTCGCTCGAATAATGCCAGTCGCTCTGCTGGCGATTGCGGTGATCTTCGTAGCCGACAGCATCGGAATGCACGCGAACGCCTTTTACTATGACTTCATCAATACCGGATTTTTCACTCCGGTATCAGTCGAAGCGGCGCTCGCCTATGTGACCTTCACCAATCAGTTGTGGTTTGCGCATGCCGTTTTTGGCAGCGGCGAACCATACTGGTCGCTGGGCTTCGAAGTTCAGTACTACCTGTTCTTCGGGCTATTTGCCTTTTCGCCGCGGCGCGCGAAAATACCATTGTTGTGCCTCTGGGCCGCGGTCGCCGGCCCGAAAATCCTGATGTATATGCCGCTGTGGCTCATGGGCTGGTTGACGATGAAGTGCGTCATCGAACGTCCGCCATTTCGGCGCCCAATCTCCATCGCAATGATCGTCGCATCGCTTTTGCTGTTCTTCAGCCTGAAATTTTTCGCCGATCGCGCTGCGACCAATATGTATGAGACTTGGTCACTGTCTCAGGAAGCGATCAATTTCGTCTACTTCAACCTGATCGGTATTGCCGTGGTCCTGCACCTCATCGGCGCAGCGTCGTTGCTTTACCCGGCTCCGGTACTGTTCAAGAAGACAGGCCCGGCGATCAAATGGCTGGCTGGCGGCAGTTTTACGCTCTATCTTGTCCACCAGCCGCTCATCCTCATGTTTGCCTCCTTCCTGCATCCGGTCGAGGAGCAGGTTCCGATGGCGGCAACCCTGCTCGTCGCCTGCTTCATCCTTTGCTTCCTGTTGGCAGAGGTCGCCGAACGGCGAAAGAAGTTCTTCGCCTCACTCATCGTCAGCCTGCTGCCGGTGCTATCGCGAACGGGCCAGAAAACGCCCGCCGATATTGCTTCCGACATAGTCTCCTCAGACGGCAAAATGCCGGCGACCTCGCCGCTCATTCGAGTTCTCGAGGAAATGCAAAATGCCCTCGATGAAGAAGAAAAAGCGGGCGACAGTCACGGTGCACCGTCTCGCGATCGCGTGTCGCGCGCTTGAGTGATCAAATCTCCAGCGTCTCGCGGATCACCCATTCTCTGATCTTTCGCCTCAGTGAACGCTCGGGAGCTTCATCGCCGCGGCGAAATCTTCTGCCACCAATTCGCTGATCGCGATCAATGTTTCCTCGATCGTAAAGCCGGAGGCGACGCTCGCATCGATCAAATCCTGCAGATCCGGTCCGATAGCCTCGCGGCAGTCGTCAAGCCGATCATCGGAAACCGTCAAACTACGCAACTCTTCCATGATGTCCCTTTCCAGAATAGAGGGCCAGAATAAAGCGCCGCCGGCATATTGCGGCGGCGCCGCTGCCATCAGCGTGTGGACGCGCGGCGTCTTGCGGCCGGCAGAAGCCCTTCGCGCTGCATCTTCTTGCGGGCAGCCTTGCGCTGTCGGGCAATTGCCTGGGCTTTTTCGCGGACGCGCCGCTCGGAGGGTTTTTCGTAGGCCCGGCGCTCCTTCATTTCGCGAAATAGCCCTTCGCGTTGCATCTTCTTCTTCAGGGCGCGAAGAGCCTGTTCAACATTGTTGTCTCTGACGATGACCTGCATGTTTTCTCCTTTCGAATGCTGGTGTCGAGCCCGCTCGGTGGCGGCATTTGTTCCGCGCAAATGGCGCACGAAGGGAGCTTGACTGAAACGATCAGAGGATCGCCCTTTGCCGCCGCGTTGCGTCAGTGTGGCTGCATCATGTGCTGAACGGCCAGCAGTCGATATCTGCAAAGGTTCTGGCTGAAGCGCGTACACCTCTCAGAGAGGTTACGCGTCGTTCCCTGAGCCACACCAAACCGATAGGGGTGATAGGCCGGTAAGTAAGAACGACCCGACGGTATTGCAAGCCAGCCTGATCCACCTCCAGCAGCCTGACGGGAACCTTCTGACGCCACGCACATTCCCTTTGCCGAGCGCGGGCCGTGTCAACCGGACGCGACGGGGATGGCGAACATGGCGATTTTTCCGGTTTCCCGCCATGGCCGACGAATGGCAGACGAGCGCCCAACCTGTCCGGCCCGCCTCACACTTTGGAGGCCGATTGAAGATAGCTACTTATAATATTAACGGGATCATCGGCCGCCTTCCGATATTGCTGCGATGGCTGGAAGAAGATGCGCCTGATGTCGTCTGTCTTCAGGAACTGAAAACTTCCGACGATCGGTTCCCGCGACGAGAGATCGAAGGTGCCGGATATCGTGCCGTCTGGCATGGCCAAAAGAGCTGGAATGGTGTGGCAATTCTTGCGAGAAGCGTTTTGCCGGTGCTGACACGCCGTGGCCTGCCCGGCGATCCGGACGACAGCCACAGCCGTTACATCGAGGCTGCCATAAACGGGATGTTGATCGGCTGTCTCTATCTTCCAAACGGCAATCCGGCGCCTGGTCCGAAATTCGACTACAAGCTGCGCTGGTTCCAGCGCCTGCATCACTATGCCGGGGAGCTCCTGGACCTCAAAGTCCCCACCCTGCTCATTGGCGATTTCAACGTCATACCGACCGACATGGATGTCTATTCCCCGGAACGATGGCGCGATGATGCCTTGTTCAGGCCCGAGGTCAGGAAGGCCTATGCCAGATTGGTTCAACAAGGATGGACGGATGCACTTCGCCACCTTCACCCGAATGAGCGAATCTACACCTTCTGGAAATACTGGAGAAACTCATTCGAACGGGATGCAGGACTGCGGATCGACCATGTTCTTCTCAGTCCCGATGTCGCTGGACATCTTGGCTCTGCCAGCGTCCGGCGCAATCCTCGGGGCTGGGACCATACGAGCGATCATGCCCCCGTCATGATTGAGCTCGACCTGCCTTACGCGACTGGCGGGAGCCGGTAAGTCCACACGTATAGAGTGCTGGCGAGACTTCTTCGTCCGCACGATCCGGAAAGAGTTGACGGCGCATGCGATCGAGAGCTTCTGCTTCCTTGCGCGTTCTCGCAAGCAGATCGGTAGTGACATCGCCGTAGCGTGAGCCGTCCGCCGAAGCAACGCCGACGGTCCCGCCGCTAGAAAGGAAGTCGCAGAAGGATCGCACCGATCGAAGACGCGTGGTGATCTCGATATAGTAGCTATCGTGTCTGGCCATGCTCCTCTCCTTTCACTCTCAAAGGTTAACGCGCACTGCGTCAATATGATGACGCTATCTGCGCCTTTCAGCGCAACGATATCGAAAGCCGTTATGAGCACAGCCTTAGGTCACCGCGCTTGCATAGGAAGTTATTCTCTTTTGGAAGGAACATTCACCCGCCGGCCGCCTTTGTCCCCTCAAGGAGAATTGCCATGGCTAACGCTCGCACCACCTTCCATGAAGTCGTCTCGGAGATCGAGGCACTCGCAACGTCAAATGCAACGGACCATTCCGGTCGATGGACGGTCGAATATCTGACTCGACGCGAGATCTTCTATCAGTTTTCGGGAAATCGCAGTCTCGCGGGCGAGGATATAACCGGGCATCGGTTTGACGGCACACGCGATACCCTGACGGCCCTGCCCGCAAATCTGCTCATTCCCGCCATCGCCGACTTCGGCAACAATACGATCATGGCCTTCTATATCGGAGCAAGTACGTCAGTGACGACGATCGCCCGGGAAGCCGTCGATTGCTCTGTGCGGGCGCCGGAAGTGCTGCTGGTGGACATCACCATCGATGACGACGATCTGCTTGGAGGCACAAGATCCCTCACAAGACTGGCCTTCGTCGGGCTTGATTCCAATGAAGGATGGTCGCCGCTTGTTCCATGTGCCGATATCCTGACCATCAGCGACATGATCCATCCGTTCTGGTGCCACGGCAGACAGGTAGCCCGAGGAGGTCTACTGCAGATCAGAATCTGACGAGACGATGTCGTGCGAGATACCGTCTCACTTCCTGTCGCTTGTCCTGCTACGAACAACCGCCAGGTCGTCACTCAGTCAAATAGCTCACCACGTCCAATCTGTCCTTGCTTCGCATCGACATCGCTTATTGCCGGATCGTCGGCAGGGTCGGGGTCCCTGGTGTTTGCGTCTTTAAGGGACCTTGCCGCCTCAACAAGTGCCACGGTCATCTCGTCCGTGCTCCAACCCGCAGCGTTGGCATCGGCGATAAGCGCCTCCAGGGCAAGGCGGGCGGCATCGGTCGCATCCTGAAACCGACGCGTGGGATCATTGCTTGTCGGAACTGGAAAACTCATCGGCGTTCCTTTCGAGGGTTCGAATAAGATTCATCTTTGGAGTGAACGCAGAGGGCTGCAAATGGATGCGTCGATCATTTCCAACCGCCAAGCCAAAGCTCTTCGATAAATGCTTACGTTCTTCGGAAGGTGCCGGCAGAGCGAAGCCTTGAGTGAACCAGGCCGGCAAGCCGTCAGTGCAGGACCGAAGGAGGAAAGGCTGCGGAACCAATCGCCAGTACATCGGTTGATACACTGATCTCCATGCCACGAGAGAAGCGAAACCGGCGGAAAGGCCGAACGGAGGTTTCGATGCATCTGAACGAGGCAAAGGTGACGCATCGGCAGAAGGCCTGGCGTATCGATTTCTTCGGCGACGCCGGTGAGCAACTGACGGTGCGCCTTCCCGAGGCGGCGGCGCTGAACGAAGAAGACGCAATCGATCGCGCCAGGAAAATGATGGTGCAGCTAACACCCTTCGGCACCCGAGGCGGCGAGCCAAGCCTCAATTGCTACGACAGTTTGAGCAACGGCAATTTCGACGACGATCAACCGCCTTTCGGGGTGAAACATTAAGGAAGGCTTTGGATGACCATACGACACGGGAGCTGCAATTGCGGCAAGGTGCGCTATCAGTTGGAGGGCGAACCTAAGCGCATCGGGCTTTGCCATTGCACCGACTGTCGCCAGGAGAGCGGCGCAGCCTTTACCTACTACGGGATCTGGCAGGCATCCGCCTTCAAAACCACGGGGGAAACCGCAGTGCATCAGGGCCGCCGTTTCTGCCCGGCCTGTGGTTCGCGGGTTTTTGCCTACGACGAAGACGAGGCCGAAATCAAACTCGGGACCCTGCAGGATGCGCCGACCGGCCTCAAGCCCACCTATGAGCTCTGGATCAAGCGGCGCGAGCCCTGGCTGCAGCCGGTCGAAGGCGCAGAGCAGTTCGTGGAGGATCGGATCTGACAGGTGTCCGATGTCGAAGGTTCGGCAATCCGTGACATCTTTCGAACTAGCGGAAGACCAAGGGATCTCGATGTCGGACAGTGAGCTGCAGCATCCTCTTTGGCACAAGGATGCCATCATTTACCAGTTGCACATCAAATCCTTTTTCGATGCCAATGGCGACGGGATCGGCGATTTTCAGGGATTGACCGAGAAGCTGGATTATCTGGCGCAGCTCGGTATCAACACGATCTGGCTGCTGCCATTTTACCCGTCACCGGGCAAGGACGACGGTTATGATATTTCCGACTATGAAGGCATCCGACCGGAATTTGGGACCGTCGATGACTTCCGCCGGTTCGTCGGGGAAGCCCACGCGCGGTCGATCCGGGTCATCGCCGAGCTCGTTGTCAACCACACGTCCGATCAGCATCCCTGGTTCCAGCGGGCAAGACGGGCGCCTCCCGGCTCGCCGGAGCGCGAGTTTTATGTCTGGTCGGACACAGACGAGAAGTTCGAAGAAACCCGTATCATTTTTGTCGATACCGAAAGATCCAACTGGACCTGGGACCCGGCGGCGAAATCCTATTTCTGGCACCGTTTCTATTCCCATCAGCCGGATCTCAACTATCGAAACCCCGCGGTTGTCGAAGCCCTCTTGAATACCATGCGCTACTGGCTGGATCTTGGCGTCGACGGTTTTCGGCTCGATGCCATTCCGCATCTTGTCGAGCGCGACGACACGCGCAACGAAAACCTGCCCGAAACCCATGCTCTTCTGAAGCATATTCGAAAAACATTGGATGCCAGCTATCCCGGCAAGGTGCTTCTTGCCGAGGCCAATCAATGGCCGGAGGAAGCGCGCCAATATTTCGGCAAGGGCGACGAATGCCATATGGCTTTTCATTTTCCGCTGATGCCGCGGATATTCACGGCGATTGCCAAAGCCGACAAGCAACCGATCGTCACCATCATCGGCCAGACATACGATATCCCGAAGAGCTGCCAATGGGCGATCTTTCTAAGAAATCACGATGAACTGTCGTTGGAGATGGTCAGCGAAGAGGAACGCAATTTCCTCTGGGACACCTATGCCGCAGACAAACGGGCAAGGTTGAACCTCGGCATCCGGCGGCGGCTTGCGCCGCTGATGGGGCAGGACCGCAGGCGCATCGAGCTCCTGCATATCCTGCTCCTATCATTGCCGGGCAGCCCGGTGCTTTATTACGGCGACGAACTGGGGATGGGTGACGACATCGACCTCGGAGACAGGAACGGGGTGCGCACGCCGATGCAATGGTCGCCAGACAGGAACGGCGGTTTTTCGACCGCGCCCGAAGAGCAGCTCGCGCTGCCGCTGATCGACGATCCGCAATATGGCTTCCGGGCTATCAATGTCAGGGAGCAGGATAGCGATCCGCGTTCGCCGCTAAACTGGCTTCGCCGCATCCTGCAGCTGCGCACAGGGCACCAGGCTTTTGGGAGAGGAGCGATCCGCTTCCTCGAAAATGATAATCCCGCTGTCATCGCCTATTTGAGGGAATATGGCGACGAGAAGTTGCTCTGCGCCGCCAACCTGTCGGACGCGTCCGTCGCTACCGATGTACAGCTCGTCGGGCTGAGGGGGCGCATTCCCGTCGAACTCATCAATGGCGAGGCATTTCCCGAAATTTCCGAAACCGACTACCGGCTGACGTTCCAGCCCTATGGTTACTATTGGCTGCGCCTTGACTGAGCTTTTGGCTCAAACGTCCGATCACATTCGGTTGAAGCGTGAAAGGGCAAGAGGCATCGTCACCATTCCCGAAGAAGGCAGCACCCGCAATCGCCTGGCCACCAGGAATGTGATGGCAATGACACCGGCGAGTTTCAGCCAGGGGTAGTTTCCAAGCTGCTCGTGGGCGCTCGCATCGGCCCATTGGGCGCGTGTCGAGATGGCGGTCTTCGCCTGCTCACGGACGAGAGCGATGTGTCTGCGCAACAACGTCAGATCCTCCTGCAATCTTGCGAGCTCGACGGCCTCCTGATTCTCCGCCGCGTAGTCGACCGGAGGCAACATCGCCTCTTCCGTTTCGGCAGCCCCTTCAATGTCGGCAAGATGTTCATCCAGCTCGGCCTTCGTCTTGAATCCGCGCGTGCGTATATCCGTCATAGGCACCTCCCATCCGGCGGGTCGATTATCGCAAGATGAGAACGCGCTCGGCCGTCATAAGTTCGAAGCTCGCCGGCACATCCCGCGTTGCGTGTGGATCCAGAGCAACCGCCAGTCGTATGAGGCGATCTCGCCCGCCATTTGAGAGGAATTTGGTGCTTCGGCCTTCAAGCCGTCGGCTGACAACGATTGACGAAAGCTCGACTTTTGACGAGCATCCGCCTCCATGCCGCTACTGCGCGCCTGTCACATGGTTGAGTTCCGCCATCAAGGCGCGACCGCTGGACCATGCAATGACGACATAGGCGAGGCCCCCCACCACAACTCCCATAAACAAATCGACCAAGGGCAGATGCAAGCTACCGCCTGCCATATGGAGAGCCAGACCGACGGTGCCGACCATCACACAGGCGCCCAGCCCGGCGGGAAGGATCCGACGCAACAAGGAAGGCCAACGGAATCCGGTGCCGCGCTGCAGGAAGTAGAGAGACACTGAAGTCGTCAATGCCGCGGCCACGACCTGCGCAACCGCGATATTGACGAGGTCCGGACGGATCCAGCCGGCGATCGCAAGGCAGGCGAGGCTTGTTGCCGTAAACAGCATGTTCAGCCGCGGCAGCAGGGCAACCCGGCCGATGATGCTGAGTACGGGCTCGTTGAGCATCTGGATGACGGCAATGCCGCGCGCAGCCGCCAAAAGGATGAGCACTGGGGCGGCTGCGAGCCACTGCACCCCGAGCAGCACGCTGACGAGTTGTTCGGATATGACGGCAAGGCCCATGAAGACGGGAAGAGCGGCAAAAGCGGTGGCTGCCATGATCAAACCCATGAGCCGGCTGAGGCCTTCCGCCCCACTGCCCGTGGCGCTCTGCTGGCGGGAAAAATAGCTCCATGCCAGCATCCTCACGGGTTCGGAAATCAGCTCTGTGACGGCGCCGACGATGCGGCTTGCCATTCTGTAGAGGCCGACCTCCGCCGCACCGATGAAGAACACGATCAGGAACTCCGCGCCGTAGCTTTGCGCAAATTGCATGAGGCGCGATGCCAGAAGCCGGGTGGAATAGGCAAGCGCCTCGCGGGCAGTGGTGAGATGGAATTCGAAGCGCGGAAGCCAGCGCGCAAAGCCCGTGGACATCAGGAGTGCGACAAGCACGACGCAGCAGCGTCCTGCCGCAAGCGCGACGATGCCCCAGCCGAGCAATAGCCCTCCGGTCGTCACGAGAAGGCCCAGAAATTCCGAGGCCGCCTGGTAGGAGGCAAGTTCGCGCAGGCGTCGTCCCCTGACCAATACGCCGCTCTGGCAGATGATGAAGGTGCCGGGCACGATGGTCGCCATCAGCAGCAGGAGAGTGACGAAGATCGATCCGGTAGGCGCCAGCCAAACGAGGGAAACGGCAAGCCCAATCAGGCCGAGGATGGTAAAGGCGAGACCGCTTGTAAGCGCGCAATAAAGGACCGTACCGGGCAGCTCTCTATCGTGCGGCGCAGCAATCAAATATTCGCTCCATCCGGCTTCGGCAATCTTCGATTGCAGCAACACGGCCGAGGAGACCATGGCAAAGACGCCAACGTCGGCCGGTGAGAGGACGCGGGCTGCGATCAGCAGCGTACCGATACCGCAGAGTTGGCTGACCAGACGAGCGCCTGAAACCCATAGCGCATCCCGTGATGTAGAGACACTACGCGGCTCCTGATCTTCCTCCGCGCCGGGTAGTGATGCCGTACTAGATGTGCCCATGGTCACATGTTCTTTTGAGTTTATCTGGAGTTTATATTGGCATTATTGCGCGCATCACATGTGTTACCAAAGTAACAACTTTGGTGTATATTCGATGTTGACGATCTATACTCACTTCTGCATAGTCAAGATGAAATTACAATCCTGCATATGAAGATTGGTCGGCACATGCATGGATTTCATCCGGCCCTTTGTGACGACACAAAATCGTTGTTGGCCGATTGGGCCGGAGGGACATAATGATGATGATACTCGCACATCGTGGCTGGTGGCTTGCTCCCCAGGAGCGGAACACTTTAGCGGCATTCGACAAGGCATTTGCCGCAGGACACGGCGTTGAACTCGATGTTCGCGATCTGAATGGCGAGCTGGTTATTTCACACGATCCGGCCACAACCGGGGCATTGCCCTTTGCGCGCGTTCTTGAATGCTATGCAGCAAATGGCGCCCCGGGCCGGCTGGCCATCAATATCAAGGCGGACGGCCTCTGCCCTGCCCTGTTGCCGATGCTGGAACAGTATGGGGTGACGAAACGCTCCTTCGTTTTCGACGCTTCGGTCCCCGATCTCAGGCCTTATCTCGATAGCGATATCCCGGTTTTCACTCGCTACAGTGAGGTCGAGCTCTACCCCTCTTTCTACGAACGTTGTGAGGGCGTCTGGGTAGATTCCTTCGCCGAGAAGCCGGCCTCGATCGAACGGGCGATCGATGATCTGCGACGCGGCAAATATGTCGCGATGGTCTCGCCGGAACTGCATAAGCGCCCGCATGAGGCAGTCTGGGCCGCCTGGTCCGGCGCATTGCGACAGGCTGCAAAGAGCGGTCTTCCGCTCGAGCGGCTGATGATCTGTACCGATCTGCCCGATGCAGCCGAGCAGAGCTTTGCCTGGATGGTTGAGGAGGAAGTCACATGATCCGTGCTGTTTTGTTCGACATGGATGGCGTTCTGATCGATGCCAAGGAATGGCATTATGAGGCGTTGAACCGGGCGCTCGATCTTTTCGGCATGCCGATCGATCGCCAGGCGCATCTGACCACGTTCGATGGCCTGCCAACCCGCCGCAAGCTGGAGATCCTCTCCCGTACCAATGGCCTGCCGAAGGGGCTCAACGAGCTGATCCACGAGCTGAAGCAGGACTATACGATGGAGCTGATCTACACCCGCTGCAAGCCGGTGTTTGCCCATCAATATGCACTCAGCCGTCTCAAGCACGATGGCTACAAGATCGCCGTCTGCTCGAACTCGATCCGCGTCACCATCGAGTCCATGATGCGCCGCGCCGGATTGATAGAATATATCGACCTCATCGTCTCCAATGAGGATGTCACCCGTGCCAAGCCGGATCCGGAAATGTATGTCACCACGATGGAGCGCTTCGGTCTCAGACCGGATGAATGCCTGATCCTCGAGGACAACGAATACGGCTTGAAGGCCGCACGCGACAGCGGCGCTTACGTCATGCAGATCGGAACACCGGCCGATGTTGTCTACGGCCGGATCGTGTCGGAGATCAAGCGTGTATCGGAGGTGATGGCATGATCGTCCTGTTCCCCACCACGGGCACAAGCCCCCATTTCAGCCCGGAAGACTACGCCTATCCGCGCCCGCTCATCGAAGTGGCCGGAAAGCCGATGATCCTTTGGGCCATCGAAAACATGAAGTCGCTCGGCGGCGACACCCATTTCCTCTTCCTCGTGGACCAGCAGGATGCCGTCAAATATTCCTACGAGCGGATCTTTGACCTCAGCACCAACGGTCGTTCCGAGGTGGTCATGCTGAAAGGCCCGACCGCCGGTGCGCTCTGCACCTGCCTGATGGCGGTCGACAGGATCGACCTCACCGAGCCGCTGGTGATCGCCAACAGCGACCAGATCATCGACACCCGCCTTGCATCCGTCATTGCGGAATTCGAGGCGGCCAAGGCGGATGCCGGCGTCATCACTTTCGAGACGATCCACCCGCGCTGGTCCTATGTGACGCTCGGCGACGACGGTCTCGTCAATCGCACCTCCGAGAAGGACGTGATCAGCAACAAGGCGATCGCTGGATTCTATTACTTCCGCGAGGCCCAGATTTTCTTCAAGGCCGCGACTGCCGCCTTGAGGCACGGGGTAACAGTGGACGACCGCTACTATGTCAGCTCGTCGCTAAACGAGGTGATCCTGGATGGCGGCCGCGTCGTTTCCGCGAGTGTTCCCGCCGACCGCTACCACAGCTTCTACAATCCGAAAATGATCGAGAATTTCGAGCTCAACGGGGTCCGCCGGCTGTCCTCCGCACAGGCCCAGCGACCCGTGCAGCTGGTAGTGCCGGCAGCCGGTCGGGGCAGTCGCTTTGCCAAGGTCGGGTTCACCCGCCCGAAACCCTTCATCGACGTACTTGGCCGGCCGATGATCCAGCATGTACTGGAAAACACGCTCCCGCCCGGCGGACAACCGACGGTCCTGCTGCTGCGCGAACATCTGGACAGTCAGGCGGATTCGGTGGCCGAACTTCGCTCGCAGGGTGTCGGGATCGTCTCGGTCGATCAACTCACCGAAGGTACCGCCTGTACCGTTCTGCTGGCGCGCCAGCATCTCGACGAGGAAGCTCCCCTTCTTATCGCCAATTCCGACCAGGTGGTGGACATGCGTATCGTCGATTTCATCGATGACTGCATGTCGCGTGATCTCGACGGATCAATTCTTGTGTTCCGCGATCCAAAGCGCGACCCGAAATGGTCTTTCGCCGAAACCGATGCGGCGGGCTTCGTTCTCAGGGTTGCTGAAAAGCAACCAATTTCGGAACTGGCAACGGTCGGCATCTACTTCTTTCGCCGCGCTGGCGATTTCATGAAGGGTGCGCTCGACATGATGGTGCACAACGACCGCACCAACAACGAGTTTTATGTCTGCCCGGCCTATAATTACGCCATTCGCAACGGTGCGCGCATCGGCGTTTACGAGATCGACGTCAGGAACATGCACGGGCTTGGCACGCCCGAGGATCTGACCGAATATCTGCAGGGCCGCGAGCCTGTCTATGCATGACGTCGGAACCAGCCCGGGCGCGACAGCGCCGCTGAACATCATCATTCCCATGGCCGGGAATGATTTTGAGCGGCCTGATGGCTCGGTGAAGGCGGAAATGCCGGTTGGAGAGACGACATTGCTCGGCGCCACACTGGAGGCGCGTCCCTGGTGGAGCGGTGCGGCTGTGCCCGTTTTCGTGCTGCGGGACAGGCCTGCATCACGGCGCTACGCCCGGGAAACATTGCTGGCACGCTATCCGACAGCGCGAATTGTCTGGCTGTCCGAAACAACCGGCGGCGCTGCCTGGAGTACAGCGGCAGGTGCGGCACTCGTCGCTTTTCCGGAGGCGCCCGTTGTCGTCGATCTCTGCGATATCATGTTCGCCAGCGATGCGAATATTGCTGCAATCTTTGCCGCCGACCCCAATCTCGGCGGTCTCGCACTCACATTTGCCTCCCGCCATCCGCTATACAGCTATCTCAGGCTTGGAAATGATGGCCGGATGCTGGAAGCGAGGGAAAAGGTCGTCATTTCCGAGAATGCATCGGCGGGCGTCTATGCCTTCCGCAACATCGCCGTTTTTCATCTGGCTCTGGCCCACAGCCTGCAGAACCGGGCGCGCCTATCACATAACAGCCTGCTTTTTGTCTGCCCGATGCTGAACGGCGTGGTCGCACACGGCTTCGATGTCCGGACGCTGCCGGCGCACGATGTGTTCGATGTAAAGATCGCTGACGCTACCCTTGCCGGGTAGCGTCGAAAACGGAGGAAATACTGGTACCGTCCCGCTTCGACCGGAACAGGCGGAACCTTGCTGACGATCCCTAGACACGCTTCGCGGGATCAGGGGACGAGTAAACGGGAGTTCATTATGACAGCCGGGACATTAAGCAAATTACCCTCTCTCGCCATTATCATACCCTGCTACAACAATGCTGAAACACTTGCCGAGGCGCTCGATAGCGCCCTGGCACAGGACTATCCGGACTTCGAGGTTCATATCTGCGACAACGGCTCCACAGACGGCAGCAGGGAAATAATTGCATCCTACTCGTCTCCTTTGCTGAAGCCCGCCCTGCACCCGGACACCGTGCCGCGTACGGACAACTGGAACCGCGCCTATACTGCCGGCGCGAATGCTGATTACCTCGTCACACTGCATGCCGACGATCGCCTCGCTCCAGGCGCGTTGCGCGCCATCGGACGCGCGGCAATGCGCCACCCTGCCCTGATCCACGGCCGTTTCCGGCAGATCACCTATGAGGGAGATCCCATTCCCGGCCACCGCTTCGGGTGGAGTTACAGCAACAGCGGCGAGGCGTTTCGAGAGCTGCTGCTGCTCAATAATATGGTCGCTATGCCGGGTGCAACAATCCGCACGGATGTCTTCTTCAAGGCCGGACGCTGGGATCCCGCCTGGCAATATCTGCAGGATATGGAGCTCTGGTGGCGCTGCGGCGAACTTGGAGAAGTGGCGTTTGTCGCCGACATGCTGGGCGACCATCGCGCCTACAAGCATCCGCAGGCGCTGCACCGGCACGCCGAGGAACATCTGCGTTGGGCGACGCGCAGACTTCGAAACGCTTCGACCCGCCGGCTGCGACAGGCCGCTGCCGATGGGCTGAACGCCTATCTCACGCGGCTCGAAGCCGAAGTCGATGCCTTGCCGGATGTGGCCGCCAGCCTGGTGGAGCCCGTAAGGGCGGCCAGGGCGGCGCTTGCGAAGGCACCGGGCACGCGCGTCGATGCTCTTCGCCGGCAAAGACTGTTGCGCATGCGGGCTGCTTCGCTCTCGGCCATCGCTAATCTGTTTGGAAGACTGTCGCCCTGGCAAGCCCTGTCGCGTTGACGGCCGACAGCATCCGCCCGTTCCAGATTGACGAAGGCGATACTCCTTCAAATCGCCTTTGCGGCACGGCTATCGGCTGGCCTGGATATTGCCGATCGAGAACCGTTGAGCGTCGCAGACTGGGCGAGTGCGACGCCCGACATGGGAGACGCAGCCATGGCTATGGTTTTAAACTTGGAGAGAAATTCCTCTCCTTCCCGGCCCCCCGGTCCCAGTCGCTTCGGACTTTGGTCTGATTCGGCCCCGACTGAGGTCCTGCGATCGGAACGCACTGCCCTTCACGCCCGTTCGGCTCTTCATCGAAAGAGGAGCTTTCAATCATGCACCACAGAAACGATATCCCGAAAATTTCGAGCGCGTGGAACGCATCTCTGCTGGCCCTCATCGTCTTTCTCGCCATCATGCTCTATGTCTTCGGAACCGCGATGTCCGGCGATACCGACCAGTTGACCGCCAGCATCTCACACGCAGATGTGGTTGAGGCTAGGTAAACTGGAAAAGTCCAACCAGCCGCGATAGTTTGAATGGATCGCAGCAGCTCAGGTTGGAAATGAACTGGCTCATACGGTGGAATGCCCGCTCCCTTGCCTCCCAATTCTTCATCATGGGAGGACTTGTTTCCCTTGGCGCAATGTTCGTCATCGGGCTTATCGTCACCCATCTCATCGAGGATGCCGTTATCCACAATTCTGGGGCTGCGACAGCGCTCTACGTCGATAGCGTCGTCGCACCCTTGCTTCCCGACATGCAGACGGAATCGCTGCTCGACGAGGGAAGTGCCCAGGCGCTCGACGAAACGCTCGGACAGGGCGCGCTTGGCCGCCGTCTCGTGTCGTTCAAGCTGTGGCGCCGTGATGGCACGATTCTCTACTCTAATGACAAGGAACTGGTGGGGAAGACATTTCCCGTCGATGGCAAGCTCGCCCAGGCGTTTGCGGGCTCTCTAGTCGCACGTTACGAAGTCGCAAGCGACCCCGAAAGCGCCGAGGAGCGCAGTCTCGGCAGGGCGCTCATGGAAATTTACAATCCTGTTTTGCAGCCTTGGTCGGGAGAGGCTGTGGCCGTGCTTGAATTCTACGAAACGGCCGAAGGGCTGGAAGACAGCCTAGCACGGGCACGGCTCTGGAGCTGGCTGGCCGTCGCCGGCCTGACCGCAATCTTCTTCCTCGCTCTCTCCATTCTCGTCTTTCGCGGCAGCCACACGATCGAGGTCCAACGCGAAGCGTTAAAGGCCAGAGTAGACGAACTTTCCGCACTTCTTGCCGAAAATCGCGGCCTGCAACGCAGACTTCAGCTGTCGTCCCAGCGCGCCGCGGCCTTGAACGAAACCTATTTGCGCAGCATCGGAGCCGATCTCCATGACGGCCCCGCCCAGCACATCGCCTATGCCTCGCTACGTCTCGACAGCAACCTGCTGGTCGATGCCACTATTCAGCCGGAAACGCGCGAGAAGGAACTCGCCTGGATTCGTTCGAGCCTTGCCGAGGCCATGAAGGAGATCCGCGACATCTGCAAAGGGCTGGTCCTGCCGCAAATCGAGAGAGCTTCGATTACGGAGATCGTAAAACGCGTTGTCGAAGCCCACCAGGAGAAGACCGGCACTACTGTCGATACAACAATTGACGAGGACGATCCGGAGCTTGCCCCCGCTCTCAAGATTTGCATTTACCGCTTCATTCAGGAGGCACTCAACAATGCCTATCGCCATGGCGGCGGCGTTGAGCAGGCCGTCAGCGCAACATCACGCGGCGGTGGCGTCCGCGTCGAAGTCAGTGACCGGGGCGAGGGTTTTGATCCGACGCAGGTAAGATCGGCAAGCCTCGGCCTCGTAGGGCTCAAAGAGCGAATCGATAGCCTTGGCGGTGAATTCGACATAAGAACCGGCGAAGGCGGAACGACTGTCATCATGACCTTCGCGCCTATGGAAGTGGAGGAATAGAATGACGTCCATCAAGGTCGGCGTCGTAGACGACCACCCCCTGTTCCGTGAAGGGGTGACGCGCAGCCTCTCCGAGGTCAGCGATTTTGTCGTCGTCGGAGAAGGCGCCAATACATCTGATGCAGCGATGATCGCTGCCGATGCCCATCCGGACGTACTGCTTCTCGATGTGTCGATGCCCGGAGACGGTCTTTCAGTGATCGACGAGATTCTTTCCATAAGCCCGGATACCAAAATCCTCATGCTCACGGCCTCGGAGGAAGTCGATACGCTCGTCGAAGCGCTGCAACGCGGGGCAAAGGGCTACATTCTCAAGGGTGTTGGTTCCCGCGGTCTAGCGGACGCAATCCGCACCGTTTTCAAGGGAGCCCGCTACGTCTCGCCGGCGATGTCGGCCAAAGTCATGGAATATTCGTTGAGCGGGCAGGCATCAGACAGGGACGCGCTTACTCCTCGGGAGCGCGAGGTGATGGATCTCGTTGCACAAGGCCTTTCAAACAAGCACATCGGCCTGCGTCTCGATCTACAGGAGAAAACGGTAAAGCACCATATGACCCAGATCCTGACAAAGCTTGGCGTCACGAACAGGACGGAAGCTGCCTTGCGGTGGCGCGAAAAACGTTAGCGCAGGAGGCGCGTGAGCCGCGTGCCGTCAGCCGTAGTCGCCCGCCTGTTGATGATCGTGCGGCCTTTCGAGTCCTTCATGATGTAGCGTCCTGCACGAAGTGTCTCGGTTATTCCATTCGTATGCCGCACATCGATCGAGCCGTCCGCATCTTCAGTTGCGCGTGTGCCTGACGTTGAGGGCGCATTGCCCGCACTACCGGCTCCGCTCGAGTTGGATCGGCTGTTCCCGCCGCTATTGCTACTGCCACCCGAATTACCGCTTCCATTTCCCCCGCCGTTTCCACCCCCTCCGCCATTACCGCCACCGTTTCCACTTCCCCCGCCGTTGCCGTTTCCACCTCCGCCGCCATTACCGCCTCCTCCGCCATTACCGCCGTTGCCCCCACCATTGCCGTTTTCGTTCTTTGCAAGGGCTGCCTGGCTGGCTATCGAGGGAAACGAACCCGCCACATCGACCTTCAGGGGCGCAACGGCAAGAGCACTCGCGCAGCAGCCCTTCAGGAAATTGCGCTTGGAGATCATCATCGTCGCTTGCCTTATCGTTCTTCCTTAAGTGTCTGCCCGAAGCAGGAAGCATGAGATTGACCGCTTGTTCCGAAATTGCAAGACGGTCGGACATAGGTGCCAGATGACCTGGGACTTTGGTCCGGGGCTAAAAGTAAGCGTCACCACTAAGGACGCGATCTCCTCACAGAAAGACTAAAATGATCTCGCTAGATTATGGGAGATACGCACTGACGTCTTGGCCCGGTGAACGGCTGGTAGGTATTGTCCAGAGCGCGATAGGAAATATAGCGGGCGGCGCACCATGATATATGCGGGTTCGGGCTTGTGTCCGCCGCGGGTAGTCCGACGGAAAGCTCTCTGTCTTCGATCACGCAGGGCTTGCGGGGGCCGCCGTCAAAAGGCTGATATGTATTGTCAGCTACATTATAGGACCGATAACGTTGCTGGCACAGGCTGAGATGGCGGCCGTCAGCCATCCATTCCGGCGTCGGCTGCTCAATCGCCCCCGTCACGGTTGCATCAGGTGGCGCAATGGCCGTTACGCCAACCAGCTTAGCCGGCGTTGAGGACAAAGCGTCGGCGGCAGCCTGGAGGGGCGGAAGGCGCTCATAGTTTTGCGTTTTTGGATCAACGCGTGTCGGTATCGTCGTCCAGAGCGGCGCATCAAGATTGGCGAAATGATGTGGTTCCTGTTCGCGGAACCCATAGGACGCAAGTCCGAGACCGCCAACCAGAACGGTCCCGGTCACTGCCAGACAGATGGATGGTGCAGCAAGCGACTTCATGACGCGCGCTCTCATTTTCCCTCCACATAGAAATTAGGAACGCCGGGCTTCGGTTCCGTGGACAGATCAAAAATCGCATCTTTTGACGCTTATTCTGCTGGTGCAACGGAGAGGATTCACGGAGATAGGAATTTATTGCCATCGCCCCGATTTTGACGGATAGCTGTTCTACTGGGTGATCCGGTCGATCGCAGCAGATTGCAGGCAGAAAGAGGAAGCATGTCGCAGAGAGCGGGCAGCGCCGACCTCCCCCTTCACGGAGGGCGCGTGCCGCCATGGCTGGGTAACCGTATGACAACGCTCGGCGCGTTGATTGCCGAGGCAATCGTCCACCATTACGGGCGTGACGAATTCCTGCGCCGGCTTGCCCACCCCTTCTGGTTCCAGTCCTTCGGCGCCGTCATGGGCATGGATTGGCATTCCTCCGGCATCACGACCAGCGTGCTCGGGGCGCTGAAGCGTGGGCTGAAGCCGCTTTCAAAAGAACTTGGCCTGTATGTCTGCGGCGGGCGCGGCGCGCAATCGCGCAAGACGCCGGACGAACTGATGGCGATCGGCGACCGCACCGGCCTGGACGGCGCCGGCCTCGCCAAGACAAGCCGTCTGGTCGCCAAGGTGGACAGCGCAGCCGTGCAGGATGGTTTCGATCTCTATCTCCACGGCTTCATCGTCGCCGATGATGGCCATTGGGTGATCGTCCAGCAAGGCATGAACGGCGACAAACGTCAGGCGCGGCGCTACCACTGGTTCTCGGAAGGATTGGAAAGCTTCGTCAATTCCCCGCATGCGGCTATCGAAGGCCGCTCGCAGGGCGAGATCATCAATCTGGCCGACCGGCGCGCGGAAAAATCCCGCCACGATCAGCTCGATCTTCTCGCAGCGCTTGGGCCGGACCGCATTGTCCGCGAGGCGGCAGCCCTTGCCCTGGCCGCCGATCCTGCACCCGCTCCGGAGCCGGCCGAACAGTTGACGCTGCCGCATCTTATCATGCCAGCCCATCACGATGTGCGCGAAAGCGACGTCAATATGCGGCGTCTGCACGGCAACCTTGCCGCAGCTGCCGATCGCGGACCGGTCGATTTCGAAGATCTGCTTCTCGTGCCCGGGGTCGGCGCCCGCACAGTCAAGGCGCTGGCGCTCGTTGCCGAAGTCGTGCATGGCGCGCCCTGCCGCTTTTCCGATCCCGCCCGCTTTTCGATCGCTCATGGCGGCAAGGACAGGCACCCCTTCCCCGTGCCGCTCAAGGTCTACGACGAAACGATCAATGTGATGAAATCGGCGGTCGTGAGAGGTAAACTCGGCCGGGAAGAGGAACTGCAGGCGCTGCGCCGTCTGGACAACCAATCGCGTAGCATGGAGCGTTACGTCACTGGCCCGGACCTCAAGGAAATCGTTGCCGGCGAATTCCGGCAATCCTCGACCTTCGGCGGTCGAAGCGTCTTTGGCTGGGAGCCGCCGACTGACGCACCTTCGGGAGAGAATGATTGACAGAAACGTCTCAGTCCTGAGGTCGTTCTCTCCACTCTTCCCAAAAACGGCTAGCCGATCAGCAGCTTGACCCAGGCCTCGACATCGTCGCCGCTGCTCATGTCAGGGCGAACAAGCCCGTCGATCATGAATGTCGGCGAGACATGAATACCGTTCTGGCGGGCATATTTGCAGTGCCATTTGATCTCCCGGTCGAGATCGGGAATGGCGAAGGCTTCCTTCAATGCAACACCGCTATAGCGCTCGAGGCGCTCGATGATCTGGTTCGGCGTGACATCCATGTTCGGGCCACCGGCGTGACGTTCGAACTCGAATTCCTCGCGATGAGCGGCAACGGCCGCCATGACCTTCTTCGCAGTCTCCTTGCCGCCTTCCAGCGTCGATGCCGCCAGAATAGAGCGTACGATCACGCCGGAGTAGAGATGCCATGGCTGCGACTGTAGCCGCATCTTCACGGTGATCTTGTCCACACCGGCCTGTTCCAGAAGCGCGTTAAGCTTGCTGAACGTCCTGACGGAATAGGGGCAGGTCGGCTCCAGAAAGGCCTCGAAAACACGTGGTCCGGTCCCCCAAACGAGCGGGTCTGCCCGCCAGGAAGTCGTCGTCATATTTATGTCCTCTTGTCCTGCGGAACGATATTGCCGATCAGCATACTCAACGGTACAGCCGGCGTCGCTGATGATAAGGTTGTTTCCCGTTCTATTTATTCACGGTGTCATGAAAGGCATAAGACCGCTTGGCCCGTCATGCGTCTTTCATAAATGCATCAAGCCGCTATGCTGTCGTCACGGATAAAATGATGGGTAAATCAGTGATGCAGGTAAGGCAGGGTGAATTGCGCGAGCGGATGACGATCCTCGGCGATGTCAATGCCGCCTCGTTCATCCCGTGGATCCGCCGCCATGCTGACAAGCTTGGACTTTCCCAGGATTTCTTTCACACCGGCGCCGACCGAATCGAACTTGAGGTCGCGGGGCCTGTAGAGCTGATCGACATGCTGGAAATGGGATGTTCGCTTGGCCCGATCGACGTCTGGGTGGATGAGATTCAGCGCAGGATTGTAGATCCCGCTGACACACCGTAGCGCAGGCCGCATTGATCCCCTGCCCTTTATTTAATCATTGTTGCCAATGCGATTTTTTTATGCAAGCCTCTGACAACTGAGGCCGCGAGCTCGGCAGCAGTGCGCGGCCAACAGCGCTAAAGCCTTGGTAAAATTGAGGAATTATACGTCATGCCATCTGATACGGCCGGCTCATGGACGCCTGTCGCCCTTTCTGCTGATCTGCCGCTGGCAACCGTCATGCCAGCCTGGACGCCAGCTGGATCGATCGCTCTCTGGCGCAGTCAGTCCGGACGCGTATCGGCATCGTCGGACCGCTGTCCGCATCGCGGGATGCGATTGTCCCATGGCTTCGTGCGCGGCGAGGCGCTCTCCTGTATCTATCATGGCTGGAGCTATTCTCCGGCGGGGGGATGCATCCGCATCCCGGCACACCCCGATCTCGTACCGCCGGAAACGATCCGTGTCGGAGTCCATAAGGTCGAGGAATCGGACGGCGTCATCTGGGTCGCTACCGGAGAACCGGCGGAACAGCCGCCACGCTTTACCGATCTCGTTCCGCTGCGCTCGATGACGGCAGACGCTGATATTTCGGCCATTGAATCGGCGGCTGGCTCCAAAGCCGGCGCCGATGGACTTATCCATATCGCGCACTCTCCATGGATCAGGCTGCTGCCGACTGAGCAAACTGACCGCACGCTCATTCACGTGCTGATCGAGCAGGGCCGCAGCCCGGCGGACCGTGTCACGGCGTCCCGTGTCGCCGAAGCGGTGCGTCGGCAGGCGGAATCGCGGCAGAAGGAGGTCGCATGACGAAGGCTGCTGCAATGATCAACGAATGGTATCCGGTCGGCCTTTTTTCCCAACTGACCGAGGCAGGAACCAAAACCGCTTTAATGGGCGAACCCATCGAAGTGGCGCGCACGCCCGATGGCAATGCGCGGGTGACATCTACCGATGGGCGCAGCCTCCCGGTCCGTGTCCGCTACGGCCATGTCTGGTCCTCCCTCGGCAATCCCGCCAAGGAACTTTTTGCCATTCCAGAGGCGGATCAACCCGGCCGCCGTTTTGTCGACGTCGGCGTGGTACGGGTGCGCTGCTCGCCGCTGCGCGCGGTGGAGAATTTTCTCGACATCGCCCATTTCCCGTTTGTTCACACCGATATTCTCGGCGCCGAGCCGCACACGGAAGTCGAGAATTACAAGGTTGAGATCCGCGAGGACGAAGACGAGGTCTGGGCAACGCAGGTAAAGTTCTATCAGCCGCAGGCCGCCAAGTCGGCGAGCGGCGGGATCACGACCGAATATATGTACCGCGTGCCGGCACCGACCTGCTCGGTGCTCTACAAGACCTGCCCTCCCCGGCCGGGCGAATGGGATGTCATCACCCTCTTCGTGCAGCCGCTCGCGGAAGACCTTTGCGACGTATGGCCATGGATGGCCCTTTTTGATGACGTGACACCAATGACAGACCTCATCCATTTTCAGCAGATGATCTTCCTGCAGGATCGCTCGATCCTCGAGAACCAGATCCCGGCCCTGCTGCCGCTCGATCCCGGCATGGAAATCCCGACCAGGGCCGATCTGACGTCGGTCGCCTATCGGCGCTGGCTCAAGCGCCATAATTACACCTACGGCGCACAGTTGGTCGCGCAATGAAGCTCTACGACTACATTCTCTCGCCGAGCTGCTACAAGATCCGCCTGATGGCAGCGATCCTCGGCATTAAGCTGGATATCCGCCCGGTCGATTTTCATCCCGGCGTCGAACATCGTGGTCCGGAACTCCTGGCGCTCAATCCGGCAGGTTCCATCCCGATCCTTGTGGATGGCGATCTCGTCCTGACGGAATCCTCAGCCATCCTCGCCTATCTCGCTGCCCAAGGCGCGCCAGAATGGCTCGGTACAAGCACACCTGAAGAGACGGCGCGGGTACAGCAGTGGCTTTCCTTCTCACATCGGCTGACGGCCAATCTCGGCGGCGCGCGGCTGCATGAAATGCTTCTGCGCCCCGGCAATATTGAAACCCTGCAGGCGCAGGGCATCGCCGCGCTGCGCGAACTGGAAGCCGGTCTCTTCGAACAGCAGCTTCGCGGCATGCGCTTCCTGGCGTCGAACCGCGCCACGATCGCCGATATCGCCTGCTTCCCTTACGTCGCGCTCGCCCCCGACGGCGGCATCTCGCTCGATCCCTATCCAAACATCCGGCTCTGGCTGCGGGCCGTCCGCAGCCTCGGCGGCTTCATCGAGATGCCCGGCATTCACCGCCTGCATGAGCTGAAGCCCGATCCGCATCCTGCAAAGGAGGAAAGCTGACATGGCTGGCCACCTTCTGAAGAACTGCGCGGCGGTCATTGTCGACGAGGGCAATGGTCCTGCCATGCGCCGGAATGTCGATCTGCTCACCAATGGTCCGGCGATCCAGGCCATCGGAGCGAACCTTCCGACAGAAACGCTGCACGCCGGCACGATCGTCCAGGATGCCACCGGCTGGTTCGTCTATCCGGGCCTCGTCAACACGCATCACCATTTCTTCCAGTGCTTCGTACGCAACCGGGCCGATCTCGACTGGACGAAACTGTCGGTCATCGAGTGGCTGGACCGGATCTACCCGATCTTCTCGCGACTGACCGAGGATTGCTTCTACCATTCCTCGGTCACCGCCATGGCCGAAATGATCAAGCACGGCTGCACGACGGCTTTCGACCACCAATACTGCTTTCCCCGGCACGCTGGAAAGCGTCTGATCGACCGCCAGTTTGAGGCGGCCGAGCTTCTCGGCATGCGTTTCCATGCAGGCCGCGGCGGCAATACCCTGCCGAAATCCGAGGGATCGACGATCCCGGATGCCATGCTGGAAACGACGGATGAATTCATAGCCGATTGCGCCCGGCTGATCGACAGCTACCACGATGCCGGCCCCTTCAGCATGCGGCAGGTGGTGGTCGCCCCCTGCCAGCCGGTCAACTGCTACCGCGAGACCTTCGTTGAATCCGTGGCCCTTGCCCGTGACCGCGGCGCATTTCTGCACACACATGTCGGCGAAGGCGAAAGCCCTGTCATCGAGGCACGGTATGGCATGCGTACGGTCGATTATTGCACCGAACTCGGTTTTGCCGGTCCCGACACCTTTTATGCCCATTGCTGGGAACTGACGCATGACGAACTGCGCAAGATGGCGGCAAGCGGCACCGGCGTCTCCCATTGCCCGGAGCCGGTCTATCTTGTCGGCGCTGAGGTGACGGATATTCCGGCCATGTCGGCCTTCGACCTGCGCGTCGGGCTTGGTTGCGACGGCGCTGCCTCGAACGACAATTCGAACCTCATGCACTGCATCCACTCCGCCTATATGCTGCAATGCCTGGCGGCATCGACACGCGCCCATCCCGTTCCGCCGCCCGTCGATTTCCTGGGTTACGCTACGACGGGCGGCGCAAGCCTGCTCGGCCGCCGGGATATCGGCCGTCTTGCGCCGGGCATGGCGGCAGACCTTTTCGCGATCGATACGCGGCGGATGGATTATGTCGGCACGCGGCATGACCCGCTGAGCCTGATCGCCAAGCTCGGGATCGGCATGCCGACCGACCTCACCATGATCAACGGACGCATCGTCTGGCAGGCTGGTGAATTCACCGGCCTCGACGAATCCAAGCTTTTCGCGGATGCCGAAGCGGCGCTCGCGACCGTCGAATTCTGAACAACCAAAAGAGGGGAACTGACATGTCCAACAATCTGACCCGCAGAACGCTCATGAAGAGCGCGGCGGCTGCCGGGCTCGCTACCGCCTTCGCCGGCCGCTCCGTACTTGCTGCCGACGAACCACTCGGCATCGCCCTTGTCGTACCATCGCCGATCGGCGATGTCGGCTGGGGTCATGCGCTTGCCGCCGGCATCGATCCGATCAAGGCCGCCTATGGCGACAAGGTGAAGGTCACTGTTATCGAGAACATCGCCGAAGGTCCGGATGCCGACCGCATCATGAACAAGACGGTTGCCGACGGAAACCATTTCCTGATCGCCGGCTCCTTCGGCTATCAGAACGGTGCGCTGCAGATCGCCCGCCGCAATCCCAAGGTCACCGTCCTGCATGCTTCGGGCTTTCAGGTCGCGCCGAACTTCTCGCCCTTTGCCGCTAAATATTTCCAGGGCACCTACCTGCTCGGCATGGCGGCCGCCGCCGTCTCCAAGACCGGCAAGCTCGGCTCGGTCTCGGCCTTTGCCATTCCCGAACTGATCACCTCCATCAATGCCTTCACGCTCGGCGCGCAGGCCGTCAAGCCCGACATCGAAGTCTCCGTCGTCTGGGTCAACTCCTGGTTCGATCCGGCCAAGGAGCAGGAAGCCGCCAAGGCTCTGATCTCGCAGGGCTGCGACGTCATCTTCTCGAATGCGCAGGATACGCCTTCGGTCATCTCCGCCTGCGAGGAAGCCGGCATCTATGCCTTCAACCTGAACTCCTCGATGAAGAAATATGCCGAGAAGACCTATCTCGGCTGCGTCGCCACCGACTGGTCGCCTTTCTTCAAGGCTTCGGTCGATGCCCACCTCGCCGGCACGTTCAAGGGCGCCAATACCTTCCTCGGCGTTGCCGACAAGGTGGTCGAAGTCGTCGACTGGAACCCGGCGATCCCGGCCGATACGATGAGCAAGATCAAGGAAATCGAAGCCAAGATCGCCGACGGCAGCTTCTCGCCGTTTACCGGCCCAATCGCCAAGGCCGATGGCAGCGAAGGTGTCGCCTCCGGCGCCACGCTGACGGACGTCCAGATCGTTGCGATGGATTGGCACGTCAAGGGTGTCAAGACGCCGCTGCCGAAATAAGCCATGGAAAGCCCGCTCCTGTCGCTCCGCGGCATTTCCAAGAGCTACGGCCAGGTCCATGCCAACCAGCAGATCGATCTTGACGTCGCTCCCCGCTCGATCCACGCCATCCTCGGAGAAAACGGGGCCGGCAAATCGACCCTGATGAAGCTGATCTATGGCGTCGAGCAGCCGGACAGCGGAACTGTTGCCTGGAACGGGCAGAACCTCAGCCTTGCCTCTCCCGCAGAGGCAAGGCGTGCCGGCATCGGCATGGTCTTTCAGCATTTCTCGCTGTTTGAGAGCCTGACGGTCGTCGAGAATATTCGCCTGATCGTCGCCGGCAAGAAAGCCGAGCTTGCGGAGCGTATCCGCAAGCTCGGGCATGAATTCGGCCTGGAGGTCGATCCACTCACCCATGTACACTCGCTTTCGGTCGGCGAGCGGCAACGCGTGGAAATCATCCGCTGCCTGATGACCGATCCGAAGCTGCTGATCCTCGACGAGCCGACATCTGTCCTGCCGCCGCAGGCCGTGGAGAAGCTGTTCGAGACCTTGCGACGTCTGCGCGACGGCGGCGTTTCCATCCTTTTCATTTCCCACAAGCTGGAAGAAATCCAGTCGCTCTGCGACCGCGCGACGATCCTGCGCGGCGGACGGGTGACCGGCCATGTCGATCCGCGCGAGCATGATGCCCATGACCTTGCCCGCATGATGATCGGCCGTGACATGCCGGAACCCATGCCGGCGCTGCCGCTTGACGAAGGCGAGAAGCGGCTGGAACTGATAGGGCTCGATTACAGGCCGGATGATCCCTTTGCAGTGCCGCTCTCCCAGGTCAGCCTTGTCGTCCGCGCCGGAGAAATCCTCGGCATTGCCGGGATTTCCGGCAACGGCCAAAGCGAGCTTGCCGCGCTGATCTCCGGCGAAACGATCCTGCCGCGCGACCAACGCGACCAGATCTTCATGATGGGCAAGGATGTCGGCATGCTCGAGCCGGCAGCCCGCCGGCAGCTCGGATTTGCCTTCGTGCCGGAGGATCGGCTCGGCCGCGGCGCTGTCCCCGAAATGTCGCTTACCCTCAATAGCCTGCTGACCGCCCATCCCCTCAATCTCGTCAAACGCGGCCTGCTCGACAAGGCACAGGCGACCGCCTTCACCAACGAATGCATCCGTGACTACGACGTGCGCACGCGCGGCCCCGAGGCGGAGGCCGGCTCGCTCTCCGGCGGCAATTTGCAGAAGTTCATCGTCGGGCGCGAAATCATGCTGGCGCCGAAGCTGCTCTTCCTCGCCCAACCCACATGGGGCGTCGATATCGGTGCTGCTTCGGCAATCCGCAAGCGGCTCATCACGCTGCGCAACGAAGGCATGGCAATCCTCGTCATTTCCGAGGAGCTCGAAGAATTGTTCGAGCTCAGCGACTTCATCCAGGTCCTTCACCACGGCACGCTGAGCCCGCCGCTCGTCACACGCGATACAAAGCCCGAGGACATCGGCCGATATATGATCGGTGCCCAGTCACAGCGCGAGAAAGCGATTGCATGAGCAGACCCGTGTTTGCCGCCTTGCCAACCCTTGTCCGCCGGGAACGCGCCTCGCTTGCCGCTACGCTGCTCGCCCCGCCGATCGCGCTCGCCGTCACGATCATCCTCAATCTCGGCCTTTATGTCGTCATGGGGCGTGACCCGGCCGCAGTCATCTATGCGATGCTGATCGAGCCCTTTTATTCCTGGGCGTCGTTTTCGGAGGTGCTCCTGAAGACCGGGCCGCTGCTGCTCATCGCGCAGGGGCTTGCGATCGGCTTTCGCGCCAAGGTCTTCAATATCGGCGCCGAGGGGCAATTCCTGCTGGGAGCGATCTTTGCCTCTGCCATTCCGATCTGGTGGCCGGACGCCACCGGCCAGTGGATCTGGCCGGCAATGCTGCTGCTCGGCATGATCGGCGGTGCGCTCTGGGCATCGCTGACTGCCTTCTGGCGCGTGCGGCTCAATGCCAACGAAATCCTGGTCTCGCTGATGCTGAGTTTCGTCGCCGCGCAGCTTCTCAATTATCTGCTGCTCGGCCCCTGGAAGGATCCGAATGGCTTCAATTTCCCGCAGTCGGTGATGTTCCAGTATGACGCCATGGTCCCGATCCTGTTTGAAGGAACGCGCGTCAACGTCTCGCTGATCCTTGCCGGTATCCTGTCGATTGCCGCATGGATCTTCATGCAGAAGAGCTTCGTCGGCTACAGGTTGCAAGTCGGGGGACTGGCGCCACGCGCTGCAAGCTATGCCGGTTTCAAAGAGAGCTGGGCAATCTGGCTGTCGCTGCTGATCGGTGGCGCAGCCGCTGGGCTGGCGGGTTCAGCCGAAGTCGCCGGCCCGCTCGGCCAGTTGCAGCGCTCGATCTCGACCGGCTACGGCTACGCGGCAATCATCGTCGCCTATCTCGGCGGCCTGCATCCGATCGGCATCGTCATATCCTCTATCGTCATGGCCGCACTCTACATCGGCGGCGACAATGCCATGGTCTCGGCCAACCTGCCGATTGCTGCCGTCCGTGTCTTCCAGGGCAGTCTGCTGCTCATCTATCTGATTGCTGTTGCCTTCGTCCGCTATCGCCTTGCCTGGCGCCCCGCCGCCATCCGGAGCCCATCATGAATGCGATCGAGTTCATCCTGGCCGGCATGCTGGCGGCTGCGACACCCTTTCTGCTGGCGGCTCTCGGCGAACTTGTCGTTGAACGCGCCGGGGTTCTCAATCTCGGCGTCGAAGGATTGATGGCATTCGGCGCCGTCATTGCTTTCATCATCGTCTATCATGGTGGCGGCCACATCCTCGCATTTGTCGCGGCCGGGCTCTGCGGCAGTCTGCTGTCACTGATCTTTGCCGGCATCATCCTCGGCTTCAACGCGAACCAGGTCGCGACCGGGCTTGCGATCGGCATTCTCGGCCAGGGCCTGTCGGCACTCTTCGGCAAGAGCTATGAAAGCCTGACAGTCAAGGCGCTGCCGAAAATCACAATTCCGGGCCTTTCCGAGATCCCGGTCGTCGGCGGCCTCTTCACACAGGATATCGTTGTCTGGCTCTCGCTTCTGGTGACGGTCGCGATCTGGGCGACTTTCGCCTATGCGAAGGTTGGACTGGTCATTCGTGCGGTAGGTGAAAACCCTAAAGCGGCCCACGCAATCGGTTACCCTGTTATCGCAGTCCGCTTCGCCGCCGTGGCATTCGGTGGCATGATGGCGGGATTTGCAGGCGCCTATGCATCAACGATCTATACGCCGCTTTGGGCGGACGGAATGATTGCCGGCCGCGGCTGGATTGCCATTGCGCTCGTCGTCTTCGGAACCTGGCTGACGGGCCGGATTTTCCTCGGAGCGTGTCTCTTCGGTGCCGTATCGCTGATGGGGTTAGCCGCGCAGGCAACGGGGCTCGACGTACCCTCGCAATTGCTGGCGTGCCTGCCCTATCTGGTAACGATCGTCGTGCTCGGTATCATCTCCGCGGACCGCCGTCTGTTGAAACTCAACGGCGTCGCTTCGCTCGGCGAGCCGTTCGAACGGTAGAGAAGGTGCGGGCCGACGGCGCCGGCCGCAGAGCGCGATCAATCGTGCCTGGTAAGGAAGGCCGAGACAACGTCCAGGCAAAGCTCTCGTTCCTCGACATGCGGCATGTGGCTGGAATTCTCGAAGAGCACCCATTCACAACCCTGCACGTGATCGACATAGGGTTTGACGACGAGCGGGGTCGCCTCGTCATATTTGCCGGAGATCAGAAGCGTGGGCGCCTCGATGAGCGGCAGCCGATCTTCGATCGTCCAGTCCTTCATCGTGCCGATGACGTGGAATTCAGTCGGGCCGTTCATGTTGCGGTAGACGGTATTGTCCTCGTCCATGATCGCAAAAGTGCGCGCAACTTCCGGCGGCCAGGGGGAAACGCGGCAGACATGTCGGTCATAAAAGACGCGCGAGGCGGCAATATAGTCCGGATCGGTGATGGTGCCGGCTTCCTCGTGTTTCAGCAGCGTGTCCTGCACCTCCTGTGGCAGCTCTTCGCGCAGGCGATTGGCTTCCGCCACCCAGGTATGCATGTTGGCCGGCGAATTGGCGATGACGAGCGCCTGCAGGCCCTTTGGCCGGCGCACCGCGTGTTCGGCACCGAGCATGCCGCCCCAGGACTGGCCGAGGAAGGCATACCGATCCTGAATACCGAGATGTTTCAGGAGCGCATCGAGCTCTTCGAGGAAGAGCGCCGGCGTCCAGAAATCCGCTCCCTTATCGGGTAGTCGCGTGGAATTGCCGTTGCCGAGCTGATCGTAATGGATGACAGCGCGGCCATCGAGCTCGGCAATGCCCTTGAAGGAATCGACATAGTCATGCGTGCAGCCAGGGCCGCCATGAGCAACGACAAGAGGCAACATTCCGGAATCGAGCGAACCGGTGATGCGATACCAGGTCTGATATGCGCGAAACGGCAGAAAGGCTTCCTTCGTCAAGACTGCGGCCACTTATATCTCCATCCTCTAGGGCAATGATGGAAAAGCATAACGTGGCCGAAAAGCCGAAGGCAGCTATTAGAAGTTATAGGATGGGCGGTCTTCCAGCAGCCGGTAATGGGTGGCGCGCACCACCGCCTGCGTGCGGTTGCGGGCGCCGAGCTTCTTGGCCGCCGCATTGAGATGCATGACGACCGTCGGTACCGAACGATTGATGATGCGCGAAATTTCCTTGGCCGAAAGTCCCTCTGCCGAATGCCGAAGGCATTCCCGCTCGCGCTCCGTCAAACGGACCTTGCCGACCCGCAGCGCCTCGGCGTCGAAAAGCGAATAGGCGGCCTCGTGGAAGACATGGGCCAGCAGATTGAAATCGGCGATATAACGCAGTGCATGGTGTTCGAAATCGCTGTCAACGCCGAAACGAATGCCGGTCACAGTCGCATAATCGCCGCGCGGCATATGGACGGGAACCGTCACGCCCGTCGACATGTCGCGCTCGTTAAGGAAACGCGTCACCGGCGCCGTGTCGTCGCTCATGAAGCGGTTGATCAGAGTGTCGGCGTCCCTGTCATAATTCCAGAAGAAGGGCGCCGAGGTGCGCAAGGCCACCTGTTGCACCGGATCGATGCGGAAATAGCCGCGGTCGAACCAGTATTCGCGCATATCTTCGGAGATATTGCGCAGCTTTAACATCGACGGAATCATGATCCCTCCGTCGAGGTCATAAGGCACCGGCGTGTAGTCGTAGATCAGGGCCTCGAAACCGATCTCTTTCATTGCCGCGAAAACCTGATCGATACGCCCGTCCAGCGTCTGATGGGCTGAGAACTGCCGTCTAATCGTTCCGATTTCGTCAAGCATGGCGGACTCCCGGTGGTTCCCCACCCTATCACTTCTTATAGCTGGCGAAGAACGTCGTTTCGGATAAAAATTTAGCCATGCCCAATTATTGAGCAAGCGAAATCTTCTGCCGGAGCGGTGAATGTGGCGTGAAATCGAGCCTGAGGCGCGACATGAGATCGAAGTCGACGGCTACAAGGTGATTGCCTACAGCTTCGGAACCGGCAGCGACACTGTTTTCTGCCTGAATGGCGGCCCAGGCCTGCCCTGCGACTATCTGCGCGAGGCTCATTCCTGTCTCGTCGACAAGGGTTACCGCGTTGTCGCCTTCGACCAGCTCGGTACCGGCGCCTCCGACCGGCCGACCGACGCATCGCTCTGGACCATCGGCCGCTATGTCGAAGAAACCGAGACGGTACGAAAGGCGCTGGGTCTCGGTAAAGTCCATATGCTCGGCCACTCCTGGGGCGGCTGGCTCGCGATCGACTATGCACTGACCTATCCGGAAAACCTGCAGACGCTGATCCTCGAAGATACCGTCGCCGACATGCCGCATCTGATCTTGGAGCTGGAGCGGCTCCGGGCCGCCCTCGGGCCTGAGACGGTGGCGATGATGCAGAAGCATGAGGCGCAGGGAACCTACAATCATCCCGAATATCTCGCGGCCGTGACCATCCTGAACTATCGCCACGTCTGCCGCCTGCCGGATTGGCCGGCGCCGGTGCGCCGCTCATTGGATGACTGGAACATGGGTCCCTATGAGACCATGCAGGGGCCGAACGAATTTCTCTATATCGGCAATCTGAAGGACTGGAACCGTGTTCCCGACCTGCCGCGGGTGAAGGCGCCGGTATTGATTACGACGGGCGAACATGACGAGTTGACGCCGGCCTGCGCGCTGCGCATGAAGCTTGCGTTGCCGAATGCCGAACTCAAGGTTTTCGCAAACGCCAGCCACATGCCGTTCTACGAAAACCCGCATGACTATTATCCCGCGCTGATTGATTTCTTATCGCGACATAAGGCAAGCTGATGCAGAGGAAGGTGATCGGAACCTGGCGAAGACGAGGGGGCAGGCGCCACCATGCATCGCTATAAGTTCATACTGACCCGGCCGCTTCAGTTTCTGCCAGTCATCTTCGGCATCAGCGTCATTACCTTCATTCTGGTGCGACTGATCCCCGGCGATCCCGCCCGCAATATTCTCGGCACGCGTGCGACACCGACGGCGCTTGCCAACATTCGCGCGCAATACGGACTCGATCAGCCGATGTGGCTGCAATATTTCTACTTCCTCAAAAACCTCGCGAACGGCGAAATGGGCAAGTCGATCCTCTACAAGATCGACGTTTTTCCGCTGATTGCCACGCGCATCGAGCCGACGATCGCGTTGGTCCTGACAAGCGTCATCCTGTCAATCCTGATCGCCGTGCCGATGTCGGCGATTGCAGCTCGTAATGCTGGCCGCGCGCCTGATCATGCAGTACGCGTCATCTCCACATTCGGGATCGGCTTTCCGCCTTTCTGGCTCGGCCTGATGCTGATAATTTTTTTCAGCGTCGAACTCGGCGTCCTGCCCGTCTCCGGCTACGGCACGACATTTACCGACAAGCTCTCTCATCTCATCCTGCCGGCGTTGACCGTTGCGTTGTCGCTCTCGACGGTGCTGACCCGCAGCCTGCGCTCCGCAATGATCGAATCCCTGAAATCGGATGTAGCGACAGCCGCTCGCGCCCGCGGCATGCCTGAGAGTGTCGTCTTCTGGCGCCACGTCCTGCCGAATTCGCTGGTACCGACAATCAATCTTCTGGCCGTCAACATTGGCTGGCTGATCGGCGGCACCGTCGTCGTGGAAAGCGTCTTTGCCCTGCCGGGCATGGGGCAATTGCTGGTGCGCGCCATTTTCTCGCGCGACTACATGGTCGTTCAGGGTGTGGCCATGACCTTTGCCTGCGCCACCGTGCTCGTCAATTTCATTGCCGATATCGTCACCGTCGCGGTCGATCCGAGGGTGAAGCTATGAGCGTCGAGGCCTTTACTCCCTCTCCCGTCGCCTGGCGCCGTTTCCTCGGCCGCCAACCGACACTCGTCATCGGCGCCGGCATCCTGCTGTTCTTCCTGCTTCTGGCGATCGCCGCTCCATTGGTCGCACCGTATGATCCGATCCTGCAGAATGCCGATGTGCGGCTACAGCCGCCCTCCTTCGCCCATCTCTTCGGCACGGACAATTTCGGCCGCGACATACTTTCGCGCGTCATATGGGGCGCCCGCATCGACCTGCAGATCGCCGTCATCGGCGTCATCTTCCCGTTCCTGATCGGCACGACGGTCGGGACCATCGCCGGCTTCTTCGGCGGCATCGTCGATGCGGTTTTCATGCGCCTCGTCGATATCATTCTCGCCTTCCCGTTCCTTGTCCTGATGCTATCGATCATCGCTATCCTGGGGCCGGGCCTCAGCAGCTTCTATATTGCCATGGCGCTGGTCGGCTGGGTCTCCTATGCGCGCCTTATCCGCGCGCAGATGCTGGTGCTGAAAGGCAGCGACTACGCGGTCGCAGCCGTCAGCCTCGGCTTCAGCCGCTTCCGGATCATGTTCCGCCACCTTCTGCCGAATGCGATTGCCGGCTCCATCGTCTTTTCCATGTCGGATGCGACGCTAGTGCTGCTCAGCGGCGCGGCGGTCAGCTATCTCGGCCTCGGCGTGCAGCCACCGCTCGCCGAGTGGGGCGTCATGGTCGCGGAGGGGCAGAGCTTCATCACAACGGCATGGTGGATCACGCTTTTCCCAGGCCTATCCATCGTCTGCCTCGCCTTCGGTTTCAGCATGCTGGGTGATGCGCTCGGCGAACTTCTCGGAGTTCACGAATGAGCGCGTCAGTCCTTTCAGTCCGTGACCTGACGGTCAGGGTTCATCTCGATGGCCGCGCGCGAACGCTGATCGACCATGTTTCTCTTGATCTCGCCAAGGGCGAAATCCTCGGCCTGGTCGGTGAGAGCGGCTCGGGAAAGAGCCTGCTCTGCCGTTCGCTCGTCCGGCTATTGCCTTCCTCTCTGATCAGGATCGAGGGCGGCGCCGTCCTGCTCGAAGGGCGTGATCTGACGACGGCAAGCGAAGCTGAGATGCTGGAAGTTCGGGGCGGCGAGATCGGCATGATCTTCCAGAACCCGACGAGCCACCTCGATCCGGTCATGCGCATCGGCGACCAGATTTCCGAGGGCATCCGCTATCATCAAGGGCTCAGCGCGAAGGAAGCACGGGCGGCGGCGATCGAGATCCTGACGCAGGTTGGCTTTCCCGATCCCGTTCGCCAATATGACAGTTATCCGCACGAGTTTTCCGGCGGCATGCGCCAGCGCGCCATGATCGGCGTGGCGCTCTCCTGCAACCCGAAGATCCTGATCGCCGACGAGCCGACGACGGCACTCGACGTGACGATCCAGGCGCAGATCCTGAAACTCTTGCTGGAGATCCGAGAAAAGCGCGGCCTGTCGATCATCCTCATCACCCACGATCTCGGCATCGTCGCCCAGACCTGCGACCGCATCGCCGTCATGCGCAATGGCAAGCTGCTTGAACAGGGGCCGAAACGGACGATCCTCTCCCGGCCGCAGGACGCCTACACGATCAATCTGATCAACAGCCATCCCTCCATGCCGGACGAGGCGCCAATGCCGGAGCCGCTGCTCGCGTCTTCGGCAGCATCGACCAAGCCGCTTCTTGAGATCGACGACCTGCATGTCCGTTTCAAGGTTGGCGGCAGCCTGTTCAAAAGCAGTGCCAAGACGGTAGGCGCCGTTTCCGGCGTCAGCCTGCAGGTCATGCCGGGCGAAACCATCGGCATCGTCGGCGAATCCGGCAGCGGCAAGAGCACGCTTGCACGCGCTGTGCTGGGGCTGACGCCGATCTCCTCGGGCCATGTGTCCTTCGAAGGAATCGACCTTGCGCAGCAGCGGGCTGCCGGTCTTGCGAAGCTGCGGCGTGAGACGGCCATGGTCTTTCAGGACCCTTATAACGCACTCAATCCGCGCCTCACGATCGGGCAGATGCTTACCGAGGTGCTGAAGGTGCAGGGCAAGGTGCCGGCATCGGCCATTCCGGAAAGGATTGACGAATTGCTCGATCTTGTCGGGCTGGAGCGGGAGTTTGCCAACCGCAAACCCCGCAGCATGAGCGGCGGCCAGTGTCAGCGCGCAGGCATCGCCCGGGCGCTCGCTGTCGATCCGAAGCTCATCATTGCCGATGAATGTGTTGCGGCCCTCGACGTGACGATCCAGGCACAGATCATCGCGCTTTTCCGCGAACTCACCGCCAAGATGAACCTGACGCTGATGTTTATCGCCCATGATCTGGCGATCGTGCGCAATCTCTGCGAACGCGTCGTCGTCATGTACCGCGGCGAGATTGTCGAGGAAGGCCTCTCGGAAGAGGTCTTCGCGCGGCCGAAACATCCCTATACCGCGGCGTTGATTGCCGCCATTCCCGACATCGACCCGGATAAGCCGCTTCTGAGTAGCGCCAGCTTGGAAGACGAATTGCAATCGATGCCGGCTCTCCCCGTCAAACGCATGCCATAACAACGAAGGGAACGAACGCATGATCACCAGATGGAAATCAATCGGGCTTGCAGCGCTTCTTGCGGGCCTGACGCTCAGCGCATCCTACGCCGAAGCCGCCGGCGTGCTCACCATCGGCCGCCGTGAGGATTCGACGACATTCGATCCGATCAAGACGGCCCAGAACATCGACAACTGGGTCTTCTCCAACGTCTATGACGTGCTCATCCGCGTCGACAAGACCGGCACCAAGCTGGAGCCCGGCCTTGCCGAAAGCTGGACCGTCTCCGACGATGGCCTGACCTACGTCTTCAAGATCCGCGACGCGAAATTCTCTGACGGTTCGCCACTGACGGCGGAAGACGCGGCCTTCAGCCTGCTGCGCATCCGCGATGACGCCGGTTCGCTCTGGAGCGATTCCTATAAGGTGATCGACACCGCCATTGCCACCGACCCGCACACGCTGACAATCAAGCTGAAGAATCCGTCCGCTCCCTTCCTCTCGACGCTCGCCCTGCCGAACGCATCCGTCATCTCCAAGGCGGGCATCGAATCCATGGGTGCCGAAGCCTACGGCGAAAAGCCGATCGCATCCGGTGCCTTCGTCGTCGACGAATGGCGGCGCGGCGACCGCGTCATCCTGAAGAAGAACCCGAACTTCTGGCAGGCCGACCGCGTGAAGCTCGACGGCGTCGAATGGATCTCGGTGCCCGACGACAATACCCGCATGCTGAATGTGCAGGCAGGCCAGCTCGATGCCGCCATCTTCGTGCCCTTCTCACGCGTCGAGGAGCTGAAGAAGGACGCCGGCCTCAACGTGCTGATCGACCCTTCGACGCGTGAAGATCACCTGCTGATCAACCATGCGCATGGCGATCTCGGCAAGAAGGAAGTGCGCCAGGCACTCGATCTTGCAATCGACAAGAAGGCAATCGTCGATGCCGTTACCTTCGGTCAGGGCACGGTTGCCAATTCCTACATTCCGAAGGGCGCTCTCTACTATTACTCCGACAACCTGAAGCGTCCTTATGATCCTGATAAGGCCAAGAAGCTGCTCGCCGATGCCGGCGTCTCCAACCTGACGCTGAACTACCTGATCCGCGCCGGCGACGAGGTGGATGAACAGACGGCCGTGCTGGTGCAGCAGCAGCTCGCCAAGGCCGGCATCACCGCCAACCTGCAGAAGGTCGACCCCAGCCAGGAATGGGACATGACGGTTGCCGGGGACTACGACATCTCGGTTAACTATTGGACCAACGACATTCTCGACCCGGACCAGAAGACGACCTTCGTGCTCGGCCACGATTCCAACAACAACTACCTGACCAACTACAAGAACGAAGCGGTGAAGGAGCTGGTCGCCAAGGCCCGCCTGGAACTCGATCCCAAGAAGCGCGAGCAGATGTATATCGACTTGCAGAAGATGGCGAAGGACGACGTCAACTGGATTGATCTCTACTACAGCCCCTATATCAACGTGGCGCGCAAGAACATCGACAACTTCTATCAGAACCCGCTCGGTCGCTTCTTCTTGGAAGACACGGTCAAGAACTGAGCCAGGGTCTCGCTAGCGTACTCCGCTTTTGAAGGGCGGGGCACGCTTTTGACGAGAGAGCGGAAATGCCGACGGACGCTGGTTAGAGAGCGGAGAGAAAGGCGGCGTCTCTGCTCTCGACCGTTTCGATCATAAGGTTGCCGCTGATCTCGCCGCCTGCTCGTAATAGCCCGAAAGAGCTCTCAAATGGGAGGCGATGCTGGACAGATCGTCCTGCGACAGTCCCGACACTTTCGTCGCCTCGACCAGAAGCCGCTCGCGGATTTCCGAATAACGCGTCAGCGCCTCCAGGCCCTTGTCGGTGACCTGGATGACTTTTTCCTTGCCGGATTTTCCGGTTTTGACGAGGCCGGCTGCATCAAGCTTTTTCACCGCGTAGTTGGCAACATGCGTGTCTTCGATATCGAGCACGAGGCAAAGGTCGGACAATGTCTTCGGCCGGTCGCGATGGCGGACCGAGTGAATGATCAGTATTTCCACCGGCGACAGGCTCGGCACCCCAGCAGCCGCCATGCAGCGTACCATCCAGCGATTGAAAGCGTGGGAAAAGAGGACCGACCCGTATTCAAGCTCCGAGAGAGCCGGCGAACTGCCGAGCGCCAGATGGGCCGACGAGACAATAAGGTCACGGGGCGCCTTTTGGTCTTTCGATTTCTCCATGGAAAGCCCTTTCATCCCAAATACTCAGGCATCTCTCGGTCCGTATCCGCCGCCTGTTGGCGTGACGACAGTAAAGGCTTCACCCGCCTCCAGCACCGTATGTGCGGCACCAATCAACTCATCGATCGTGCCGTCGTTTCGTCGAACATAGTTGCGACCAGTCTGCCCGTCCTCGCCTCCCTTCAGGCCAAAAGGCGCTACGCGGCGATGGCCGGAGAGAACGGCAAATTCCAGCTTCTCGAGCGTACGGATCGTGCGCTGAGTGCCATTGCCGGCATGCCACCGTCCACGACCGCCGGAGTTTGGCCGGATATGGAAATCCTCGAGCACAACGGGGAAACGGCTCTCCAGAATTTCCGGATCAGTAAGGCGCGAATTGGTCATGTGCGTATGCACGGCATCCGCACCGTTGAAGCCCGGGCCTGCCGGCGCGCCGGAGCAGATGGTTTCGTAATATTGGTACTTGTCGTTGCCGAAGGTCAGGTTGTTCATCGTGCCCTGGGCTGCGGCCATGGCGCCGACGGCACCAATCAGGCAATTGGTCACGGCCTGGCTGACTTCGACATTGCCGGCAACGACGGCAGCCGGATAGGCCGGCGTCAGCATGGTGCCGTCGGGAATGACGATACGGATCGGCCGCAGGCAGCCGGCATTCATCGGAATATCCGCCTCGACCAGAACGCGAAAAACATAAAGCACGGCAGCGCGCGTCACCGGCGCCGGAGCATTGAAATTGTCGGGGCGCTGGGCAGATGTGCCGGTAAAATCGACCGTCGCCTCGCGCTTTTCCCGATCGATGGAAATCCTCACGACGATCTTGCAGCCCTGATCCATCTCATAGGAAAATTCGCCGTCCGGCAGGCGGTCGAGAACACGACGCACGCTTTCGGCGGCGTTGTCCTGCACATGGCCCATATAGGCATCGACCACGTCCTCGCCGAACAGCGCAATCATCTTCTTGAGCTCAGCCACGCCCTTTTCATTGGCAGCAACCTGCGCCTTCAGGTCGTTGACGTTCTGCGCCAGCGTGCGCACCGGATAACGCGCACCGGTGAGCAAGTCCGCAAGAGCGTCTTCGCGGAATTTGCCGCGATCGAGCAGCTTGAAATTGTCGATATAGACGCCCTCCTCCTCGATATGCGTCGCGAGAGGTGACATCGAGCCCGGCGAGATACCGCCGATATCGGCATGGTGTCCGCGGCTCGCCACCCAGAAACGGATGCGCGCGCCGGCATCGTCGAAGACGGGCGTGCAGACCGTGAGATCAGGCAGATGCGTGCCGCCATTGTAGGGTGCATTGATCAGGAAGACGTCGCCCGGATGAATGATCGGATTTTCGCGGATGGCGGTCGCGACAGACGCATCCATGGAACCGAGGTGAACAGGCATATGCGGCGCATTGGCAACGAGATTGCCGTCCGCATCGAAGACCGCGCATGAGAAATCGAGCCGTTCCTTGATGTTGACGGAATAGGCCGTGTTCTGCAGCGTGACACCCATCTGCTCGGCAATCGACATGAAGAGATTGTTGAAGATCTCCAGCATGACCGGATCAGCCTTGGTGCCGATTGCCGTGCGCTCCGGCAGGGCCTTGATGCGGGTCAGCACGATATGGTCGCGCACCGTCAGCGTCGCCTGCCAGCCATCTTCCACGATGATGGTCTGGTTCGGCTCGATGATGATGGCCGGCCCCGTCACGGTCTGGCCGGGAAGGATACCGTCGCGCAGGACGACCGCCGCATCATGACTTTCGCCCTGCGAATGAAACAGGGTTCGCCGGATGGGCGAAGCCTCGCCCTCACCCGCTTTGCCACGATCAACGTCGATTTCGGCGGCCGCACCGCCGATGCATTCCACCTCGACGGCCTCCACGACCAGTGGCTTGTCCTCGGCGACGAAGCCGAAGCGGCGCTTATGCAGGATCTCGAATTCCCTGCGCAGCCGCGCCGCGTCGTCATCCTGCGGGAACAATACCTCGACGGCGAGCAGCGTATCGGTGCCGGCATAACGAATATGAGCGCGCAGCGCCGTCTTGATCTTTTCGGTCTCGACGCCCTGCGCCACCAGCGCCGGCCGGCACTCGCCCTGCAGCTCCCTGCCAAGCGTAGCAATCGCAGCGGGCGCATCCGTATCCAACGGCACGCCGAGCGCCTTCTGGCGGGCCGAGCGAATATCGGCAAGGCCCATGCCATAGGCAGAGAGCAGGCCGGACATCGGATGCAGCAGGATGCTCTTCATACCGAGCGCATCGGCGACCAGGCAGGCATGCTGGCCACCGGCGCCGCCAAAGCAGTTGAGCGCATAACGCGTCACATCATAACCGCGCTGGACGGAAATCTTCTTGATCGCCTCGACCATATTGGCAACGGCAATGCGGATGAAACCGTCAGCCACCTCTTCCGGGCTGCGCCCGTCACCGATCTCGGCTGCCAGTTCGACGAATTTCTGCCGCACCGTGTCGACGTCGAGCGGCTGATCCTGGTTCGGGCCGAAGATCGCCGGGAAGAAATCGGGCAGCAGTTTACCGGCCATCACATTGGCATCGGTCACTGCAAGCGGCCCGCCATTGCGATAGCAGGCAGGGCCTGGGAAGGCACCGGCGGAATCTGGCCCAACACGGAAACGGCCGCTTTCGAAATGCAGGATGGAGCCCCCACCGGCCGCCACCGTATGGATGAGCATCATCGGCGCGCGAACACGTACGCCGGCAACCTCCGTCTCAAAGGCCCGCTCGTAATCGCCGTCGAAATGCGCGACGTCAGTCGAAGTACCGCCCATATCAAAGCCAATTACATGGCCGAAGCCCGCCTGCTCGCCGGTCTTGGCAAGACCGACAACACCACCGGCCGGGCCGGAGAGGATCGCGTCCTTGCCCTGGAACATATCGGCCGCCGTAAGCCCCCCCGAAGACATCATGAACATGACGCGAGCGCCTGTTCTCGCGACATCGAGCTCGTCCGAGACCTGACGCACATAGCCGCCGAGCACCGGCGAAAGATAGGCATCGACAACGGTCGTATCGCCGCGGCCGACCAGCTTGATCAGCGGCGAGACTTCGTGACTGACAGAAACCTGTTCGAAACCGATGGCGCGGGCAATCTTCGCGACGGCCGCCTCGTGCGCCGGATATTTGTAGGCATGCATGAAGACGATGGCGACAGCGCGATAGCCCTTGGCGCGCAGATCGCGGAGCGCTGCTTCGGTCGCAGCTTCATCAAGATTTGCCTCGACGGTACCGTCGGCCAGCACGCGCTCATCCAGCTCGACCACATCCTGATAGAGCGCTTCCGGCTTGATGATCTCGGTCGCAAAGATTTTCTTGCGCTCCTGATAGCCGATGCGGAGCGCATCACGGAAACCCTTCGTCGTCACCAGCGCCAGAGGCTCGCCCTTGCGCTCCAGAAGCGCATTGGTGGCGACAGTCGTGCCCATACGCACTTCCCCGATCACTCCGGCCGGGATCTGTTCAGCCGCGGTCAGGCTGAGATGCAGACGGATCCCATGGACGGCAGCATCGCGATACGCCTCCGGGTTCTCAGAGAGCACCTTGCGGGCATGCAGGGCACCGGATGGGTCGCGCCCGACGATATCCGTGAAGGTGCCCCCACGATCGATCCAGAAGTCCCAGCTACCAGCGCCAATGCCCGACAAAATCGCCTCCGCCATCCGTTTCCCATGTCATTAATAAATTATCGACAAATCGTCAATGTTTTACAGAAAACCAAGTGGAGGCAGCATCGATGCATAGATAGAGGGTGGAGCATACGAAATCGAACGCCGCGGCCCGAGAGCCGCGGCGCAAGGATTGCCAGCAATAAGGAATGCGCGTTCAGGCGCTGGTCCCGCTATCCACTCAACGCGAAGTGAGATCGTCGGGCAGTTCGGCATTGTGGTACTTGCGATAGATATCGCGGAGTACCTTGTTGTCGAAATTGGTTTTCACCCATTGGTCGAGCCAGGTCTTGAGGCCGGCTTCACCCTTCGGAATACCGATGCCGAGGTTGGTTTCCTTCTGCGTGAACTTCACCTGCAGCGGATGGTCGGCCATCTTCTTGTTAATGCCGTTAATGACGGCGGACTGGCTGGAGAGGATATCGACCTGGCCAGAAACGACCGAGGTGATCAGCGTTGCATCATCCTCGAAGCGGACGATATTGGCGCCTTTTGCGTTGGCGGTAATGTCCTGATCATTGGTCGTGGCGCGGGTGACACCGATGCGCTTGCCGTCAAGATCGGCATATCCCTTGACCTCGACGCTCGGCGGTGCGGCAACAACGAGAGCCAGTGTTGCGTAGGGAACGGAATAGTCAATCGCCTTCTTGCGCTCTTCGGTGATGCCGAGTGAAGAGACGACCATGTCGGCCTTGCCGGTCTGGACAGAAGGAACACGGGCGGCATTGGTAATCTCTACCAGTTCGAGTTGGACGCCAAGGTCCTTGGCGATCAACTTGGCCGTTTCAATATCGGAACCCGACGGCTGCAGGTTTTCATCGACGAAGGAATATTCCGGAATGCCCATCGCGACCGCGATGCGAACCTTGCCAGCCTTCTTGATATTGTCGAGCACATCGGCATGGGCAACGCTTGCCAGCGCCAGCAGGCCAGCGCCCGCCAACAGTGCCAGTTTCGAAATCATTGTCTTCGGCATACTCCAAGTCTCCTCTACCTGATTGCCTCCGCCCGCTCTTTGTCGGGCCTCCTCTGAAACCTGCGCCAGCTCATCCGGGACAGGCAATTTCCTCCCGCAGCCCGCGGGGTCTAAAGCTCTGCAGCCATGAATTCCTTGAGCTCGGGCGTCTGCGGATTGCTGAGGATCTCGGCGCCACCCGTCTCCCAGACCTTGCCCGTGTGCATATAGATGACGCGGTTGGCGGCGCGCTTGGCAAAGCCCATCTCATGGGTGACAACGATCATCGTCATGCCACCGCGGGCGAGATCCTCCATGACGCGCAGCACTTCACCCGTCAGTTTCGGGTCAAGAGCAGAGGTCACCTCATCGAACAGCATCACTTTCGGCTGCATGGCGAGCGAGCGGGCGATCGCCACACGCTGCTGCTGGCCGCCGGATAACTGCTCCGGATAGGCATCGATCTTTTCCGACAGACCGACCTTGGCGAGTACCTGCCTGGCGATTTCGAAGGCCTGGTCCTTGCGCATGCCCTTCACGCGGCGAAGCGCCAGCATGATGTTTTCAGCGACCGTCATATGCGGGAAGAGATTGTAGCTCTGGAAGACCATGCCGATATCTCGGCGCAATGTCCTGAGATCAAGCTTTGGATCCTCGACACGGTGGCCACAGACCTCGATCGAGCCGTCCTGGATCGTCTCCAGCCGGTTGATGCAGCGCAGCGCAGTGCTCTTGCCGGAGCCGGACTGGCCGATCAGAGCCACGACTTCACCGGAATTGATCTTGAAGGAGACGCCCTTCAGCACCTCCAGCGCGCCAAAGCGCTTGACGACATTGGTGAGTTTAACGGCGACCGACATTGAGCTTCCTCTCGAGAGAGCGGCTCCAGACCGACAGCGGGTAGCAGAGAGCAAAATAGAGAAGCGCTGCTATGCCGAAGACCAGGAAGGGCTGGAACAGGGAGTTGTTGATGACCTGCGCCGCGCGGGTCAGCTCCAGGAAGCCGACGACAGAGGCGAGCGAGGTGTTCTTGACGAGCTGGACGAGGAAACCGACCGTCGGCGGCGTGGCGATCCTCAACGCCTGCGGCAGGATAACATCGCGCAGCGCCTGCCAGCGCGTCAGGCCGAGACATTCGGCCGCCTCGAACTGCGTGCGCGAGATGGATTCGACCGAGCCGCGCCAGATCTCGCCGAGATAGGAGCTCGAATAGATCATCATACCGAGGCCGGCTGCGACTAGCGGGGGCACGGAGATGTTGATGACCCCAAGGCCGAAATAGAGGATGAACATCTGGATCAGGAGCGGCGTGCCCTGAACGATCTGGATATAGATGAGGGCCGCGCGGCGCAGCCACAGGAAGCGCGAGATGCGGCACAGCATCACAAAGAAGCCGGCAACGCCACCCAGCAGGAAGGCGAGCGCGGACAGAACCACCGTCCAGACAAGACCATCCAGCAGATAGATCAGGTGATTGAAGGAAAACCCACCGAGCATGGCGACCTCTAGAGCGACGTGCCGAGCCGGCGACGGCGCGGGAAAGCGATGAGACCGAGGCCGTAGAAGCCGGCCCGCATCAGATAGGTGATGGCGATATAGAGGACAGCGACGACCATATAGGTTTCGAGCGATCGGAACGTGTTCGACTGGATGTTGTTGGCGACGCCCGTCAGTTCCTCAGCGGAGATCTGCGACGCGATCGAGGTCGATAGCATCATCAAGATGAACTGGCTGGAAAGCGCAGGATAAACCCGCTCGATCGCCGGCAGGAGAATGATGTCGCGATAGATCTGCAGCTTCGACAGGCCAAGCGCTTCAGCCGCCTCGATCTGGCTCGGATGGATGGAATCCATGCCGGCCCGCACGATCTCGGCCGTATAGGCGCCAACGTTGATAACCATGGCGAAGACGGCCGCCGCGATGATCGGCAGGCGGATCCCGACCGAGGACAGGCCGAAGAAGATGAAGAAGATCTGCACGATGAAGGGCGTGTTACGCACCGCCTCGACATAGGTGCTGACGAGGGTACGTAGCGGCCCGATGGTCGAGCGGCGGGCGATCGCACAGGCAACGCCAATCAGCAGACCGATGATCACCGAAAAGACCGTAATCTCGATCGTGACGAGCGCGCCCGACAGGAAATCGCTCCAATAGGGCAGCAAGGCCGAAAAATCGAACTGGTACTGCATGTCCTCCTCCATTCCGGCCACGCCAACTCCACTGACGCGACCTCGTCTTCCCATAGGAAGACGTCATGTCCCTTCTCGGTTGTCGCGTCAGCGCGCCAGCCAGCCTCCATCGACGGGCAGAACCGTGCCGTGTACATAGTCGGATGCTGACGACGCCAGGAACACGGCGGCACCGCCGATATCGCCGGGCTCACCCCAGCGGCCAGCCGGAATGCGGGAAAGGATGCTCGCATTGCGATCCGGATCTTCGCGCAGCGCCGTCGTGTTGTTGGTGATGAAATAGCCGGGCGCGATCGCGTTGACGTTCACGCCCTTGCCGGCCCATTCGCAGGCGAGCAGCCGCGTCAGTCCCGCCAGACCGCTCTTCGAAGCCGTGTAGGACGGAATGCGAATGCCACCTTGAAAGGACAAGAGCGAAGCGATGTTGACAATCTTGCCGCGGCCCTTTTCGAGCATATGGCGTGCTGCTGCCTGAGACAGGAAGAAGGCCGTCTTCAGGTTGACGTCCATCACCGCATCCCAGTCCGCCTCAGTAAAGTCGATCGCGTCAGCGCGGCGGATGATGCCGGCATTGTTGACGAGAATATCGAGATCGCCAAAGCGCTCCAGTGTCTCCGCGACGATCGGCTTGACCGGTTCGATCGTGCCGAGATCCGCCTTGATGACGTGGAACTTCGCGCCCACTGCCGTCACCAGCGCCTCCGTCTCGTCCATTGATGAGCGACCAACGGCGGCGATAGAGGCACCCGCCTTGGCCAGTGCGACCGCAATGCCCTGCCCGATGCCGGTATTGGCACCGGTGACGACAGCCGTCTTGCCGGAGAGATCGAAAAGGGCCTGCATCGCTGTCACCTCAGATCGCCGATTGCGATATGGTCCATATCGGTAAAGCTCTTGTTGTCGCCGGCCATCGCCCAGATGAAACTGTAGTTCTTCGTGCCGGCGCCGGAATGGATCGACCAGGGCGGCGAGATGATCGCCTGCTCGTTGGCGACGAGCATGTGACGTGTCTGCTGTGGCTCGCCCATGAAATGGAAGACGCGCTGGTCGGCATCGAGGTCGAAATAGAGATAGGCTTCCATGCGCCGGTCATGCGTATGGCTCGGCATGGTATTCCAGATGCTGCCGGTCTCGAGGCTGGTGAAGCCCATGGTCAGCTGGCAGGACTGGCAGACCTCCGGGTGAATATATTGGTAGATCGAACGCTTGTTGGCGGTTGCCGCCTCGCCCGGCGTCAGGTGCCGAGCCTTGTCACGCGTCAAGAGCACCGTCGGATGGCTGGCATGAGCGGGCGTCGAAACCAGGTAGAATTTTGCCGGACTGCCGGCATCGGCACTTTCGAAACTGACGTCGACGGCGCCTTTGCCGACATAGAGGCAATCGTACTTCGCCAGAGCGTAGCTGGTGCCATCGACGATCACGCGACCGGCGCCGCCGACATTCAACACGCCGAGCTCGCGCTCGGCCAGAAACGTTTCCTGGCCAATCGCCTTTGGCGCGGTCAGCGCGAGAGCCGCCCCGAGCGGCGCAGCGCCGCCGATTACCATGCGATCATAGTGGGAATAGGTGAGCCGGATGTCGCCAGGCACAAACACCGCCTCGACCAGGAAGTGACGCCGCAGGGTTTCCGTATCGAAACCCTTGACAGCTTCGGGATGGGAGGCGTGTCGCACGTCAATCTGCATTGGAATTATCCTTCTCTCCTCCGGAGGCCACCATCTGCGGGGCATCCTCAATGAAATAGGCTGGGTCGAGCATCTCGGCCTTTTCGACCTCGTGCAGCAGCTTGCCGAGATGGAACTCCATGGCGGCCTTTGCGCCATCCTTGTCGCCCGTCCGCATGCAATCGATCACGGCTGCATGTTCGTCGATGACGCGCGTCAGGCGGCCTTGCTGCGGCAGCGTCAGCAGGCGGTAACGATCGCTGTGAACCTTGACCTGCTGGATGATTGCCCAGATGCCGGGGAAGCCGGCGATAGTGCTGATGAGTTGGTGGAAATCATTGTCGATGATATGGAAGGCCGCGACATCACCTTCGCGGTGACAGGCATCAAGATCGGCAAGATTGCGTTCCAGCGCCCTAAGACCGGCCGGCGTCATCTTCTCGACCGCCATTGAAACCGTCGTGTCCTCCAGCGCCTTGCGCACGAGGATCGCTTCGTAAAGCGCGCGACGCGGAATGCGGGAGACAAAGGTGCCCGATTGCGGAAAGACGTCGACGAGGCCGTCATCGGCAAGTCGGATGATGGCTTCACGGATCGGCGTGCGGCTGACGCCGAATTGCGCCTCGAGTTCCTTCTCGTTCAGCAGCTCCATTGGCTTGCGACGCAGCGAGACAATGTCATCGAGAAGCGCATTATAGACCAGCGTCGCTGCCCGAGGGGCGGCCGCCCGCTGATGCGAAAGCATCGTGACCCCTTGCAGGGAGCGCTTCTTGCGCACGATTCCAGAGGGCGAGTTCATCGCATTCCTTCCAAGAAGCAGATCAGGAATCGAAAGTTTGAAATCATCAAGAACCGCCTCCGCTCGGCCCGACGAGAAAGTAGTATATTAGTATCCAACTTCTAGCAAGCGCGTCAGTGAGCCGTTTTTTCCGGCTGTGGAAAACGAGACCGAGATGGGAAGCTGCCAAGTGTACAGAGGACGAGGGTGTCGACGCGGTCTATTCGACGCAATTCTCGGGCAGCCGTCTGCCGCATTTGAGTGGTGGACCGAGCTCCTAGCCGATGACTTCTTCGAATGAAAAGCGCAACCGAGGCGCGACTAGCCCACACCATTGTGCCGTCAGCGACGCCGTATTTAAGACAGCATTGAAAGAAGGCTCTAATGCGCCATTTTTTGGCGTAACCAGAATGGCCGTTACGGCCCTAAAGCAGGCTCAATGCAGGGGTCGGCGCGCGGTGCCGCCGGCGGCCGGGTTCAGGATGCACCGCGACCAGAGGGAACAAAAAAATGAAAGTACTTTTGGCATCCACCATTCTCACAGCTGGCGCCATGCTCGCGAGCGGAGGCGCTTTTGCAGCCGATTGCGGCAATATCACAATCGCAAGCATGAACTGGCAGTCGGCAGAAGTGGCTGCGAGCCTCGATAAGTTGATCCTCGAGGAAGGTTATGGCTGCACGGCGGAAATCGTCAGCGGCGACACCGTCCCGACACTCACCTCCATGGCGGAAAAGGGAGAGCCGGACGTCGCGCCGGAAGCCTGGGTCAGCCTGCAGCCGGAGCTGGTCAAGCGCGGCCTTGAAGGCGGCAAGGTCGTCGAGGGCGCCAAGATCCTCTCGGACGGCGCGATACAGGGTTGGTGGATCCCCAAATACATCGCCGACGCCCATCCCGATATCAAGACCATCCCCGATCTCCTGAAACATCCGGAGCTCTTCCCGGCCCCCGAAGACAAGAGCAAGGGTGCCGTCTTCAACGGCCCGCAGGGCTGGGGCGGCACTGTCGTGACCGCACAGCTTTTCAAGGCCTATGATGCTGAGAAAGCAGGCTTCACGCTCGTTGATACCGGTTCTGCCGCAGGTCTCGATGGCTCGATCGCCAAGGCCTACGAAGGCAAGCAGGCTTGGGTCGGCTATTATTGGGCACCGACCTCGCTGCTCGGCAAATATGAGATGGTCAAGCTTGGATACGGCACGGAATATGACGCGGCCGAATGGAAGCGCTGCACTTCGATTGCCGATTGCGCCGATCCCAAGCCGAATGCCTGGCCGGCCGACGATGTGCAGACGCTGATCAGCAAAAGTTTTGCCGATCGCGGCGGCCCTGCAATCGATTACCTGAAGAAGCGTGCCTGGACCAACGACACCGTCAACAAGCTGATCGCCTGGATGACGGACAACCAGGCAACCGGCGAAGACGGCGCCAAATACTTCCTGAAGAACAACGAGCCTCTCTGGAAGGACTGGGTCTCGCCGGAAGCCGCCGAAAAGATCAAGGCTTCGCTCTAATCACTCAGACACGACATGGGCAGCCTCGCCGCTGCCCAGACAATCCTTCGGCGCGACGGCCAAAATAACAATCGGCCGCCGCCACTATCTATTTTGGGGACCGGTATGGATTGGCTCTGGAAATTTCCGACAATGAACGACGACACGCTGCGCGAGCTGAAGAAGAGCGTGGATGAAGGATTTCGCGCCTTCACCCGCGCCTATGGCGACAGCATCGAAGCTGCCTTCAGCCCGCTGCAAAGTTTTCTCATATGGGCCGAACGGCTACTGACCGGCACACCCTGGCCGGTCATTCTGATTGCTTTTGCCGCCATTGCGTGGTTTGCCAGCCGCAACTGGAAGGTCGTCATCGGCTGTGTTCTGACGCTTCTTGTCATCGGTTATTTCGACATGTGGCAGGATACGATGAAGACCGTGTCGATGATCTTCGTCTGTACCGTGCTCTCGATCGTGATCGGACTACCGCTCGGCATCCTGATGGCGCGATCCAACAGGATGCAGGGGATCGTCAATCCGATCCTCGACGTCATGCAGACCATGCCGAGCTTCGTCTACCTGATCCCCGTCGTCATGCTTCTCGGCATCGGCCGTGTCCCCGGCGTCATTGCCGTCGTCATCTACGCCCTGCCGCCGATGATCCGCCTCACCAATCTCGGCATCCGCATGGTGGACGAGAATGTACTGGAGGCAGCAGACGCCTTCGGTTCATCGAGCTGGCAGAAGCTTCGCAACGTCCAGCTGCCGCTGGCGCTGCCGACCATCATGGCCGGCATCAACCAGACGATCATGATGGCGCTCGCCATGGTGGTCATTGCCTCGATGATCGGTGTCCAAGGGCTTGGCCAGCCTGTTCTCAAGGCCATCTCCAACCAGTATTTCACCCTCGGCGTCTTCAACGGTCTCGCAATCGTCGGCATTGCCATCATTTTCGACCGGATCAGCCAGGCCTACGGTCTGCGGCTCCAGAAGCACCGGGAGATCGTGCATGGCTAGTAATTCCATCGAGATCCGGAGCCTCTTTAAGATCTTCGGTCCGCGCGGGCGCGACTATGTGGACGCCGTCAGCAAGGGCATGTCGAAGACCGAGCTCAACAAGGAGCACGGTCATGTGCTGGGGCTGAAAGACATCAACATCACCATCCCCGGCGGCAAGATCACCGTCATCATGGGTCTTTCCGGCTCCGGCAAATCGACGCTGATCCGCCACATCAACCGGCTGATCGATCCCACATCGGGTGAAGTCCTCTACGGCGGCGAGGATGTCTGTCGCATGGATGCCTTGCAGCTTCGCGAATTCCGCCGTCGGAAGACCGCCATGGTCTTCCAGCGTTTCGGCCTGCTGCCACATCGCAACGTGCTGCAGAACACCGTCTACGGTCTGGAAATCCAGGGCGTTGCCAAGGCGGAGCGTGAGGAACGGGCCAATGCCTGGATCAAGCGCGTCGGCCTGGAGGGCTTTGATGGGCACTATCCGAACCAACTCTCCGGTGGCATGCAGCAGCGTGTCGGGCTCGCGCGGGCACTCACCAATGATGCCGAAATCCTGCTGATGGATGAGGCCTATTCTGCGCTCGATCCGCTGATCCGCGTGGACATGCAGACCGTCCTCCTCGATCTACAGAAGGACCTGAAGAAAACGGTCGTTTTCATCACCCACGATCTCGACGAAGCTCTCCGGCTCGGGGAGAAAATCGCCATCTTGCGTGATGGCGAGGTCATCCAGCAGGGTTCGGCGGCCGAAATCGTCCTCAACCCTGCCAATGATTACATCGCCGCCTTCGTCAAGGAGGTCAATCGCGGCCGGGTCATCAAGATTGGAGCCGTCGCGAAGCAGGTCTCGGTCGAAAGCCAGCTGCAGCTTTGCGAAGATATGGATATCGAAGGAGCATTGCGGGAAATGTCGCGGGCCGACGTCTCCTCTGCCGCTGTCATATCACAGGAGGGTCAGCCGCTGGGCGGTGTTTCGCTGCAACAGTTGCTGGCGCTGCTTTTGCATCAGGCATAAAAATCTTAAGCAATCAGGCGGCATGCGCCTCAAACACATGCCGTTTGTTTAAACATGGTTAATTTTTTCATTATAATCATCTGATGGAAGGAACCGAACGACACGTCCGGATGTTGACAGCACGCTGTGGAGGACCCTGAAAATGTTCAAATTTTTCTCGATCAAGCCGTCGAATGAAGATTTCGACGCTGATACCGGCACCTATGCCGACGGCATGACCGACCGCTATCATGATCTGACCGGCCGCACCGAACATCGCTTCCGCTCCGCCCACGAGCGCGATTATGGCGCAGCCCGCGAGATAGCCGAACATGCGCCGCATGGCGTCGTCGGTAACTGATCGGCGTATCGCCACTTTTTCTAATATCAGGCGCGTCGCGTTTCCTGCGGTGGCCCGTTCAAACTGCTTGCAAGAACAGTTTTATTGCGGCCTTTGGCCTTGGCGTCGAGAAGGGCCGCGTCGGCGCGGCTCACCAGCGTATCGACTGCGCCTTCTGCAGGCGATACCGCCACACCGATTGATACCGACACTGTGCCGATGATCTGACCTGAGTGTGAAAGTGCTGCCCCACTGATCTGCGCACGCAGCTTTTCAGCGAATTCGAAACCATCTTCTTCGCTGCAGTCAGGCAGCAGAACGGTAAATTCCTCCCCGCCGAAACGGAATGCGTTGCCGATATCGACAACAGCACTACGCAGGATCTGCCCGACATATTGCATGACCATGTCGCCGGCATCGTGACCGAACTGGTCGTTGAAACGCTTGAAGTGGTCGATGTCGATCATCAGACAGGTGAGCGGCTCTTCGCCATTGTCGCGCCCACGCCGCTGCAGCGTATCGTCGAGGAAACGGCGATTGAAGAGCGCGGTCAATGGATCGCGGATGGCAAGATCGGTCAGCTTTTCACGAAACTGCAGATTGGCGACCGCCAACCCGATGTTCTCGGCGATCAACTCCAGATAGAGACGAACATTATCCAGCACCGGCGTCTGCCCGTGACGCTCCTCGAGATAAAGAAGACCAATCATGTCGCCCTGTGCCGTCAACGGGAAACAGGAGGTAGCAACACCACTCCCCTCGACATGCTGGCAGGACACATCGCCGTCGCCAGTGCCGCTCAAATGCGGGCGGCCGCGCCGCAGAGCCCAGCAGGCATTGGCCGGAAAGGCGATCTGCGCATTGACAGGCTTCAGCCACGTGCCGGCTTGCGCGAGAGCGGACTTTTCCTCGTTGAGGATATAAAGACTTCCGGCAATGCCTGGAAAGATCTGTGGCGCGAAGCGCGCAACGACATCGGCCAGTTCATGTTGATTTTCACAGGCCTGAAGGCGATGCATCATCTGCAGGATGAGATCCTTGGTATGCTGGTCAGCCCGTCGCTCCGCATCCAGGCGCTCACGCTCAAGCCCGTTTTCGCGAAAGATCTGGATGGCCTCGTTCATCTCGCCGATTTCATCCCGGCGGTGGTCGTCAGGGACCTCGACCGCATAATCCTGCTTGGCGAGCCGGGTAACGATGCCCGTCATGCGCACGAGAGGCATGGCCACGCGACGCCGGAGGATAAAATAGAGTACGGCCAGAAAGAGCAGGCCGGTCATCGACAGCATGATCTTGGCGACAAGGCTCCATTGATTGCTGCGCCGGCGTGCATCGTCGAGCGCGGCTCCCGTGCGTGTCGCCGTGACGTCGCGCAGATGCGCGGCCGACCCCAGGAGGGCAGTTTGCAACCGCTCATGCTCCGGCCCGAAAAGCATCTGTTGCGCTGCCTGCCTGTCTCCCTTCTGGAAGGCATCGACAGCGGCTGCCTCCACCGCGTCAAGTGCCTCGGCCTGTTTGACTATGTCCTCGAGAATATTCCGCTCGACGACGGATGTGTCTCTTGCCGCAATCTGCTCGGCCGCGGCTTCATGTCGTCGTTCGGCCTCCTCGTCCGCCTTGAAGGCATCAAGATGACGCTGTTCGCCGCGCATGACGTAGAGCCTTGCTTCATCGCTGGAGACTTCGGCACCCATCTCAAGCTGTTCGGTCAGCGAATCGAAAGCGAGATGTTCCTCAACTGCACGCCGCTCGTCCTCGGCGCTGCGGGACGACATGATGAAAGCAACAGCCGAAAGCGCCGTGAGGATCACGGTTATGCCATACGCCCAGTTCGTAATGGTGCTTATTCTCATATGGCCATGATAACGAAATCGGATTGAAGGGGAATTAAAGAAACTTCTAACATAAAACTGTCGCAGTATACGGCTTGCCAAAAAGCTGAAAATCTGAATCGAGCAATAGCTGCGCAATTGCGTAGCCGCGGGCATAACTCTTGGCAATCGCAAGCCCGGTGCAGTCGATATCGAATGGTCTCAATCAATCAGTTTTGTATAACTGATCCGGCCTGTGGGCCACCCTTTTTACCGGATTTGTTTCAAGAGGTAATTTTCATGAGCCTGGCCGCGCCGGCTGCAACGGACCATCGCGCGCGCAACAGGCGAACAGGGATATTCGCCTGTATTTGACGTCTGGACGCGGCGTTGCCGCCGCGTCCAGAGAGAACTTTTCAATCAGACGAGATCGAAACGATCTGCATTCATGACCTTGTTCCATGCGGCAACGAAGTCCTTCACGAACTTCGCCTTGGCATCAGACTGGCCGTAGACTTCCGCAAGCGCGCGCAGCTGCGAATGCGAGCCGAAGATCAGGTCGATGCGCGTGCCGGTCCACTTGACCGCGTTGGTCTTGCGGTCACGGCCTTCATAAACGCCGTTCTTGCCTGCGACCGGCGCCCAGACGGTACCCATGTCGAGCAGGTTGACGAAGAAGTCGTTCGTCAACGCTTCCGGACGCGCGGTGAAGACGCCATGTTCCGGCTTGCCGACCGTCAGCACGCGCAGGCCACCGACGAGAACCGTCATCTCAGGCGCGGTCAGCGTCAGCAGTTGCGCGCGATCGACGAGAGCTTCTTCCGGCTTCATGAACTGCAGGCGCTTGCCGTTCACATAGTTGCGGAAACCGTCGGCACGCGGTTCGAGGGCTGCGAAGGAAGCAGCATCGGTCTGCTCCTGCGATGCGTCCATGCGGCCCGGCGTGAACGGCACGACGATGTCCTGGCCGCCGGCCTTGGCGGCCTTTTCGACACCGGCTGCACCGGCAAGTACGATCAGGTCGGCGAGAGAGACCTTCTTGCCGCCGGTCTGGGCTGCATTGAAGTCCTTCTGGATACCTTCGAGAGTGCCGAGAACCTTGGCGAGCTGTGCCGGCTCGTTGACTTCCCAGTCCTTCTGCGGGGCAAGACGGATGCGCGCGCCATTGGCGCCGCCGCGCTTGTCGGAACCGCGGAAGCTCGAAGCGGATGCCCATGCGGTCGAGACGAGTTCCTGGACGGAGAGGCCGGAGGCAACGACCTTGGCTTTGAGGTCCGCAATGTCCTTGTCGTCGATGAGCGCGTGATCGACGGCCGGGATGACGTCCTGCCAGATCAGGTCTTCTGCCGGGACTTCCTTGCCGAGATAACGGACTTTCGGGCCCATATCGCGGTGGGTGAGCTTGAACCAGGCGCGAGCAAAGGCGTCCGCGAACTGATCCGGGTTTTCAAGGAAGCGACGCGAGATCGCCTCGTAGACCGGGTCGACGCGCAGCGCGAGGTCGGAAGTGAGCATTCGCGGCAGGTGCTTCTTCGAAGAATCGAAGGCATCCGGGATGGTGGCGCCAGCGCCCTTTGCGACCCACTGATGGGCACCGCCAGGGCTCTTTTCCAGCTCCCATTCGTAGCCGAACAGGTTCCAGAAGAAATTATTGCTCCACTTGGTAGGGGTCGTCGTCCAGGTGACTTCCAGACCGCTGCCGATGGCATCGCGGCCGACACCAGTGTTGAACTTGCTCGCCCAGCCGAGGCCCTGGGCCTCGATCTCTCCGCCTTCAGGATCCACGCCGACAAACGAGGGATCGCCGGCACCATGGGTCTTGCCGAAGGTGTGACCGCCGGCGATCAGCGCTACGGTCTCTTCGTCATTCATTGCCATGCGGGCAAAAGTCTCGCGAATGTCGCGGGCCGAGGCAAGCGGATCGGGTGTGCCGTTCGGACCTTCCGGGTTGACATAGATGAGGCCCATCTGCACGGCGCCAAGCGGCTCGGCCAGCTCGCGTTCGCCACTGTAGCGCTCGTCGCCAAGCCAGGTGCCTTCCGGACCCCAGTAGAGCTCTTCCGGCTCCCAGACGTCGGCACGGCCGCCGGCGAAACCGAAGGTCTTGAAGCCCATGGATTCGAGAGCGACGTTGCCGGTGAGGATCAAAAGGTCAGCCCAGGAAATGCTGTTGCCGTATTTCTGCTTGATCGGCCAGAGCAGGCGGCGAGCCTTGTCGAGGTTGACGTTGTCAGGCCAGCTGTTGAGCGGCGCGAAGCGCTGCTGACCCTGACCGGCGCCACCACGGCCATCGGTAATGCGATAGGTGCCGGCGCTGTGCCAGGCCATGCGGATGAAGAGACCGCCGTAGTGGCCGAAGTCTGCCGGCCACCAGTCCTGCGAATCGGTCATCAGCGCATGAAGATCCTTCTTCACCGCATCGAGATCGAGCTTCTTGAACTCCTCGGCATAGTTGAAATCCCTGCCCATAGGATCCGAAAGACCGGAATGATGGTGAAGCATCTGCAGGTCGAGCTGGCTCGGCCACCAGTCGCGATTGCGTCTTGCGCTTGCTCCCGAATGATCAACGGGACATTTGCCCGCGCTGTCAGGTTTCTGGTCCATAGTTTTCTCCTGTTGCTTCAGACGGTCACCAGGAGCCGTCTGTCCGTTAAACTATTGGGCCTGATTGCGTGCCGGATGCCTCGCCGTCGATCGACGGGCTTTGCACACATCCTCCCTTCCCTCCTTTTTATCCGAAGCTTGTGATAATTTTAAGTTGGATTTACTGATCGCTGCGATAAGCTCATCTTATGACCAATCTTACACTCAAACAGCTTCGCTATTTTGAAGCCCTGGCGCGCCACGGCCGCTTTCGCCATGCAGCCGATGCCTGCGCGATTTCGCAGCCCGCTTTATCCATGCAGATCAAGGAGCTGGAGGAAGAACTCGGCGGAAATCTCTTCGAACGTGGTGCACGCGAAGTGCGGCTGACCGCCTTCGGACAACTCTTCGCGCTGCGGGTACGCGACATTCTCAGAGCCGTGGACGAGCTTGGGGACCTCGCCCGCGCATCACAGGACAGACTGCTTACACGGCTCAGAATCGGCATCATTCCGACCATCGCCCCCTATTTGCTGCCGGCGATCATCAGCGATCTGAACAGAACGTTCGACAATATCGAGATCCAGGTGCGTGAAACCCAGACGACGAGGCTCGTTCACGAGGTTGCGCAGGGCGAGCTGGACCTCGCTGTCGTCGCACTACCGGTATCTCAACCAACGCTCACCGAGATCAAGCTGTTCGAAGAGGAATTCGTGCTGGTCCGCCATCGCGAAGATGAGGGCAAGCCGGTGCCGGAACCCGAGGCCCTGCGGGAAATGCGCCTGCTTCTGCTTGAGGAAGGGCACTGTTTCCGCGATCAGGCCCTATCCTTCTGCGGCATCGAATCGACACGCCCACGCGAAATCATGGAGGGCAGCTCGCTCTCGACACTTGTGCAAATGGTCAGCGCCGGCATCGGTGTCACCCTGATTCCGGAAATGGCCGTGCCGGTGGAGACGCGCTCGGCGGATGTCTCCATTTCCCGGTTCCGCACGCCTCAGCCGTTAAGAACGATCGGCATCATCTGGCGCAATTCGACGCCCCTGGTCAAACAACTGCTGCAGATTTCGGAGGTCATCCGCCGCTCGGCCACAAGCCTGCATCAGTACGCCGATCCCGCACGCCACGGTATCGAAAGGTGATTTTCGCTGCTCCACTGGCCGGTCCGCCGGCCGCGCTCTAGCTTCCTGCACTTAAAACTTTTGGCAACAGAACGGGGAGCGGCTGAGTTGGATCTGATCGACCTGATGCCCATAACGCCGAACTGGACGGATATCGCGCTCCGTCTGGCAGCAACGGTCATCGCCGGCGCATTCATCGGCCTCGACAGGGAACGAGGCGGCCATGCCGCGGGATTACGGACGACCATCCTCGTTGGGCTCGCCGCCTGCCTTTCGATGATCCAGGCGAATATCCTCCTGGCGACGAGCCAGAGCGTAAACGGTTCGATGGACATCTTGCGCTTCCCGCTCGGCGTCCTGACCGGCGTGGGCTTCATCGGCGGAGGCGCGATCCTGCGGCGCGGCGACATCGCAACTGGCGTCACCACTGCGGCGACCTTATGGCTGATAACGGCAATCGGCCTGTGTTTCGGCGGCGGGCAGATCGCTGCGGGTTCCGTCGTTACCGTCCTTGCCGTCCTGATCCTTTCGCCGATGAAGCGTGTGGACCGATGGATATCAGGCGATCAGAAGGGCACGGTAGCGATCAGACTGGAGAACGGTTCAGGAATTCCTGACGTGAAGGCCGTGGCTCCTGAGCTTTCCGAGGCGATCTTCACCGGGCTGAGGGATATCGAGGACGGGCATCGCGAACTGATCTACGAGATCAGGTGGAAGTCTGTCCGAGGCCTTCCAGGCGCCGATCAAATTGCTGCATCCCTGGAAAAAAACTTCCATGTGACCCGGTTCGAATATCGCGCCACGGCGGCATAGAAAACCAGCTTCAAGCGGCCCCACTCGGCAATAGCCCTCGCAAGGCACATAGCGCATTTGGGCTCCGTCAACGAGGACGGAGCCCATTCAAGAACAAGATGAAGATTTGGCGTTACTTGGCGGAAGCCGCGTCTTCGATGATCTTCGCAACCTTATCAGGATGAGAAACCATTACGACGTGGGAGGCACCCTTGACCACGACGGTCTCCTTGGAATGGGCGCGCTCTGCCATCCAGCCGAGAGCCTTGGCGGGGATGTTCTTATCTGCATCACCGTAGATGAACCAGGACGGAATGGTCTGCCACGCCGCACCGGGCGCTCCCTCGGTCAGGGCCGCTTCGGTGATCGGACGCTGGGTTGCTGCCATCAGCTTTGCGGCCTTGGCCGGGACGTCAGCAGCAAATTGCTCATGAAACTTGTCCTGCTGGATGTACAGATCCTTTCCGCCATTTTCCAATGCCACCGGCTCGGCAAGCGTCGGCGCCAGAGTACTGCCGGGGAACTTGCCCGAAAGGTCGGCGGCGGACTCGCCCTTGTCAGGGGCAAAGGCAGCAACATAGACCAGCGCGTCGACATTCTTCGTCTCCGCGGCAGCCTCGCTGATGACCGCGCCGCCATAGGAATGGCCGACGAGAACGACCGGGGTCTTTATGCCGGCGACGATACGGCCGACATAATCACCATCCGACTTTACGCCGCGCAGCGGATTGGCAACGGCGACGACCGGATAACCATCCTTTTCCAGGCGGGCAATGACCCCGTTCCAGCTTGATGCATCGGCAAAAGCGCCGTGCACGAGCACCACCGTCGGCTTTGCAGACTCAGCGGCGGCAGGGGCGGCAAGAACCGCCAGTGCGCCGACTACGAATGCGGTTTTCAAGATTCTGTGCATCGATTGATCTCCTTTTTGAATTGCACACAATTTAATATGACGCAATTCATATGTCGAGTCACTTTTTGTTCAACTGGTAGCAAGCAACTGGATGAGGAACGTTTCGGACGTCAGGCCATGCGCTGCGATCGCAAACGCGAGCAGCCGTATCTAAGACTTTCCGAGCGGTATGGACACAGGACCGCCCACTGGCCACCTCGGAGCTGCTTTGCCGGAGCGTCGGTCCGCGCTATCAGACTTTATCTTGACGCCGTCCGGCATACGTCCCTCATTCGATAAATCCAATCGCATGCTTGATTTCGCTTTTCGCGCGCACCGTTCCCGCCACGGCTGGCGTCGCTCCAAGAGCGACTAAACAAGGGATTGTTGTGGCCGGCAGCGACTGGCCACCCAAAAATCCGACCACACTTGGGGTCAGGCCGCGCACATGCCTCTGTCGACATGGAGTTCGATTCCGTTCACGAACGGGGCCGGCGAGAAGGACTTACACACCCGATCGGGCGGCGGGACCGGATGAGAGGTCAAAGGCCGGGCAACTCCGCTCTTCCGGCCCTTACACCAGAACGATATCCCCGTGATCAAAGAAGGCCTTGTTGGCGCCGAGGAAGACGATGTCCTGCGCTGCCTGGCCGCCGGTGCCATCGGCGTCGTAAGAGAGGTTGCCGGTCGCCGCATTGTAGATCAGTTGCGCGTGATCGGCGGTGGCCGTGGCGCCGTATTTGGAGGCGATCATAAAGGCATCCGTGTCCAGAATGCCATCGTGATTGTTGTCGAGGCCGGCGAAGGCGGAGCCGAGCCTGACCTTGTCGTCGGCATCGAAATCCCAGATGGAATCCTTGTTGGTCGCGCCCATTTCGTTGAAATAGAAAATGTCAGCGCCGCCCTTGCCATACAGGCTGTCGATACCGGCGCCGCCGGCAATCGCATTGGCCGAGGCATTGCCGGTGATGAGATTGGCAATATCGTTACCGGTGCCGCCGATCGCGCCGGCGCCTTCCTTGAGACGCAGGTTTTCGACGAAGGCGTGATCGTGGAGATCGACGCTGATGGTGGCCTGGATCGTGTCGGTGCCGCTATCGGCCGTTTCGACGGCACGGTCGCCGGCATTGTCGATGAAGTAGGTGTCGTTGCCGCTTCCGCCGATCATCTTGTCGGCGCCTGCGCCGCCATCGACGTAATCATTGCCGCCTGCGCCGTAGATCGTGTCGTCGTTGACGGTGACGAGCGGCTGGCCCGCGACGGTTGCGCCCGGCGCGATGAAGTCGTTGCCGTCGGTCCCGTGGATCGTTGCGCCGGCAATATTGTCGCGCGCTCCGACGATCGAAAAGGCGATGCTCTGCGTGGCGCTGGCCCCGTGGCTGTCTCTGATCGTCAGGTCGAACGTGTCCTGTGCCGCCGCACCTTCCGCCAGGGCCTGGGTCGCGGCCCGGTCGTTGTCCAGCAGATAGGTCACCTGTCCGGTCGCGGTGTTCAGGATTGCCATGCCGTAGACACCGGAAAGGCTCCATTGTCCGCCGCCGAGGCTGGTCCAGCCGTCGGTGATGTAGGAGATAGTGTCGCCGGCATCGGGATCTGATGCCGTCAGCTGCAGGCTGGCGGTATCGACGCCGGGGCCGCTACTGCCGGCCTCGACGAGACCGTTGCTCGGCTCACCCGCAGCCAGCAGAGGCGCGTTGTTGAACGGAGTGAAAACGCCGGTGGCCCAATCATAGTTGCCGTCGAGGAAATGCAGCCTCTCGACATGGGCGAGCGTATCGGTGCCTTCGGCGGCACTTGCGACCGTGCCGAGCACCCGGTCGATCGCGTAATCTGCGAAGTCGCCGGCGTAATTGGCCGTATCGAAGCCCGCGCCGCCATCGAACCTGTCATTGCCGCCGCTGCCCGAAAAGAGATCGTTACCGCCGCCACCGGTAACAGTATCGGCGCCGCTGCCGCCATAAAATTCGATCTGCTCGATGCCGCTGACCGTCGTGCCGTCGCCAAGCGCCTGCACGGTGGTCGTGGGCTGCGACAGGTCGAGCGTCAGGTCCACGGTCGCCGCGCGCCGGTCGAGTACGAGAGAATCGTTGCCCGTTCCGCCGTCGATCGTGTCGACCGCATCGACGGCGGAGACAAATTTGTCGTCACCGCTGTAACCGATCAGCGTATTGTGGCCCGATCCGCCGATCAGCACGTCATTGCCGGCGCCGCCGTCGATGTAGTCGTCGCCGCCATTGCCTTCGAGCGTATCGTCGCCGTTCCAGCCGTGGATCTCGTCGCCCAGCGCGCCACCGACGAAATGGTCGCCCATGTACCCGCCCGTGATGTTCAGGCGCTCCATGTTGACGATAACAGTTCCTTCGCCGAGATCCTGGGGCGTGGCTATCTTCGCCGCCGTAGAAATATCGATGTGCTCGACGACATATTCATAGCTGCGTTTCAGCGCCAGCGTGTCGATGCCGTCGCCTCCGTCGATATAGTCAGGCCCTTCATGACGCCATGACTTGATCGTGTCGTCACCCGCGCCGCCATAGAGCTGGTCAGAGCCGGCGCCGCCATCGATGATGTCATTGCCCTCATTGCCGTAGATGACATCGTCGCCGGCAAGGCCGATGATGACCTCGGAGGCCTTGCCGCCGATCAACGTATCGTTTCCATCCGTTCCGGTAATCGTTGGCATTCACGTGCCTCCAAAAACGTTCTGCTGATTCTGCTGTGCATCCTAAGCAGAATTGGCCGGCAGGCCACCTGACTTATTGTCCAGAAGATATCGCAATATTTTCGATGCTTCGAATATGCCGGTTCTGGCGCAGTTATCGTCAATGCTCGCACGTAACAATAATATGGCCATTATGGCGGTCTGAAGGATGGGGTGACAGATGTAATGCAATCATGCGTCGAGTGGTCGCGGGTGATTCCGACCGATGGATCGATGCGCTGGTCGAGGGATGAGATATCAGCTGCTGCAAGGCAGGGAGCATTCGGCAGGCGGCCAACGTCAGTACGGCCAGCCATCCCCGTTATCGACTGGTGGCTGGCTGCTTACCGGCTTAACCGGTGCGTAAAGTCTTGCACTAATATCTAACGGATTCCTGCAGCTGGGCGATCACCACTTCCAGCAGAACCTTGAGCGCCGACCTCAGATCCTCGTTCGTAACCTCAGGACTGTTCAGCAAGGTTTCCGCCATCTTTAGCGCGTCTATTTTGTCCTCAATGTATTTAAGTCGAACCTCACTGGCGCTATTGACCATAGGCAGCATATTATTTTCATCCTTCAAAACATTCTCTACAGCAAAATACCATTTCAGCGTTTTATTTTTCTGCCGCAGAATAAAGTTGAAATATATGAGCCACGCTGTTTGCTTCGATTAAGATTACTTCAGATCGTCGGAATAATCAGCAAAAGCTGGAAGCAGGCATATAACTAAAAGTAATTACTCCGTATAAGCAGAAAAACGTGGAGTTGCGGTTCTTTGGCTTGCAGCTAGTCAATGTTTGCCGAGCATCTGCCGGCTTGCGCCACTTGGTTGTGGGTGAGATCATTATGGAAGCTCTGCGCCATTCAGACAGGTCGTTCGATGGTCTGAACAGGTTTTCCGATCATCCAGGTCTAGTGAAAACCTCAGGCCGGTTTTTGCCTGCGAGAAAGAACGCGACCAAGCTGGTCCGATGGCTTCTCGACCAGCCAGTAGGCAAGTTGAGCAGCCGCCAGGCTCGAAGCAATAATTCCGACAACGAGGAAGCGGTTGTCGACTACCCCATACCAATGGCGAAGAGTAAATAGGACTATGGGCAGATGAAAGAGATAAAGGCTGTATGAAATGGTGCCCAGCCACAAAAGGGGAGCGGATGTAAAAAACGACTGGGCGTTTTTATGTCCGATTGCCGCGCCGATCAGCGCAACGGAGGCCAGTCCGTAAAGGAGCTCGGAAGCCGGAGCACCTGCAGGGATCGCCATCAGGACAAGTGCCGTGATGGCGACAGCCCAGACGGGCGCTCTGCCGGCGATCGATGCGAGCAGCTGCCGATGGTAGAAGCAGATTGCGCCGACGGCAAATAAGAGAATGTATCCAGCAGTATCGAGGATCGACGCCAGGATGCTTCCCTCCGGGGTCAGACGGCCCACTGCCTCACTGAGGAGCCAAAGGCATGCAAGTGCGGTGAGCGTGACCCTCCAGTTCCATATGGCCAGCAGGACGATCAGTGGGAAAAGCACAGAGATTCGAAGCTCGTGGATCAAGCTCCACATGACGTTGTTCAGTTGAATATGTGCATCACGTCCCGTCATCGTGAGGTGTCCTGCCACCACGTCAGAACTTGGTGCAGCGGTCCACGAACTGGCGTTGAACCACTCGGTCAAGCCTTCTATCGGTCCACTTGGTGATAGTATAAAGAGAGCAACGGCAAAGGCTATTGCGGTGGCGAATGGCAAATAGATTCTGCAAAACCTTCTGATCAAGTAACCCGGATACGATAGTGTTTGCTTCTCAAAGCTTGCCGCCAGAACAAATCCGCTGAGGACGAAGAAGAGGACAACGGCAGGCCTTCCATTGGCGAACGCTCTGAGCGGCGTGTACTTCACCCACGTCTCCCAGAACGTCCAGCTCGATAGGTCGAGAACGTTCAGGTGAGCCTCAGATCCGGGAAAAGCCATAAAAAGATGATGGATGACCACCGTCATAGCCGCAATCCCTCGCAGCGCGTCCAGTTGCTTGTATCGCAATATTTCCCCCAAGTCCCGTCTCGCGATCGAAGTACACCACGGATCGCATGTTCGCAATGCGCGGCTCTATACTTACGGTTATCTGGGTTAACATTGCCGACGAAGCCGTATCCAGAGTATCCCGAATTCAATTGTGAGTACGCTGTAGCGCTTCAATAATCAGCTATTGTAACGAGGATACACCCGATAGATTGCAGCAATCGCCGATCGGGGTTGCGAACGAGACTACGTTGAAGAGCGTCCCACCGACCTGGCGAACCATCTCCTGCGAACCAGCGGAAGGCATGGTGGCGTGCCGCATTTTGGTGCCGCAATCACCGCGGTCCACACAATCACACCGATGAGCTGTTCGGCGCGGGGATGGTGTTTTGCGGCAACGCTGGAGCGCAGTCCGGGAAGTGGGCTGAAGGATAGCGCTTAACCTTACTTGCTAACCTTTGCGATAAAAGCCGGTTGCATCACGAAAATTACGTGACATGTTCTTTCCGGTTACTTGCGAACATTGCTCGCCCGAGAAAATTGCAGGTTACAGCACAAAAGTCCAGAAAAGGTTCTTGATTAAAATTCGCGCTTGAGATGTATCTTCTCGCATTGATTGTCAGCTGGGGGCTGCTTATGAACTCTACCACTACCTCATACGTCAACGATACGCAAAACCTGATGGATCTTGACGAGAAGGAAGCATTGCTGAACGAGGCCCTGCGCATCGTTGACGGCTTCGAAACCAGTATCGATCAAGTAAAGGCTGCGCTCAGGTCCGTAATAACGGTTTTGCTTGACGATACGCGCCAGAAGTATGTCGGCTTTGCCGACTAGGCATTGATCGTCGCATCGTCAGCGCCCGATCCCCTTATGCCCAAAAGCGGGCGTGGCGGATGGGGCGCTTTTTTGTCATTGATGGGGAGCGCTTAACGGCAGCAGTCAACCCCTTCAGACCGCTCCGTCCTACTGTTGAAGTCGTTCTATTTCTACGGAATGTCCGTCATAGAAAGGCGATCGCGCCCGCCTGAAAGACGGAGGGCTCGACGTCCTTGTTCCCCGTGCGCAGTCATGATGATGACAGGCGGGTGGGATGGCATCCGCTGGCGAAGTTATGCCGCGAAAGCATTTTTCATCCTCTGGCAGCAGGCCCGGTTCGCAATCCGACATCGTGAAGATAGGTTTCCAATGCCGCCGTTTCGCGTTGCGATACGATTGCGCCGACATAGCCATCCGGACGAATAAGAATCCGGTCACCTGGGGTAGCTTCGTAGGTGTCGCTGAACCGGTTCTCGCTGTCGATGAGATCACCGCCTTGGCTGATGCGATAAATATGCAGCCCTTTGCGTGGGTGGATGGCAACCCTCTCCACTTCAAATTCCAGCAGCGTCCAATGAGAGCCCTTGAAGAGATCGAACAACCGCACTGGCTGGCCAGCGGCGCCCTTCAATAGCGCGTCGGGAGCGCGGTTGCCGGCAAGCACGCGAGCCTGACGCTGGGGCTCTTCGAGTGACAGACTCGAACCGGGATAGCCGATGTCCAGTTGCCGGACCTCACGACCACGCCGAAGGTCGCCGCGCTTCATGTCTTCGAGCAATCTGACGGCAAGTCCCAGCATGCTTGCCGCGATCGGGCGGCGCTCTTCCTCATAGCTATCGAGAAGCGTCTCCGGGGCACCCGATAGGACGGCTGCCAGCTTCCAGCCCAGATTGTAGGCGTCCTGAACGCTGGTGTTCAGACCCTGGCCGCCCGTCGGCGGATGGGTATGGGCGGCGTCTCCGGCGAGAAAGATGCGGCCGACGCGATAGCTGTCAGCAAGCCGGGCATTCATGTTGAATGCCGATGCCCAGGAGACAGACTGGATGAAGATATCGGCGCGGCCGGTGCGTTCGGCAGTCAGTGTCGTAAGCCCTTCGGCCGAGAGATCGATCTCGCCTTCGAGAGGCACTGGTCCCTGCAGTTGGAAAAACCCAGTTTCGGTCAAGGGACAAAAAGATATTTGTGTCTCCATCGACCCCTCGTTGAAGCGATGCCAGACATCGCGGCTGAGGCCTGTCAGCGTCACGTCGGCAACAATGGCGCGGACGCCGAGCGTCTTTCCGGGAAAACCGACGGCGAGCGTCTGGCGCACAAAGCTTCGGCCACCGTCGGTGCCGACGAGATAACGTGCGCGGATAGTCTGTTCTTCACCACCACTGGCAAGCCTTGCTGTTACACCCTGCCCATCCTGTTCGAAGGCGACCAATGCGCAGCCGAACTCCGGAGCATGGCCGAGTTCGACAAGGCGTTCCCGCATCGTCTTCTCCGTCAGGAATTGAGGCACGAGCAGAGGCGTTCCGTAGGGTTCCGATGGGATCGGCTCACAGGCCTCGACAAGCGCGGCATCTTTCACGCTGCCGTCGTCGTGATATTCGCGCTGCTGCGGGTAGTAACCGCCGGACGCGGCAATCTTGTCGACAATGCCAAGGTCCTCGAACACTTCCAGGGTTCGCGGCTGTATTCCCTTGCCGCGCGAACCTCGGAACGGGTCATCCATCTTCTCGATCAGCCGGAAGGATACACCCCGCCGGGCGAGATCGATCGCCAGCGTCAGGCCGGCCGCGCCGGCACCACAAATTAATACATCGATTGCGGTATCTTCTGTCATTGCTGCTGCTCCTATTTATGTGTATTATGCACATAATAGGAGATCAGGAATGCCGTCAACAAAAAATGTGCAAAATACACATATCTCAAATCGTATCCGTGAGCTTCATGGATCGCTGCTTGAGATCGTCAGCGTCATGAACCGGCCGCAACGGGATGAAGCAATGGTCCAGGAGGCCGGAATTTCGCTCGACCGCGCCCTCTTCCCCTTGCTGGTGGGCATTGAAAGACTGGGACCGATTGGCGTGGTCGAATTGGCTGATCGCGCCGGCCGGGACCACACGACGGTCAGCCGTCAGGTCGCCAAGCTCGAGAGCCTCGGCCTCGTCAAGCGGCAGCCGAGCGCGTCGGACCGTCGCGTCAGCGAAGCGACCGTTACTGCGAAGGGCAAGGCGATGACGGACCGCGTCGATGCGGCGCGTGAGAGGATAGGGATCGAGATATTCAAGACATGGGATCCAGATGATCTGGATAACCTGGTCCGACTGATGCGGAAGTTCGCGGATGCCGTGAAGGACGATCCGACCAAAAGCTGACGAGCCACTCTACAGATCGGCAGAATAGCGGACGGAAGCGAGACGCCAGCGGGATCGCAGGCGCCTCGAAAACTCTCACCCGAACCGGTCTACCAGCAGGTGAATCCTGCATCGACATTGACGATTGCTCCCGTCATCAGGCTTGCCGCACCTGATGCGAGGAAGAGAACCGCGCTTGCGACCTCTTCCGGCGTTCCCATTCGCCCCATCGGCGTATCGGCAAGCCAGATCGGAATCCGCGCGCGATTGGCTTCGACTGCCGCGACCATCGGCGTCTCGATATAGGTTGGCGCGACCGCATTGATCCTTACACCGTGCTGAGCCCATTCGGCGGCCATGGAACGGGTGAGGTGATGAACAGCAGCCTTGGAAACATTATAGGCCGTCTGCGGCTGCGGCCGATTGCAGATGATACCGGACATCGAGCCGAGATTGACGATCGCCCCGCGCTTCATCGCGACCATATGGCGGCCGAAGGAGCGCGAGCACCAGAACACGCCATTGACGTTGACATTCATCATCCGCAGCCAATCGGCGTCCGTGACGTCCTCCGCAGCAATCCCGTTCTGGCCGATCCCGGCATTGTTCACCAGGATTGTCGCCGGGCGGCCACCGTCGGCGAGCTCGTTGGCGATTGCCTCCATGCGGGCGGAATCGGTCACGTCACCAAGACGCAGCTCGACGTCATACCCCTTGTCTTTGAGAGACAGAGCCTGTTCTGCGTCGGATTCATTACGCTCGATCACGACGACGGCTGCACCAGCCTCGGCCAGCGCGTGTGCGCAGCAAAGTCCAATGGCGCGCCCGCCGCCGGTGACAACAGCGCGTTCGCCGTCGAGACGGAATTTTTCCTGATAACCCATGGTCGGCCCCTCAGATGTCGAATGCGCTGGGCAGAACAACGATGTCGCGGATCGTCACGTTGTGCGGACGCGTCAGCATGAACATGATCGCATCGGCCACCTCCTTGGGTTCGATCAGGGCTCCGGCCTCCTTCGCCTTGCGCAGGTTCTCCTCCGGCCAATCGGCAAGCAGCGCGCTGATGACCGGACCCGGTGAAACCGAGCCGACACGAATGCCGCTTTTCAGAAGCTGGCGACGCATCGTCTGGACGAAGCAGTGCATCGCCCATTTCGACGGCGAATAGACTGGCTCCCACGGAACGGGCGCATGGCCCGCGACGGAACTCGTAACGACGATGTCGCCGGTGCCGCGTTCGATCATGTGCGGAATGACGGTCCGGACATTCTTGATAACGACATTGACGTTGAGGTTCAGCATCCGGTCGATGGCGTCGAGATTGGCATCCGCGAGGTCGCCACCGATATAAGTGCCGGCATTGGCATGAAAAATATCGAGCTGCCCTACCTTCGACAGCACGCGGTCGAGAAGCTCAGCGCATGCCCGAGCATCCAGCAAGTCCAAAGCGAGAGGTATCGCCTGTTCACCGAGACGTTCGCAGGCTGCTTTCAGCGCCTTCTCGTCGCGGTCAACGAGAACAACCGTGGCGCCTGCCGCGATCATCGCCTCCGTCGACGCCATTCCGATACCCGACGCCGCGCCTGTGATCGCAGCGATCTTCCCTTTCAACTCGTTCATTCCTTCCTCCTTGGTTGGGCGGCCTCATTTCGCTCCGCCGCATGCTGCATGATATTCGGCAAGGCTTTTCGTCACCCGCCAGATCAAAACCTCCTCCAGATCGAGCGGCGCACCGGAAAACTGCGCGGCTGCCGGCATGTGCTGCCAGAACAACGGAAGCGGTACGGACTTTCCGGCAAGCGCGTCGCGAAGACGGGCGACGGCGGATTGAGCCTGTTCAGCCGTCCAGAAGTATCGGATGCGGTCGGACAGCGAATAATGCCGAAGCCAGCGCTGCTCGCCCTCCGTGCCATGATAGTGACGGCTCCAGTGCTCCCGATGCGCCAGCATCAGAGCCTCCATCGCAGCGTACAGGGGACGCTCGCCATAATCGGGCACGAGGTCGGATGCGATCAGATCCAGCCCATAGAGCGCCTCGCGCAGCACGAAGGTCAACTCCGGCCCGACCTTGAGAATGGGAAACCCGTCTTCGACCAGGGCCGTCAGCGGATCGGCGCCCTGATAGTCGGTGGAATGGGCTTCAAACACGAATTGCGGCTCGTCCCGGAGCACCTGTTTCAATGCGTCGATCTTGCTGCGGTCGTAGCGGAGGACATTGTGGTTGCCGAACTCGACGCCGGGCTGCACCACCAGGCCGATAGCACGCCCAAACGCCTCCTTGAGACCGGCCTCGGCGAAGACGCGGCGATGGACATCGATCGTCCGCCTGGCGGCCGAAGCCGCAGTCGGCTCGATCCTGGTCAGCGTATGATCCGCGCCACCGGGAGGAGGAACCTCCGTGCCGATCACATAAACCGGCATGGCGTCCCCTGCCCGTCTTGCCGAGGCCTCCGCGACGGCGGCAAGGCGGGCAGCACGATGGGCGGTCGTCTCGTCGTCCAATGCAGCGGGTTCGCCCATGCAGCCCATCGATGCATCCAGATGGATCTTGCGGAATCCGGCATCGACATAGGCCGCCACCATCCCCTCGGCTTCCGCCATGGCCTCTTCCGCCGCACGATCCCGCCAGGGATTTGGCCCGAGATGATCGCCTCCGAGCACGATGAGGTTTTCCGGGCATCCCTCCTCTTTGGCGAGGCGTGACACGAGGGCGGCAAAGTCCGCAGGGGTCATTCCGGTATAGCCGCCTAAATGGTTGACCTGATTGCAGGTGGCTTCGATCAGGACCGTGCTCGAATGGTCACGCCCATGACGCAAAGCTGCCCGCAATACGATCGGATGGGCCGAGCAGACAGAGGTAACACCGGCGGGACGACCCTCGGCCCTGAGCGTGGCCAGTTCATTGAGCGCAAACTGCATCAGGAGCGCCTTTCCGTTGAGGCGATGAAGGCGTCGAGTTCCTGGCGCGTGCCGGCGCCCTCCATCGGTCCGCGGATCGTCACATTGCGAGCGCCTGCGGCCGAACCATAGGTGAGAGCCTCGTCCGGCGACATTCCGAGCCGCCGGCAGGTAAGGTAGGCCCCGCCGAAGCAGTCGCCGGCACCGGTCGGATCGACCTCATCGACGAGGAATGCAGGAGCATCGATCCGGTCCCCGTCCCTGCCGAAATAGGTCGCACCCAGCGATCCGCGCTTCAGCACGATCTCCTTCACACCAACTTCGAAAAGACGGCGGATCGCCTCGGCTTCGCCCGAGACGCTCGCAGCCCGCTCAAGCTCTTCCCCTGACGGCAGGAGAAGATCGGCGGCGCTGACAAGCCTGGCAAATCGGCGCTCGGTATCCTCATCGAGCTGCAATTCCTTGCGGATGTTCGGATCGACCGAGAGCGTGCCGCCTCGCGCCTTCACGATGTCGACCGCCTTGTCGATCACCTCCCGCGCGCTTGGAACGGACAGCGCCGACCCCATGACGTGGAGGTGTCCGCTGCGGTTGATGAGATCGCGGACGCCCTGAGACCAGCCGAAGCGGGCAGCCGCGGACCTGGCGATATTGTAGACAAAGTCGCGGGAGCCGTCCTTGCGGTAGCGGACGAAGGCGCTTCCTGTCGGATAGTCTGGGTCGATGGAAATGGTCGACACATCGACGCCATCACGCCTGAGGCGATCAATATTGACGTGACCGAAGTCGTCGTTGCCGACGGCCCCCACCATTGCTGCTGCTCCGCCGAGCCGGCCGCATTGCGAGATGAAGATCGCCGGCGCCCCGCTGGCAAACGGGCCGATGAGCGGCTGGGCCTCGCGAAAGCCGTCTCCAACCGTCGTGGCAACGATCTCCACGAGAATCTCGCCGACGCAAACCGTGGGACCGAGATGATCCGGAGCCAGCACTGAAACCATTGCAATCCTGCTTTCGATGGATATCGCTAAATCGCTGTTGATCGTTGTATTGCACCGTCTTCGCCGCCGAATTCCTCGTTTTCGAGAGAGAGAAAGCGTCGGTGCAGCATGCACGCCGCCCCGAAGGCGGACCCGAACTCCGCATCGCCGTCGACGACGATCTCGGGCGTCGGAAAAGGAACGTTCTGCCCCTCCGCCATGTGGACCGCCACACGGGCAGCCACCATCGGATAGAGCGAGGCCACGGAACCTCCGAGTACGATCCTGTCAGGATCGAGCAGCCGGCAGGCCTGCAGCAGCGCATAAGCAAGATGCCGCGACCAGATCTCCGCTATGTTGACCGCGCCCGGGACACGATCGCGAACGTCGGTGAGGAAATCCTGCAGCTCGACGTCGGTGCGACCCGTCGTTTCCCGGTACTGCCGGATCAGCACCTCACGGCCGATCAGCTGCTCGAATTTCTGTCCGCCGCTTCCCGGCACGAGAGTATGGCCGATTTCGCCCGCAAGGCCATGGCCACCACGAAACAGCTTTCCGTCGATCGTGATCCCACCGCCGACACCGGTCTCCATCAGCAGGAAGAGCGTCACACCGGCAAGGCCGTGACGATAGCTATCACCGATCGCGAAGGCATTGGCGTCATTTTCCACGACGATGGGCACCTCGGCCGGAAAGGTGCAGCGGCCAATCTCCTTCAATGGCACCTCCCGCCAGCCGATGATCGGCGCAAGCGTGACAATCCCTTCCGGCCGGATATGCGCCGGGACGGATATGCCAAGCCCCTTGCAGCGCTCAATCATCTCCTTCGCCATGGCGTCCATCATGAGTTCGACGCCCCGCGCCACAGCTTCCTCCACCGTCGAGGACTGCGCGTTGAAGGCCAGCCGGCGGCAGGCCCGGACATCTGCCGAGAGATCCACGACAACAGCAGATATATGCTCGACGCCAAGTTCTATTCCGGCGAAGAATGCAGCATCCGGCACCAGTTCGAGCATGATCCCCGGACGGCCGGCGCGGGATTGCTCCGAACGCTGCTTATTGCTCTCTTCCGACTCCTGGACCAAGCCGCTTTCCGTCAGTTCGGCAACGATCTCGCCCGACGAGGAGCGGTTCATTCCGAGCTTCCGCGCCAGATCGGCCCGGCTCAGGCGGCGATGGCCGTAGATCGTCTGCAAGGCAGCGACGATGTTGTTCTGCCTGATCCTGCGCGGCGAGCTTCCGATGGAGACGATGTCGTTCATATTCTTTTCTCTTCAAATCGACTGCTCCAGCCTACACTTACGGAGCAAATCGGCAGAAGGATTATCACGGGCGCGCATTCGTGACGCGGCGGCGTTTCGCTTCTTCGTATTTCAGTTCGATATAGCGCTTGGCATGTACCGCCAGCGGATCATTATCGGTCCAGGTGTCGCGCCAGATTGCGCAGGCGAGCGACAGGCCTTCGTCGACAACTGTGGTCGAAAAGCTTTCGAACACGATGTCGCGCTTGTAGTCGATATCCAGCAACGCATCGAAGATGAGGTCGAAGTTGATGACGCCGTCGCCAAGATAGCCGCGGTTGCTTTCGCCAATGTGGAAGTAGCCGATCTTGTCGCCGGCGAGCCGGATCGCAGCCGCCGGATTTGCCTCCTCGATATTCATGTGAAAGGTGTCGAGATGCAGTCGGACATGATCCGATCCGGTCTCGGAGATGAACTTCAGGCCCTGAGCCGTCGTGTTGAGAAGGTTGGTTTCGAAGCGGTTCACGATCTCCAGGACGAGATCGACGCTGGCGTCCCTTGCAATATCCGCAGTAGCAGCGATCGCGGCGACGCTGTTGTCCCAGCCCTTCTTCGTCGGTTGCCGGTTGTACTTGGTGTGCGCGGAATAGAGGATACCGCCGAGCTTATTTCCGCCGATGTCGCGGACCGCACGCACCGCATCAGCCAGCGTCTGCTTGCCGGCGGATACCGCGCCGGCATCCTCGCTCGAAATATCCTTGTCGACCGGCAGCCCCATCGTCACGCCGATCTCGACATCGAGCGATTGCGCGAGCTTCGCCAAACGATCGAGATTGAACTTCTCGGGGCGCAGATAAGCGAATTCGATCGTGCGATATCCATGCTCGGCCGTTTTGTTGAGGGCCATTTCCAAGCCTTCCTGCGTTTGGCCGCCCGTCCATACAAATGAATGGATACCCAATCGACGCATAGCCACTTTCCTCCGCTGGTCACCTTCCTTTGCGCAAGAGCTATGTTATTTAGTATGGCAAAGCAACAAATAAATTTGCGGATCGTAATTTTGCCTCTGCGAAAAAAATCGTTGCAATGCAGCAATATCAATCAGATATCCCATTCCCATATCTCCTTCGAAAATTACTTTCCACCAAAAACAACAACATAGCTTTCATATTTGCAGGTTTAGACAACAAATATTGCACGAACAGCATTTTTCCTCTACACAAAGGCCCGGCGACATGATCTCGCTGCTATCTGGGAGGATTGAAATGAATTACGCTTTGAAGGCCAGCGCGCTTGCGCTGACGCTCAGTCTCGCCACCGCCGCCTCGCCTGCCTGGGCAGATTTCTGGTCCGACGCCGGCGCCAAATTCAAGGGCGTGACACTGCACGGCGTGACCGAAAGCACGCCGCCGTCCAACTACATCAAGGATGTGCTGGCTCCGGAATTCGAGAAGAAGACGGGCATCAAGGTCGAAATCGAGACCACGTCCTGGGATCAGATGTACGACAAGGCCATCAAGGACATGGAGGCCAAGACCGGCATCTATGACATGGTCTACATCGAACAGGACATCATCTACTCGTATCTGTCGCGGAATTTCCTCGTCAACATCACCCAGACGCTGAAGGATCAGGCGGATCTGAAGGCGCCGACCTACGACGACGCGAACTTCACCAGCTTCGCCGACTATTTCAAGGACAAGAAGGGTGATCTCTTCGGCGTACCGATGGAAGCCTTCCTGAAGACCTACCTCTATCGCAAGGACCTTTTCGACGATCCGAAGATCAAGGAGGCCTTCAAGAAGGAAACCGGCAAGGATCTGAAGCCGGCGACCACGCATGAGGACTACACGCAGATCGCCGAATTCTTCACCAAATACGGCAAGGATAACGGCATTGAACTCTGGGGCACCACGGCTCAGGCTCATACAGGTCACGCCGCGTCATGGTATGAATATTTCGAATCCATCGCGCCAACCTTCGGCGTCTATAACTGGGGCATCGACGCCAGCAACAACTACGCAGCGACGGTCGAGCACGGCGGCGCAATGAACAGCGACAAGGCGAAGGCCGCGCTGAAATACTGGCTGCATCTGCGCGACATCGCCCCGCCGGAATCGACCCAATCGACCTGGACGGAAACCGCAACGACCTTCGCTGCCGGTCGTGTCGCTCAAGGATTGATTTATGGCGAAAACGCCGCATGGATCGCGAGTGATCCTGCACAGTCGAAAGTGGTCGACAAAGTGGGTTTTGCCCTACCGCCGCTCGAGCCGGGTGTCCTGGAGGATGCGAAGTCAGGAAAGGGCTACATCGGCTACTATGACGGCGGCGCCTTCGGCCTGCCGATTACATCCAAGAACAAGGAAGCAGCTCTGCTCTTCCTCCAATTCATGGGTCAGAACGATGTGCAGCCCGACTGGGCGATCGCGGCACCCCGCATCACCAACAAGGCGACCTTCGACGATCCGAAGGTCAAGGCGATGGATGTCAAACTCGGCGGTTTCTACACGATGCTGAAGGATGAGGGCAAACTCTTCGCCGGCGCCCCTCCGTATCCGTTCCATGCCCAGCTGCGTGAAGCAACCCTGCCGATCTTCTTCGACATCCTGACCGGCAAGATCGCGCCCGACGAGGGCCTCGATCAGATGGCCGCGAAGACGGAAGAGGAGCTCACCTCGCTCGGCTATCGCAAATAAATCATCCTCCCCACCTTGGCGGGTCGTCTTCGCTTGGCGACCCGCTCCTTTCCTGGCTCGAGAGGCCGCCCCAAGGGTGCCAAGAGGATGAGGCGATGCATTCACAAAAACTTGGATGGCTGCTGCTGTCACCGACGATCCTGATCCTCGGGCTCTTCGGCATCTTTCCTTTCATCTACGTTGTCTGGGTTTCGTTTCACCAGTGGAACCCTTTCGCCGCAAATCCGCTGATGGTCTTCAACTGGGCTTCGAATTACCGGACCCTCGTTTTCGACAAACAGTTCCTGGCTTCGCTCGGCATCACCATCGCCTTCGTCTTCTTCGCAGTCGTTTCCGAACTGATCCTCGGATACATACTCGCGCAGGCGCTGATGAAGGACTTTCCGGGAAAAGCGTTCTTCCGCACCATCCATACCCTTCCTCTGATAATGGCGCCCATCATCGTCGGATCGGTGTGGAAGCTGATGACGACACCGTCGATCGGCATCATCCCATATCTGCTGCGAAGCTGGTTCGGTTACGATCTGAACATCGGCCAGAGTGCGCTCGCGGCATTCACTATCACTGTCATCATGGACGTCTGGCACTGGACGCCGCTGGTCACCCTGTCCCTGATTGCTGCCTTGGTCTCGCTTCCGCCAGATCCCTTCGAGCAGGCGCAGATCGATGGCGCCGGCAAGAGCCAAATCTTCTGGCATATCACGCTCCCTCTGATCCGCCCTGCCCTGCTGGCCACGGTGTTCATCCGGCTCATGGACGCGCTGCGTACAGTCGACGAAGTCCTGATGCTGACCGGGGGCGGTCCGGGATCGTCGACGCGCTACATTGGTGTCCACATCTTCAGGGAAGTCTTTCCGAAGACGAACTACGGCTACGGTTCAGCGATCTCGGTCGTCGTGCTTTATCTCACCATCGTCGTCTGCTGGCTGCTCTACGTCGGCCTGATTGCTCCCCGCGCCAAGAGAGGCTGATGCGATGAAAAGACAGAACCCCTGGCTTCCGGTTCTCCTGTGGACGCTGATAAGCTTTGCAACTCTCTTCCCGATCTACTGGCTCTTCGTCATCTCGCTGAAGCAGCCCTTCGACCTGTTTTCCACGCCGGACGTCATCCTTCGGAGCTTCTTCTGGAAGAATTACCAGGACGTGCTGACGAACGAGACCTTGCGGCGATACATGATCAACTCCCTGGTCATTTCCTCGGGGAACGCGATCCTGGTGACGACCCTTGGTTTTCTTGCCTGTTACGCGCTGACGCGCTTCGATCTTGCGGGCAAGGAAAGCATTTTCTTCTGGACGATCACCAACCGCATGGCGCCTCCGGCGGTCTTCCTGCTGCCGCTCTTCCTGTTGCTGACACAGGTCTACAGGATCGGCGACTTTTCGCTCGCGGATTCCCGGCTCGGTATGATCCTGGTCTACTGCTCCTTCAACCTTCCCTTCGCCATCTGGACTTTGCGCCCGACCGTAGAGGCCATTCCAAAAGAACTGGACGAGGCCGCCTATATGGATGGCGCAAGCCCCTGGATGGTGCTCTACGATATCGTCTTTCCCTTAGCGCGTCCGGGCCTTGCAGTGACGCTCATCCTCACCTGGGTGTTCGCGTGGAACGAATATCTGCTTGCCGCGACACTCACCAACTTCAACGCCCGGACACTCACCACCGGCCTGTCGGAATACGTGACGACGACGGGCACCGCGTGGGGCATCATGGCGGCAATTTCGATGCTGACATTGATCCCGGCGCTCATCGTCTTCTCGGTGGTGCAGCGTCATATCGTCGCCGGCCTGACCTTCGGCGCAGTAAAAGGATAGCGAGATGGCTTCGGATTCTCGAAACAACGAAAAACAGCCGGGCTTCCTGCCGATCGAGACGAACTGGTTCGACCGGTTGTTTATCTCCGTGGTGATCTGGGTCGCGCTTTCCCTGCTCTGGATGCGGTTCATCGAACCGTTCGGGCTTTCGGTATGGTTCGCCGTGGCAATCTCCGCCGTTCTCGGCGCCTACATCATCTGGAAGGGGTGAGCCGGTGAATTGCCTTAACATGATCAAGACGCAAGCCATGCTGCACTAGGGAGAAACGACATTGGCAAACGTACAGGTTAGCGACGTCACCAAGAGATATGGCGCGCTTCAGGTGATGCACGGCGTCAGCGTCGATATCGAGGATGGCGAATTCGTCGTGCTGGTTGGCCCCTCCGGCTGCGGTAAATCCACGCTGTTACGCATGATCGCCGGTCTTGAGACCGTCAGCAGCGGCGATATCAGGATTGGCGGTCGCGTGGTCACCAATGCTCCGCCGAAGGAACGCGACATTGCCATGGTCTTCCAGAGCTACGCGCTCTATCCTCACAAGACAGTCGCCGAGAATATGGGCTTTCCGCTGAAAATGGCGAAGCGCCCGAAATCGGAAATCGACGAGAAGGTCGGCAAGGCAGCCGAAATCCTCGATCTGACGCGTTATCTGGACCGTTATCCGAAGCAGCTATCGGGCGGACAACGGCAGCGCGTTGCCATGGGCCGGGCGATCGTCCGCGACCCACAGGTCTTTCTGTTCGACGAGCCGCTGTCCAACCTAGATGCCAAGCTTCGCGTCACCATGCGCGTCGAAATCAAGGAACTGCACCAGCGGCTGAAGACGACCACCGTCTATGTCACGCATGACCAGATCGAAGCGATGACGATGGCGAACAAGATCGTCGTCATGCGCGACGGAAGGGTGGAACAGGTCGGCAAGCCACTCGATCTCTATGACTTTCCGGCCAATCTTTTCGTTGCCGGCTTCATCGGCAGCCCGTCGATGAATTTTCTCCAGGGCAAGATCGCAACGCGCGACGGCAAACAGGTCGTCGTCACCGATCAGGGCGTTGTCCTGCCCGTGGGAGGCCTAAATGCCGAAGATGGAAAGGCGGTTACCTATGGCATTCGCCCCGAACATATCACCATCGCCGAAGACGGTATTCCGGTTGAGGTGTCGGTCTTCGAGCCGACCGGCTCAGAAACATTGATCTTCGGCCGTGTCGGCGGAGCACCGATCGACGCCCTCATTCGCGAGCGTATCGAAGTCACACCCGGCAAGGTGCTGCATTTTCATGTTGATCCCCGCCGCGTTCACATCTTTGATCAGGCAACGGGACAGCGATTGTAAGGCGAGGAGCATATGAATTTCGAAGGTAAAAAAGTAATCGTTACCGGCGCCGGCAAGGGCATCGGTCGCGTTGTCGCAGAGATATTGGTAAAGCGCGGCGCTAAGGTCGCGGCACTGACCAGAAGTGCTGATGATGTCGTTTCGCTCCGTGAGGACTTGGGTTGCCAAGCCATTCAGGTCGATCTTGCCGATGCGGAGGCGACACGGGAGGCCGCGCGCGCCGCACTTCCAGCTGACTTCCTCATCAATTGCGCTGGGACGACCGAGCTGCAGCCTTTCCTCAAAACCACGGTCGAGGCGTTTGACCACCTGATTGCAGTCAATACGCGCGCTCCGATGATCGTGGCACAGGAATATGCACGATCCTTGATCGAAGACGGTCGCCACGGCGCCATCGTCAATGTGTCCTCCGTCGCGGCCTTCGTCGGCATCCCTGATCATGCAGCCTATTGCGCTTCGAAGGGCGGCCTGGACGGCCTGACGCGTGTCATGGCCAAGGAGCTGGCGCCGCAAGGGATCCGGGTAAATGGCGTGCATCCGACGGTGACGTTGACGCCAATGGCGATCAAGGCCTGGAGCGATCCCGAAAAGGCGGCGGGAATGCAACAGCGCATCCCGGTCGGTCGGTTCGCGGAGCCCGAGGATGTGGCGGAGGTGATCCTGTTCCTGCTGTCGGACGAAGCCGCGATGGTCAACGGCATCTCGATGCCTATCGATGGCGGCTACATGATCGCGTGAGACCCCATATGCCTATGGATCAGCCGCCGGAAACAATCTTCCTAGCGGCGTTGATCTGTTTGCGGGCACCGGATCGTAATTGCGCGGTTTCCGCTCCGGCAATAACGAAAGCGAAGCCGAATTTCAGAAGCTCGCCGGCGCGCTCGCCGTCACCGGCAAAGGCGCAGGCGAATTTTCCATGCGCGCTGCAACACGCGACGGCATGCTGCATGGCGCTATCGATCTCGGCCGCATTCGGCGCCACCTGATCGCCGTTCGACAGGGCGATGGAGAGATCCGACGGGCCGATGAAGATGCCATCGATGCCGGGCACGCCAAGGATATCGTCGATCGCCTCAAGCGCAGCCCGCGTCTCGATCATGGCGATTGCGACCGTCAGGTCATTGGCGTTCTTGAGATAGTCGTCGGCCGAAAGACCGGTATGGTTGAGCGCCAAAGACGGACCCCAGCTGCGCTCACCGACCGGCGGATATTTGGTGGTCTTCACGAAGGCCTTCGCATCCTCGGCCGAATTGATCATCGGCGCGATGATGCCGGACGCGCCGGCATCGAGCAGGCGCGAGGCAGAGGCGAAATCTCCGACCGGAATACGAGCGAGCGCCGGCTTGCCGGCAATACGCACATGGCTGACGGCAGCAGCTGCAGACGGCAGGTCCCACATGCCGTGCTGCATGTCGAGGACGACTGCATCGAAGGCTTCCTGGGCCAGGTGATTGACGAGGAGCGGATCGGGAATGCCCACCCAGGCGGAGATCATCCGGCTTTCAGGGTTCCGGATCCGGGCTGCAAAGCCGTCGATGTCAGCTGCATTCATGGCATTCTCCTCAGTTCGCCAGACTACCAATAGCCATATATTTGACTTCGAGGAACTCTTCGATGCCGTATTTCAAAACTTCCCGACCGATGCCGGACTGCTTCACGTCACCGAAAAGAGCGGCCACCGTTGAAATGAGTCCCTCATCGATACCGACAATGCTGAATTCGAGAGCCACGGCAACCCGGAAGATGCAGCCGGCGCGGATCAGACAGCCGGGATATTCTCGCCACCGGGGGCGAAATTCGATCCTCGCAGCGCCTCGCAAACGGCGCGTGTCACATCCGCCGTGGTGGCCCTGCCACCAAGGTCCGGAGTGAGAATGCCGGCGGCACAGACCTGTTCCACTGCCGAGATCAGTATCTTTGCCGCAACCGTTTCACCGAGATGTTCCAGCATCAGCGATGCCGTCCAGAAACTTCCGACCGGGTTGGCGATGCCCTTGCCGGTGATATCAAAAGCCGAACCGTGGATCGGCTCGAACATCGATGGGAAGCGACGCTCGGGATCGATATTGCCGGTCGGTGCGATACCAAGCGAGCCGGCAAGTGCGGCTGCAAGATCAGATAAGATGTCGGCATGCAGGTTGGTTGCAACGACGGTGTCGATGCTCTTTGGTTTTGCGACCATGCGGAAGGTCATGGCATCGACCAGTTCCTTATCCCAGGTCACATCGGGGAAGTCCTTGGCCACTTCAGCGGCGATCTCATCCCACAGCACCAGACCGTGGCGCTGGGCGTTTGACTTGGTGACGACGGTCAGAAGCTTGCGTGGACGCTTCCGCGCCTCGCCGAAGGCAAAACGCATGATGCGCTCGACGCCGCTGCGCGTGAAGATCGAGGTCTCGGTCGCCACTTCCTCCGGGAGGCCGACATGGGCACGGCCGCCATGGCCGGAATATTCACCCTCGGAATTTTCGCGCACGATCAGCCAGTCGAGATCGCCTTCCTCCACGCCCCTCAGCGGGCTTTTCACGCCCGGAAAGATGCGCGTCGGACGGATATTGGCATATTGGTCCAGACGCTGGCAGATCGGCAGGCGCAAGCCCCAGAGAGTGATATGATCTGGCACGTCGGGTGCGCCGACGGCGCCGAAATAAATCGCGTCAGCCTCTTTCAGCAGAGACAAAGCGTTGTCCGGCATGAACGCACCGGTCTTGCGGTAGCGTTCGCTACTCCAGTCATAGTGATCGACGTCGAGCACAAAGGTACCATTGCGGGCAGCCAGCACTTCAAGCACTTCGAGGCCGGCAGCGATGACTTCGGGGCCGATGCCGTCGCCGGGAACGGAGGCGATGCGGTAGCGTCGTAGCTGCGTATTGGTATCGGCGTTCATGCGATCCCCATTAATCGTCAAATCGGGCGGCCATTGATCCGGGTGGCAGCTTCAGCCTGTTGGCGATCCTGCTTTCATGGCTGTTGATTTCTTGCACAGACAACCAAGATTCTCGACGATATTTTTGCGAAATTTTCTACGCGCGTCTGGCGTGGGAAGACAGGGCTGAAATATGCAACAAGAGACAGCGCGGATCAAAGCGAGGGCGGGATGACGCTTCAATCAGAGCCCATGCCAGCATGTAATGGGCCTTTACATGCCCGTCAGAACGGTAAGCCAACATAGTTTTCCGCAAGCGCGGTCGAGGCGGCGCGCGAATGAGTCAGATAGTCGAGTTCTGCCTCCTGAATCTTCTGATCGAAATCGCCAGTATCGGGAAAACGATGCATCATCGTCGTCATCCACCAGGAAAAGCGCACGGCCTTCCAAGTGCGGGCGAGCGCTTTCTGCGAATATGCTTCGAGGCCAGCTCTCGAACGATCACCGTAGAATTCCCCCAGGCCCTCGAACAGGTAATGCACGTCGCTTGCAGCAAGGTTGAGCCCCTTGGCGCCGGTCGGCGGCACGATATGGGCGGCATCGCCGACAAGGAACAGGCGGCCGAAGCGCATCGGCTCGGCCACGAAGGAACGCAGCGGCGCGATTGACTTTTCGAAGGATGGTGCGGTCTTGAGAGCTTCGGCGTGATGGGCCGGCAGGCGACGGCGCAGCTCGTCCCAGAAGCGGTTATCACTCCAGTCTTCGACCTTCTCATCGAGTGAACACTGGATGTAATAGCGGCTGCGGGTCGCTGAGCGCATGGAACAGAGTGCAAAGCCGCGCGGATGATTGGCATAGATGAGCTCATGATTGACCGGAGCGACATCGGCCAGCAGACCAAGCCAGCCGAAGGGGTAGATCTTCTCGAAGGTACTGATCGCCTTTTTGGGAACCGCCTTGCGGCTTGCTCCATGGAAGCCGTCACAGCCGGCAATGAAATCGCAGTCGATACGGTAGGTAACGCCATCCCTCTCGTAACTCACGAAGGGAGAGCGGCCATCGAAATCATGCGGCGTGACATTGGCGGCCTCATAAATCGTCGCGGCGCCGCTTGCCTCGCGCCGCTCCATCAGGTCACGCGTCACCTCGGTCTGACCGTAGACCATGACGCGCTTGCCGCCAGTCAGGCCGTAGAGATCGATGCGGTGATCGCGTCCGTCGAAAGCCAGTGAAAAGCCGTCATGCGGCAGACCTTCGGCATGCAGCCGGGCAGCCGACCGGGCCTCATCCAGAAGACGCACAGTGCCCTCTTCCAGGACACCCGCGCGAACGCGGCCGAGAATGTAGTCCTTGCCGACGCGATCGAGAATGATGTTGTCGATGCCGGCTTCCGTCAGCAGCTGACCGAGCAGCAGACCCGAGGGGCCTGAACCGATGATGGCGATTTGGGTACGCAATTGTTCCTCCCCGCAATTGGCTTTTGGCAAATTGTGACCTTTAGCCCTTCGGGCAGCAATGGACTTTCGCACCGAAAAATTGCACAAAACGAACATGGGAACGGGAGGAAACCCATGACCAGACATGCGCCGACCTATGAACTCTATGGCGAGACATCGGGCAAAGAACCCGATTTCTGGCTTCACTGCGAAACAATCCCCTCGCGCAGCAGCCTGCATCATTGGGAAATCAAATTGCACCGGCACGCGAGATTCTTTCAGATATTGTACATAGATGCCGGCGCAGGCGATGCCATTTTCGGCGAGCGAAGCCACGCCATTCAGCCGCCTGCAGTCGTCACGGTTCCTCCCGGGCTCGACCATGGATTCCGTTTTTCGCGCGATATCGACGGTCTTGTCATCACTATGATGAGCGCCAATCTCGGCCACCTTCCTGGCGACCGCAGCCTACTCGGCGAGTGGCTCGCCGTCCCGCATCTCACGGCGCTGGATCCGCAAGATCCCGACGCCGCCTATCTCATCCAGAGCTTGAAGCGGCTCGGCGAAGAATATCGACACAACCGCAGCGGCCGCAGCGAGCTTCTCTCCTCCTATGTCGCGGTCGCGCTGCGGCTAACGGCCAGAATTTCCCATCAGGAGGATATCAGCCAGTTTCCCGCCGATGAAAACGAACGGCGGATGGAGCAGCTGACAGGTCTCATCCAGCAGCATTTCCGCTCACACAGACCCGCTTCGTTCTACGCCAGTGAAATCGGCGTTTCGCCGACCCATCTCAATCGCATCGTTCGCTCGATGACCGGAAAGACGGCTCACGATCTGATCGCCAGCAAACTTATCGACGAGGCCAAGCGTGAACTCGTCTTCACGCTCGCAAACGTTCAGGAGGTCAGCTATCGACTTGGCTTTGCCGACCCGGCCTATTTCTCCCGCTTTTTCCTCAAGCATGCGGGTGAGACGCCCAAGGACTGGCGCAAGCGGGAGAAGAACAGGTTGGAGCGAGCCTAGGCTGTGCGACGCGCCGGAGCGTCGGCAAGGAATTCCTCGATGAACCGCTTTTGTAGCAGGATGCCATCCCACTCATCCGCAAAGAACGGCGAATCGTAGATCAGCGTGTAGGGTCCGGCGTAACCAGCCTTTTCACACATTTCCAGGCAATGGCGGTAGTCTGCGGCATCAAGCCCGGAAGCATTGTAATCGGCCTTGGCATGGCAGATTTCGGCGCGGCGCATGATATTGGCCAGCCCTTCATATTTGGCGGGTGCCACCCAGTTTCCGAGATCGCCATTGAGGCCGATCTTGCCGTCGAGTTCGTCGAGCAGCCAGTTCGTTTCCTTCGGCGAGGGCAGAAGGGCGAACCAGTTTTCGGTGACGACACGCACGCCGCTTCCCGCCGCCTGCCCGGCCAGCCATTTCAGGTGCCGCGCGGAACGCGCCAGATTCTCCTCGTTCGGCGCCTGCTTGCCGGCGATAACGCGAATGCGCTCGGCACCGAGAGACTTGGCGATTTCGATCCAGCCGGCAATCCAGCCTATGTCGCGTTCCGCCGTCTCGGGATTGCTGGGGTCGCCGTCTTCCACAAGCAGTGTCTGGAAGAGAATATTGGAAGCCTTCAGCGCATCACGGAATTCCGAGAGGTAGGCGGCATCGAGGCTCGGCACATGGAACGAGCAGACCTCCAGCCGGCCAAGTCCGCGCTCGGCGAGCATGCCCGGCACTTCGAGCAGGCTGACGGTGCCTGGCCCATAGGGCTCCCGGCGTGCCGCGCTTTTCTGCGGATCGGGACTATAGGGATAAGTTGCACCCAGCATCCGGTGAAGCGACCATGTGGAAACCGCAAACCGGCCGTTCTGCAAAGCCTGCATCTTTCAACTCCTCCCATTTCCTCGGGACGACATTGGCAAGAATGGTGCACGGCTTCAAGTCCGCAATCACCTAGATCCGATCAGCGCGAATGATCGCTTCTGCCGCCAGAGAGACCGCGAGCAGCGCATCGTCCCGCTTAGCCGGGGCTGAGAGAAGGAAGCCGACCGGCATGTCCGCCTCTCCCTTGCCGCAAGGAATGGAAATGCCGCACCAATCCAGGAAATTGCCGAGCGCCGTATTGCGCAGCGTCTTGCCATTGGTGGCAACGAAAAGCTCGTCGTCACGCTCCAGTGCGGCAATCGGCGGCGCAACATGGGCAACCGAGGGGAAGGCGACCAGGCGATTGCCGATCAGCCGCTCGGTATCGGCGATCAGCCGGGCGCGTGCAGCAAGAATGGCGATGTAATCGGGCATGCTCGTCTTCTCGCCAAGGCGGGTACGCATGACGACGCGATGATCCATGCGCGCCGCCTCCGGCCCTGCAAGCCTTTCGCGATGGAGAGCGAAGGCTTCAGCAGTGACGAGCGCGCCATGTTTTGCCATCAGCGCAAGGATCTCGTCGAAAGCCGCGATTTCGATCGGGCTGACAAGTGCGCCGGCAGAACGCAGTCGTTCGACACCGCCTGCAAAGGCTTCGGCGACACCAGGCCCCAGACCGTCGAACACGACATTCCGCGGTATGACGATCTCGATGCCCTTCAGCGACTGCCAGCTAATGTTCGGCGCGGTCAGACCACGCATGGCGGCATCGACCCAGATCGCGTCCTGCACGGACCGGCAGAGCGGTCCGAGGGAATCGAGGCTCGTTGCCAGCGGATAGACGCCCTCCATGGCATAGCGTCCGCGTGTCGCCTTGTAGCCGACGATGCCGTTCAGGGCGGCAGGAATACGCACCGAACCGCCGGTATCCGTGCCCATCGCAACCGGTACAAGACCGGCGGCAACGGCCACGCCGGCACCGGAGGACGACCCGCCGGGAATGCGCGGCTCGTCCCTGCTGTGAGGATTTTCCGGCGTGCCGTAATGCGGATTGATGCCCAGGCCGGAGAAAGCAAATTCGCTCATGTTGGTGCGGCCAATAGCGAGCATGCCGGCATTCTTGAGCGTTGTGACGATGGCGGCGTCCTGTTTGGCGGGCGCATCGCTCGCCAGAACCACCGAGCCGGCTGTGGTAGCCATGCCCTCGATGTCGAAAAGATCTTTCCACGCGATCGGAATGCCGTCGAGCGCACCGAGCGAACGGCCCTCACGGATACGCTTCGAGGAAGCGTGAGCCTCCCGCATCGCCCGCTCGCGCAACAATGCCGTGAAGACCGCCTTATCGGCATATTGCTCAATGCCGTCGAAGATCGCCTCTGCGACATCAACTGGATCGGCCTTGCCGCTCTGGATGATGAGGGAAAGCTGAGCGATAGACATCGCACCGAAAGTAAGGGCCATGGGGAGAGTCCTGTGGATATCGCCCAGGATTTACCGCCTATCATTTCGCAGGACCAGCCCTTGCACGGCTTTTCACGATGATTGGTACGATTTTGTGAACACTGAGTTTGATTTAGCCCTCTTCAATTTACCGCAGTTAAGACACACATGCGGTGCTGCACGCGGGAAGCGGATAGGCACGCCATTAGCTCGCCTTCCCAAGCCGCATCCCGGTGCGTTGCAGGAGACTTGAAATGACACAATCTGAAACTTGGACCTCCGGTCACCAGGATATGGTGCACCAGCCGGTGAAGGAGGACGTGAGCTACGGCGAAGCTGAACGCGACTACGCCGACCACGTCAGCGCACAAAAGCTGTCGGTCCTGGAGCGGGTCGTGGTCGTAGGCGCCCTCGTACTGCTGAGCTTTGTAGGCTTCACAGCACCGTCGGCACAAACATCAGCGACCGATCCGATGACGACCTCGGCTATTGAAGAGCGGGCCCCCCCGGGTGATAGTCTGGTGCCGCACCACCAACGCTACGGCCATTGCCGTGAAACGAGCCCCTACGCGGACAAGGTCTGCTAAGAGCCAGCGATTTTCGCCGGGCATGGAATCTTTCGTCTGACGTGCATTTCAAGCAGAGGAAAGGAAAGGACCATGGCCGGTGACTTGGATTACGACCTTCACCGCTTCATCGAAGCGCAGAACGGCATATACAAGCAAGCTCTTGCGGAGTTGGAAGCGGGTCGCAAGCGCTCCCACTGGATGTGGTTCATCTTCCCCCAAATCGCCGGTCTCGGAACGTCTTCCATGGCGGAGAAATATGCCATTCGCTCCGCGGAGGAAGCCTCAGCCTATCTCGCCGATCCGATCCTCGGCAGCCGCCTCTTGCGCTGTGTGGAAGCAATCCTATCCGTCAATACCCGCAGCGCTCACGACATCATGGGCTCACCGGATGATCTGAAGCTGCGCTCGTCCATGACGCTGTTTGCCGCGGTCAGCGATCACGGCTCGCCCTTTCACAAAGTGATCGATCATTTTTACGACGGGAAATTCGACCAACGGACAATTTCCATCCTGAGTGCCGGCAAGGGCTAGCGCGAAGAACGCTCCAGCGTTGCGATCTCCTCAGAGATTTCCTCGATACGCTGTTTCAGATCATTTTGCGTACCGTCGTCCACTTCCTCTTCGCCAAAGCAATACCGTGCGTCATGCAATTCGAGCTTGGCTTCAAGCTCGGCACGTCTGGCATACAGGCGCCGGAGATAAGCATAATTCATCTCTGCCTCCAGATTGCCCCAGATCAGCAGAAAACGGCCATGCGGCCCCTAAGGTTCCAGCCCGGGGCTCCTTGGCCGCATCAATGTCAGCCGAAGGCGGAAATCGCGACGTTGCACGCTTTTTCGAAATGGCATGAACAGCCACCGTCCGTCATGGCCTGGCGGGTAACGCGCGCGCCTTCGAGCAGCAGCGTCAGCGTGTCGGCAAGAAGTTCCGGCTCGCGCGCGCCGGCAGCCACGCAAAGTGCGGCGAGACGATTGCGCTGCATCGCCTTGTGGCGCTCGATCAACTCGTGAGCCGGATGACCTTCACCCTTCAATTCGATAGCGGCATTGGCGAGATCGCAGCCTGCGGGCTCGCCGTTCAGACAGTGAGCCCGGTCCTCGACCCAGGCAAGCAGTTGACCACGCGCGTCGCCGGGATGGGCGGCTTCGAGATCGCGCCAGATCTTCTCGGCCTTTTCGGAGGCGCGGCGTAGCGTCTCGCAGACCAGTTCATCCTTGGAGCCAAAATGCCGATAAAGGGTCATCTTGTTGGTGGCGGCAGCATCCGCAATGGCATCGACGCCAATGCCGCGAATGCCGCGCTCACGGAAAAGCTCCGAAGCGGTCGAGACAATACGCTCCCGCGGGGGGATTCGATCGTCTGAAGCAGCTACGGAGATTTCATTCAATGATTCTGATTTTTTCGCGGACGAAGTCCTTGACATCGATGTGACCGATCGGTAACAAATGCATTGTTACTTACCGGTAACACCACTCTTCGCCGAAGTCAATGCCAGGAGCGCTTGGCAGCAGGAGTGGAACACGGGCGACCGCCCACGAAAGGAGGACCGTACCATGAGAAAGACCAGAGAAGACTTGACCATTTCCGAAGCCCTTCGCGACCCGCTGATCGCCATGGTGCTCCGCGCCGATGGCGTGAAGCTTGAAGACTTCAAGCAACTCCTTGAGACGGCGGCACACAAACGCGAGCCGCGTCCCTCCACGGTGAGCGAAATGATCGGGTCCTTTGCCAGCCGCGCCAATCTACCGGCGATGCCCTGCTTCGGCTGATCTGACCGCTGGCCCTACAAGGCCCGATCGGCACTGGGGATAAGCCCTGTTCCCAGACGGGCTGCCGCTGTCAACAGGCGGCAGCCCTTGCGATGCGACGAGTGCGCACATCGACATTGATTTCCTGAATATTTTCTTCCCACGATCTTGAAAGGCTCGCCGCCGGCGACGCCGTCTTCTTGACGACACCACCGGCAGTGGCTTCGGCAAGCCCGCAAAAGGGGCGTTGGCTTGCCACCGCTGACCGCAATGTCTGGCAGGAGACTTGGCCCACATCCGATCAGCCGGTATCGCTGATGGGACAAAACTCGGGCTGCGGCTCGTTGTTCCGGCACTGACATCGACGATGCACGATAAGGCACTCGCAAATAGATTTGCCGGCTGCAATCGCAGCATAATCCGGTGACAACACTCACCGCCTTTCAAGAATTATCTGCGGCAGCTACCAGAAGTTTTATATCCAAAAATTTTGCGATTTGCTTCGCAAACAACTATGCCATAGTAATGTAACAGGCACGCATAATATCAGAGGTATGTTGAATTGGACGGAAAGACATCACCCGCTATCCACTCCGAAGATGAGGGCCCGGCCGAAGAGACCGGCGCCAAGGGCGTACGCCGTGCGCGCGTCAGCGGTATCGACCGCGCGCTCCAGGTGATCGACCATCTTTACGAGACCGGATCGCCGGCTGGCGTCTATGCCATCGCCAAAGCCGTGAAGGCGCCTCTTTCGACCGTCTATGTCATCGTTGACGACCTGGTCGAAAAGAACATGCTGACGCGGCAGTCCGACGGCTCGATCTGGCTCGGCGCGCGGCTCTATCATTATGGCCTTGCCTATGCGCGATCGCTCGATTTCATGAGCGTCGCGACGCACGAAATGCATGACCTTTGTCGGCAGGCCGGTGAGACCGTTCAGGTCTGCGGCCGTGACGGCGATTTCATGCTGGTTCTCGCCATGGCCGATGGCCCCAGCCATTTCCAGGTCGCCTCTCGGGTCGGCACTCGTGTGCCGCTCAACTGGACAGCGTCTGGCCGCTTGCTGGTTGGACACCTGCAGGAAGACGAGCGTGTCGAACTCTTCAAGCGCTGCGCCCGCTCCTCGCCGACGGGACGCGCCGAAATCGATCCTGCCACTCTATCGGAATCCGCCGGAAAGGCCTTTGAATCGCGCCTGTCGATCCAGGCTGGCGAATCCGATTATGCGGTTGCCTGCATCGCCTCGCCGATCTGCGATCGTGAGGGCCAGTGTGTCGCCACCATTTCCATCGTTCTGCCGGAACAGAAGGCCTTTTCGGACGAAGGCCATTATACAGCTCAGGTGCGTAACTCGGCCGAGCGTATCGAAAAACTGATGGGCTGGCGCAGCCATTAAGCGCCAGCCTCAGTCTTACGGCAAGCGCCATCCGGACCGCCGGTGCCGCGACGTCCGCCGGTCAATGGCAGATCGCCCATCGCCGGGCCAGCATTGCGCTTTGCCCGGCGACCCGATCTGAGGCCACCTGTCTGAAACACCAGTAAATATGGTCGCTCAGCCTTCGAAGATCGAATAACCGATATCGCGCAGATGATCCGGATCGGCGATTGCATCGACCGTCGAGATCCTGTCGCCGTCGAAGCTCAGCGCCAGCACAACGCGCAACTGTCCCTGGATGAAGACAACAAGACCGATTTCGCCATCGACAAGTGCAACTTTTGCCGAGGTCGCCCGTCCCTTGAAGTTTTCGGCGACGGCCTGAGCGCCGTGAAGCGGAGCAACATCGCCGAGTTGGATCGCGGCCGCATCCGGCCGGAAGACCGCGTCCGGCGCGAGCACCGCAATCAGCCCTGCCAGATCGCCGTTGCGCGAGGCGACGAGGAAGGCTTCGGCGATGCTTCGCTTGCGCGCAAGGTCGACGTCTGGCGTTTCCGGCTGCCCCTGCACCCTGCGCCGGGCGCGGCTGGCAAGCTGCCGGGCGGCGGCTGCATTTCGCCCGATGACCGCCGCGATCTCTTCGAAGGGTAGATCGAACATGTCATGCAGCACGAAAGCGACACGTTCGGCCGGCGAAAGCGTTTGCAGAACGACGAGCAGGGCGATACCGACCGAATCGGCGAAAGCCGCCTCCCGCTCCGGATTGCTGGCGATATCGACAATCGCGCCGTGCACCGGCAGGTCGAGAGGCTCTTCGCGGCGTGTCTTGCGCGAACGCAGCATATCAAGGCAGATACGCGCCACGACCGTCGTCAGCCAGCCGGTAAGATTGTCGACGTTGCCTCTGTCCGACCTTGTCAGGCGCAGCCACGCCTCCTGCACCGCGTCCTCCGCTTCTGTGCGGGAGCCGAGCATGCGGAAGGCGACGGCCCGCAGATGCCCACGGTTCGCCTCGAATTCATCGGCAAGCCATTGTTTCTCGTCCATCGGTCCATTCCTCATCCTGTTGCGTCAAATGCCATGACGAACGGAAGCGGGACGATGTGACAGGAGCGGCATCGCATCAAGCCCCCTGAAATTTTACTGGCGACTTGACCTGCCGCATTTTTCGTTGGCTGATGGCGCGCATATCCCTCCCTATGGTGTTTCCCAATGTCCTTCCGATCTGATAATTCAAAACAATATGCCGCCTTCCTGTTCGACATGGATGGCACGATCCTGAGCTCGACGGCATCAGCAGAGCGCGTCTGGGGACGCTGGGCCGAGCGGCACGGACTGGATGTGGAAAAATTCCTGCCGATCATGCACGGATCGCGCGGTATCGACACGATCCGGCGGCTGAACCTTCCGGGCGTCGATGCAGAAGCAGAAGCTGCACAGATCACCGAAGAGGAAATCCAGGATGTCGAAGGCGTCGTCGCACTGCCGGGTGCTGCCGATTTTTTGGCGTCGCTTCCGCCAAACCGGTGGACCATTGTCACCTCTTCACCGCGTCGCCTTGCGGAGCGACGGCTCGAGGCAGCCGGGCTGCCAATGCCGCAGGCTATCGTGACGGCTGAAGACGTGACCATCGGCAAGCCCGACCCGCAATGCTATATCCTCGGCGCTGAAAAGCTCGGCTTTGCGACGCATGAATGCCTGGTCTTTGAAGATGTCGAAGCCGGCGTGAAGGCGGGATTAGCAGCCGGAGCCGACATCATGGTGATCACGGCCGCCGGGCACAAGCATTCGCTGCAGGGCTATCCCGAGATCGAACATTATGCCGACGCGACCGTTGTCATTGCTGACAGCGGCCACCTTTCGATCAAGTTCTGATTGCCTGCCTCACCTGCCGGAAAGGAATTGCCATGAAACCGGAAGTCGTCTGCCTGATGATGTCGTCGCTCGACGGCGGCCTGCACCCGAGCAAGTGGACGGAAAGCCCCGATGGCGGCCGCAAGGAATGGACAGCTCTCTATCAAACGACACATGAAGAACTGCAGGGCGACGCCTGGATCGTCGGACGCATAACCATGGCCGAAATGGCAAAGGGAGAGCCGCATCCGCCGAAATCGACAGGCTCGGTGGATCGGCCAAACCATTTTGCCGATCGCAAGGCAAACAGCTACGCGATCGCCCTCGACACATCGGGCAAGCTGCATTTTACGCGGCCCGACATCGATGGCGACCATATCGTCGTCATCCTCGGCAACAACGTGCCGGACACACATCTTGCGGAACTCGCCGCCGACGGCATCTCCTATATCGTCTCGCCGTCAGTTGAGATCGACCTGCCCGCAGCGCTCGATGCGTTGAACAAGGAACTCGGCATCCGCAAACTGCTGCTCGAAGGCGGCGCTGCGATCAACGGCACCTTCTTTGCTGCGGGGCTAATCGACGAGTTCTATCTGCTTGTCGCGCCGGCCCTGGACGGCAGCGGCGGCCAGCCTGTCGTAACCTTCGAAGGTGGACTGGCGGGCAAGACGCAGCTATCGCTGATCTCCGCCGAGACGAAGGACAACGGCGCGGTCGCCCTGCGCTATAAAGTCCACGCCTGACCGGGATAATGGATAGCCACAGATAAATAGCCACAGATAAGAAGCGCTATATTCGCGCCCATGATCACCTCTGATCCGGATATCGTTATCGTCGGCATAGGAGCCGCCGGGATCTGCTTCTCATATTTTTCTCCTGCCCCTCGTCACATTGCCTCGTTCTGATCCGTCAGGCCTATGACGAACGAAAACCGGCAACCAGCCGGCTCTGCGTCAAACGAAACAGGTCATCAGGAGATTGAACATGCAAGAGAGAATGGGAAATCCAGCCCTCGTCATCCCGGAAGCCATGCAGGCACTGAATGCCCTCGGCAAACTGCCGGCCACAGCCGGGCTCGCGCCGGGATTTCTGGAGATCATCTATCTGCGCGCCAGCCAGATCAACGGCTGCAGCGTCTGTATCGACGGTCATTGGCGCATTGCCCGCAAACACGGCGAGACCGATGAGAGGCTGTTTGCCGTCGCAGGCTGGCGTGACGCCCCTTATTACAGCGATGCCGAGCGTGCGGCATTGGCGCTGACGGAAGCGGTTACCCGCCTCAGTGACCGCGCCGATCCCGTGCCGGATGAGGTCTGGGACGAATGCACCCGTCACTACGACGGCAAGAGCCTTGCGGCCCTCGTCATCGCGATCGCCAGTATCAATGTCTGGAACCGGCTGAATGTCGCCACCCGGCAGGTTGCAGGAAAGTGGAAGCCGTGATCAACGGCTTCCGTTCATTCAGATGATGCCACCGCCGCCGGAGATGGAGGCGGGGCGCTCGGCAGCTACCTTTTTACGGTAGCCGCTGGCGCGGTAGGCGGCGATCGGATCGATGGCGCCGCCCGCGCGGCGGCGGGCTTCGGCCAGGATCGGCTCGACATCGGCGCGGTAGGCGCGCTTCAGCGTCTCCGACGCCATCAGCGCATCATTATCCTGCTGATAGCCTTCGAGCGCCTTGCGGTCGACGATCAGGGCCTGCGCATAGGCGCGGCGGATTTCGTTGGCGCTGTTGATCAAGCTTTCGATCGGGTCCGTCACATTGTGCGACTGGTCGATCATATGAGCCGGATGGAAATCGTTGACGCCGCGCTGTTCGGCATCGACGAGCTCGTTGAAGACGAGGAACAGGCGGTAGGGCTCGATCGCGCCGGCATCGAGGTCATCATCGCCATATTTCGAGTCGTTGAAATGGAAGCCGCCGAGCTTGCCGAATTGGATCAGCCGGGCGACGATCATCTCGATATTGGTGTTTGGCGCATGGTGGCCGAGGTCGACCAAGCAATAGGCCTTAGGACCGAGCGTCTGGGCGATCATATAGTTGCTGCCCCAGTCCTGTACGACCGTCGAATAGAAGGCCGGCTCGTACATCTTATGCTCGGAGAAGAGCCGCCAGTCTTCCGGCAAGGCCTTGTAGATATCCGCCATCGAGGCAAGGTAGCGCTCGAAAGCCCTGGTGAAATTGCTCTGGCCGGGAAAGTTCGAGCCGTCGCCGATCCAGACGGTCAGCGCCTTGGAGCCGATCGCCTTGCCGATCTCGATACATTCAAGATTATGCTCGATCGCCTGCTGGCGGGTCGCCGCATCTGTGTGGCTGAGCGAACCATATTTATAGGTCAGCTTCTGGCCAGGCGCGTCCGAGAAGGTGTTGGAATTCATCGCGTCGAAACCGAGGCCGAGCGCATCGCCCTTCGCCTTCAACTCCTTCACATCGGTTTTGTCCCAGGGAATATGCAGCGAAACGGTTGGCGTGGCGCGCGTCAGCTGGTTGATGACGGCGCAATCGTCGAGCTTGTCGAAAATGCCGCGCGGCTCGCCGGTGCCGGGGAAGCGGGCAAAGCGCGTACCACCGGTGCCGACACCCCAGGAGGGCACGGCAACGGTGAATTCCGAAACCTTGCGAGTGATCGCTTCGATATCAACGCCGCGGCGTGCAAGCGTTGCACCAAGCGCTTCATAGTCAGCCTTCAGCGCAGCAGCGCGCTTGTCGTTTTCCGTTGCGACCAGATCCGGCGCAATCCTGAATTCAGCCATGTCTTCCTCCCAGAGATTTTGCGGCGGGCAGTGCCGCCCGCCGCTCGCTATCAGCGCGTGAAGCTTTGAACGTTGCCGGCATCGACATTGATGATATTGCCGGTCGACTTGGCCGAAAGATCGGACGCCAGGAAGTAGACGGCTTCGGCGATGTCTTCCGGGAAGACGTTGAGCTTCAGCATCGAGCGCTTGCGGTAATGTTCCTCGAGATCATCCACCTCGATCTTCGAGGAAGCAGCGCGCTGTTCGCGCCACTCGCCGCTCCAAATCTTCGAGCCGCGCAGCACCGCATCGGGATTGACCGTATTGACGCGGATGCCGGCCTCTGCGCCTTCCAGCGCTAGGCAACGGGCAAGATGAATTTCGGCAGCCTTCGCCGTGCAATAGGCAGCCGCATTCGGCGAAGCGGCAAGACCGTTCTTCGAGGCGATGAAGACAACATTGCCGCCGAGCGCCTGACGACGGAACAGGCGGAAGGCTTCACGCGAGACGAGGAAGTAGCCGGTCGCGAGAATGTCGATGTTGCGGTTCCAGGTCGACAGCTCAGTCGTTTCGATCGGTGCCGAAGAAGCGATGCCGGCATTCGAAACGAGGATGTCGATACCGCCGAATTCGACGCAGGATTCTGCGAAGGAGGCGATGACCCCATCTTCCTTGGTGACGTCAAGCTTTAGAGTGCGGACAGCATCCACGCCGTATTTCTTCACAAACTCAGCTTCGGTCGATTCAAGGGCCGTCTGATCGATATCGGCAAGCACCACGCAGGCACCCTCGCCGACGAGGCGGGCGGCCGTTGCGCGGCCGATGCCGCCGGCGCCACCGGTGACGAAGGCAACCTTGCCGGCAAGGCTCTTCGGCTTCGGCATGCGCTGCAGCTTGGCCTCTTCGAGCAGCCAGTATTCTATATCGAAGGCCTCCTGTTCCGGCAGTCCCTGGTATTCCGAAACCGTCGAGGAGCCGCGCATCACGTTGATGGCGTTGACATAGAATTCGCTGGCAATACGGGCCGTCGCCTTGTCGCGGGCAAAGGAGAGCATGCCGACGCCCGGCACCAGGAAGATCACCGGATTGGCGTCACGCATGGCAGGCGAATTGTCATGCTTGCAGCTGTTGTAATAGCGGGCGTAATCGGCGCGGTAGTCTTCGAGCGCCTTGTCGAGCCCGGCGATGATCGCATCGACGTCGGGCTTTGCCGGATCGAGATCGACGATCAGCGGGCGGATCTTCGTGCGCAGGAAATGGTCAGGGCAACTGGTGCCGAGCGTACCGAGCGGACGCAGGTTCTTCGAGTTGACGAATTCCAGAACCGCATCCTGATCATCGAAATGGCCGAGCTTGCGCTCCTGCTTGCCGATGCGACCGCGAATTTCCGGCATCAGGCGGGCGGCGATGGCACGACGTTCGGTAACCGGCAGGCTTTCAACAACGGCGCCGCCGAAGATCGTCTTGCCTTCAGTCTCGCCGGCAAACCATTCGATCGCCTTGTTGATGATATCGAGCGTCAGCTCGTAGCAGGCCTTGGCATCGTTGTCCCAGGTAAAGAGGCCGTGGCTTTCGAGCACGACGCCCTTTGCGTCAGGGTTCGCCTTGACGAAGGCTTCGAGATCGAGGCCGAGCTGAAAGCCCGGGCGGCGCCAGGGCAGCCAGCCGATCGCGTCACCGAAGACCTGCTTGGTCAATTCCCTTGAGTTCCTGGAGGCGGCGATCGCAATGATCGCGTCCGGATGCATGTGGTCGACATGTGTAAAGGGCACGAAACCATGCAGCGGCGTGTCGATCGAGGCGGCACGGGCGTTCAGATTGAAGGTGCAGTGCGGCAGGAAGCCGACCATGCGGTCTTCGTCTTCGACGCCCTTGTAGATGCCTTTCAGCGATTCCAGCTTGTCCTGATAAAGCGTCGCGAAACCGTCGAGCTTGATCGTGCCGACATCGCCGCCCGAGCCCTTGACCCAGAGAACCTGGACCTTGCCACCGGTCAGCGGATCGGTCTCCATGACCTTGGCCGAAGTATTGCCGCCACCGTAATTGGTGATGCGCTTGTCGGCACCGAGCAGATTCGAGCGATAGAGAAGCTTGCCGGGCTCATCGAGGCCTGCCGCATAAGCATCATCCCACCGGTTCTCGAGAAGTCGAACCTTTGCCGCCATGTCATCCTCCCATATAGGCTTGTGTATAGGCCTGCGGGGCGCCGCGATCAGCACGCCCTTTCGCTCACGGTATCGCGCATCAAAATGGCGCTTGTCAATCGAAAACGATCAAATTCGATTATGTTGCATCGCAATATGAAAATTTATGATCGTTTCTGATTGACAGGCTTTAACGGATGCGAAATAAATATGACAAGAGGAGGAGCCCAATGCACGAACGCGAACGCCATCGCATTATCTTAAGCGCCGTCCAGGAGAAGTCCGTCGTTACGATTCAGGACATTTCCGAGCTGACGGACGCTTCTGAAGCGACGATCCGGCGCGACATTGCGGCTCTTCACGTGCAGGGTAAGATCCGGCGCGTTCGTGGCGGAGCGGAGGCTGTGCACCCGCCGCAGCTCGGAAATCTTGCAGGTCGCCCCTTCCGGGTATCAGAATCGGTCAATATCGATAAAAAGCGCTCAATCGCGCGTGCAGCCGTCGATCTCTGTGAGGCGGGCGATGCCATCATCATCAATGGCGGCACAACCACTTTCCAGATGGTGCATTACATGGCCGGCCATCGCATGCAGGTCATGACCAATTCCTTCGCCATCGCCGAACATCTGGTGAAGCATTCCAAGAACAGTGTGACGGTGCCGGGCGGCGCGATCTATCGCGAGCAGAGCCTGATCCTGTCCCCTTTCGATAATGATGCGATCCGCAATTTCTATGCGCGGCGCATGTTCATCGGCGCCCAGGGCGTCGGCCCGCTCGGCATCATGGAGGCGGATGCCCTCATCATCCAGAGCGAGCAGAAACTGATGCACCAGGCCGACGAACTCATCGTCATGGTCGATTCAAGCAAATTCAATCGCCGGTCGAGCCTCATTCTTTGCCCGCTCGACCGCGTATCTGTGGTCATCACCGATGACGGCATCTCGGAGGAAGCGGCCCGCATGATCGAGAATGCCGGTGTGCGGCTCGTCGTGGCAAGCGCGGTGGCCCAGGCTGTGAAGGAGGATTCCTCGTCGGTCGCATGAGGCGTCGGCGAGGTGTGGAAGTCTAAATCTTAGTGGGAGGACATGACATGAAACTTGCAAAGACACTTGCAATCGGTGTGGCTTTTGCCGTCGCCATGATGGCTGGCGCCGCAAGCGCCAAGGACATCAAAATCGGCCTCGTCGTAAAGTCGCTCGGCAACGGCTTTTTCGACGCTGCCAACAAGGGTGCCCAGGAAGCGGCCAAGGAACTCGGCGGGGTGGAAGTCATTTACACCGGCCCGACGAGCACGACGGCCGAAGGCCAGATCGAAGTGATCAACTCGCTGATTGCTCAGGGCGTCGATGCCATCGCGATCTCGGCAAACGACCCCGACGCCGTCGTTCCGGCGCTGAAGAAGGCCACCCAGCGTGGTATCAAGGTTATTTCCTGGGACTCCGGCGTTGCTCCTGAAGGCCGCATCCTGCAGCTCAACCCGTCGTCTAACGAGCTGATCGGCAAGATGTGCCTGACGCTTGCCAAGGATCATCTTGATGGCGGCAAGGGTGACTTCGCCATCCTGTCGGCAACGACGACCTCGACCAACCAGAACATCTGGATCGACCAGATGAAGAAGCAGCTCAAGGACTTCCCGGGCCTCAACCTCGTCACCACCGTCTACGGCGACGACCTTTCGGACAAGTCCTATCGTGAAGCCGAAGGCCTCTTGAAGTCCAACCCGAACGTCAAGGTCATCGTCGCTCCGACGACCGTCGGCGTCCTCGCAGCCTCCAAGGTTGTCGAAGACAAGGGTCTGGTCGGCAAGGTCTACGTCACCGGTCTCGGCCTGCCCTCTGAAATGGCTGGCGCGATCAAGTCGGGTGCCACGAAGGAATTCGCCATCTGGAACCCGATCGACCTTGGTTACTCCGCAACGCAGATCGCCTATCACCTGGCAAAGGGTGATGCCGACGGCAAGCCGGGCAGCGAAATCGAAGCCGGCCGCATGGGCAAGATCAAGATTGGCGACAACGGCGAAGCCGCAATGGCCGACCCCTTCGTCTACAATGCCTCGAACATCGACCAGTTCTCCAAGGTCTTCTGATTTCAGAGATCATGAACGGACACCCGGCGGCTTTGCCGCCGGGCTTCTCTTTCGACGGTGGTAAGCTTGCTGATGACCCCTGCCCTTCAACATCCCGTCTCGGACCCAAAACCCGATGACGCGACCGCCATTCTGGAAATGCGCGGCATCTCGCAGATCTTTCCGGGCGTGAAGGCGCTCGATAATGTCAGCATCGCGCTCTATCCCGGCAAGGTGACGGCACTGATCGGCGAAAATGGCGCCGGCAAGTCGACGCTCGTCAAGATCCTGACTGGAATCTACCGCCCCAATGAGGGCGAGATCATTGTCGACGACAAACCGGTGCACTTTGCGACGGCACAAGCCGCGATCGATGCAGGTGTGACCGCCATCCACCAGGAGACCGTGCTCTTCGATGAGCTTTCGGTTGCCGAGAATATTTTCCTCGGTCATGCGCCGCGCACGCGTTGGCGCACCATCGACTGGAGCGAAATGAACAGCCGCTCGCGCGCGCTGCTGACCTCGCTTGAAAGCAATATCGATCCGACGATCCGCCTGAAGGACCTCTCGATCGCGCAGCGCCATCTCGTGGCGATCGCCCGCGCTTTGTCGATCGAGGCCCGCATCGTCATCATGGACGAACCGACCGCCGCCCTTTCGCGCAAGGAAATCGACGATCTCTTCCGCATCGTCGAGGGCTTGAAGGCAAGCGGCAAGGCCATCCTCTTCATCAGTCACAAATTCGACGAGCTCTACGAGATCGCCGACAATTACGTCGTCTTCCGCGACGGCCGCGACGTCGGTCACGGGAAGCTGAAGGAAACGCCGCAGGACGAAATCGTCCGCATGATGGTCGGCCGCGATGTCGAAAACGCCTTCCCGAAGATCGATGTGGCAATCGGCGGCCCGGTGCTCGAAGTCGAAAAATACAGCCATCGCTCCGAATTCCGCGATATCTCGCTGACGCTGCGCAAGGGCGAAATCCTCGGCATCTACGGGCTGATCGGCGCCGGGCGCTCGGAACTGGCGCAATCGCTCTTCGGCATTACCAAGCCGCTTTCCGGCAAGCTGACGCTTGAAGGCCGCGAGATCTCGATCAATTCGCCGCATGATGCCATCCGCGCCGGTATCGTCTATGTGCCGGAAGAGCGCGGCCGCCACGGTCTGGCGCTGCCGATGCCGATCTATCAGAACATGACGCTGCCGTCGCTGACTCGCACCTCGCGCAAGGGCTTCCTGCAGGCTGCGGAAGAATTCGCGCTTGCCCGCAAATATGCCGAGCGCCTGGACCTGCGTGCTGCGGCCCTATCCGTACCTGTCGGCACGCTATCGGGCGGCAATCAGCAGAAAGTCGTCATCGGCAAGTGGCTCGCCACCAAGCCGAAGGTCATCATCCTCGACGAACCGACCAAGGGTATCGACATCGGCTCGAAGGCTGCCGTCCATGGCTTCATCAGCGAGCTTGCGGCCGAAGGTCTCTCCATCATCATGATCTCTTCCGAACTGCCCGAGATCATCGGCATGTCGGACCGCGTTCTGGTCATGAAGGAAGGCCTGTCGGCGGGGTTCTTCGAACGCGATCAGCTTTCGCCGGAAGCGCTGGTGCGCGCGGCGACCGGAAATGCATGAGGTGACGGGCATGATGAGACTGATCAGAAAACGCGAAACCCTGCTCTTTGCCATCATCGTGGTGATGATCGCCGTCTTCTCGACGCGCGCAGCCGATTTCTCGACACCGGATAATCTCGCCGGCATCTTTAACGATACGGCCATCCTCATCATCCTGGCGCTTGCCCAGATGACCGTCATCCTGACGAAATCGATCGACCTTTCGGTCGCAGCCAACCTCGCCTTTACCGGCATGGCGATCGCGATGATGAATGCCACCTTTCCCGGACTGCCGCTCATCGTTCTCATCCTTGCAGCAGTCGTGATCGGCGCAGCGCTTGGTTCGATCAACGGTTTCCTCGTCTGGCG